>NZ_JBBATX010000012.1:0-41307 GCF_040398505.1 Sphingomonas sp. | reverse complement strand
CCCTGAGTTCCGCCGCCGCGTCGGCCAGCCGCTTGTCGCGTGTCCACAAACGCGCATCTGGCGTGAGCAGCGTGGCGGCGAGGAGATGCGCATCGACAAAGCCTAGGCCACGGCTGAACAGCGTGCCACGTTCGACCAGCGCCAGCACTTCCGCATCGCTCACGCGCACCGCCTGCGGCAAGCGCTGGAGCAAGGTGAGGAAGCCGATACGGTCGGCGAGGCTGCCCATCGCAAGTTCCCCCGTGACCATCGGATGGCCGAGCACATTTCCCGCCAACAGCACGCGGCCAAGTACCGCATCGCCGCTGCGCAAATGATCGATCCAGATGCCGGTATCGACGAGCAGCACTTTCAGGCCGTGCGGCGGCGCGGTCCGGCGGCTGCGTCCGGATCACTTCCCCCAAGGCGGGCGAGGCGGTGCGCTGCTTCGCGTTCGATCAACGCTTTCAGCGCTTCGCGAACCAGCGCCGATTTTTCCTTCAGGCCGGTATAGGCTTGGGCTTGCAATACGAGGTCGTCGTCTAGCGCGAGGGTTGTGCGCATGTTGGTGCCTCCGGGAGAGGCACGCTTTGTAGCATCGCGTGATGCTGGGTTCAATGCTGGGGGCAGGGAGGACGCGGGAGTAAATCCCGCGTCTTTCGTCGGACGGGTTCGCTTCGCGACCCGCCGGCCGGTCTCCGCCGTCTCAGGATTAGCTTTCGCTAATCCTGTGCGGGTCGCTCGTAAGGCTTCGCCTTACTTGCTGCGCTCGACTTGCTCAAATTCCAGCTCAACCGGCGTGGCACGCCCGAAGATGCTCACCGACACCTTCACACGGCTGCGGTCGAAATCCAATTCCTCGACAATGCCGTTGAAGCTCGCGAACGGGCCGTCGAGCACCTTGACCGAATCGCCGATTTCGAAATCGACCTTGATCTTCTGCTTGGGCGCAGCGGCGGCGGCTTCGTCCTTGGTGTTGAGCATCCGCGCGGCTTCCGCCTCGGGGATCGCTTGCGGCTTGCCATTGGGGCCGAGGAAGCCGGTAACCTTGGGTGTGTTCTTGACGAGGTGATAGACGTCGTCATTCATGTTGAGCTTGGCCAGCACATAGCCGGGCATGAATTTGCGCTCGACCAAAATCTTTTTGCCGCGGCGCGCCTCGGTGACCGTCTCGGTCGGGACTTCGATCTGCTCGACGAGCTGTTCGAGGCCCATGCGGGTCGCCTCCGACATGATCGAATCGCGGACCTTGCCCTCGAAACCCGAATAAGCGTGGATGATATACCAGCGTGCCATGGGATGTGTCTCTTACTTTGCGAGGCTGAGCAGCAGGGCGATGACCGCCTCGAAGCTGGTGTCGATCACGAAGAAGAACAGGCCGAGGATCACCGTCATGATCACCACCATAAGGCCCGTCGTCAGCGTCTCGCGCCGCGTCGGCCACACGACCTTCTTGGTCTCGGCCTGAACCTGACGGAAGAATTCGAGAGGGGTCGTCTTTGCCACGGTGCCTGCACTCTTGTTGTAACGTTGCGTGTCGGACATGGGCCCGCCGCCCGGGCCTGCCAAGGCCCGATGACGAGAATTCCCGATGTCGGAATGGGTACGGTCTAACAGGGGGCCGTGATAGGAGCAAGTCCCATCACGTCGGACGGCACAGGTGCCGCCGGCCGGCCTTGCGGCGTCTCGCGGGTCAGCTTCGCTGACCGCGTGCGCCTTCAGGCTTGGCAGGGGAGCTCGGACTCGAACCGAGGGCCTTCGGTTTTGGAGACCGACGCTCTAACCAACTGAGCTACACCCCTATCAACGGCGATCGTTAGCGTGCCGCCGCGTGGCCCGCAAGCGGCTTTACGCAGCGGCGCGGTCGCCCCAGTTGCGGTGCGCGAGGGCGCGCGCTTCGGCGACGGGGAGCGGGCGGCCGAAATAATAGCCCTGGACCTTGGTACAGCCGAGATCCTGCACCATGCGGTGTTCGTCCTCGGTCTCAACGCCCTCGGCAGTGGTGGCCATGCCGAGGCTTTGTGCAAGCGCGACCACCGCGCGGATGATCGCGATCGCCTCGGGCACTTTCTTCGACGCGCCGATCACGAAGCTGCGGTCGATCTTGATTGTCGAAAACTTCGTGCGGCTGAGATAGCCGAGCGAGGAATAGCCCGTGCCGAAATCGTCGAGGCTGAGGCGGACGCCGAGCCCGAGAATGCGCTCGAGCACCTTCACCGCGCCGGTATCGTCGCGCATGAACACGCTTTCGGTGACTTCAAGCTCGAGCCGGCTGGCGGGGAGGCCGCTATTCGCCAATGCCGAGGCGACGATCGCGACGAAGCCGGGATTGTGCAATTGTTCGGGCGAGACGTTGACCGCGATGCGCGTTTCACCGGGCCAGCTCGCCGCCTCGGTACAGGCCGAACGCAGCACCCACTCGCCGATCGGCGCGATCAGCCGCGCATCCTCGGCGAGCGGGATGAACTTGACGGGCGAGATCGAGCCGAGTTCGGGATGCGTCCAGCGCACCAGCGCCTCAAACCCTTTCAGGCTACCGGTGCCGGCATCGACGACGGGCTGATAATGCACGTCGAGCTCGTCATTGCTGAGCGCCTTGCGCAGCGCCTGTTCGAGGACACGGCGCTCTTCGGCGGCGACGTGCAATTGCGGTTCGTAGCAATGGTACATCCCGCCGCTCTGATCCTTCGAGCGGTAGAGCGCGAGGTCGGCCGAGCGGATCAGCATCTCCGCCGTCGCGCCGTCGCGCGGGCCGAAGGCGACGCCGACGCTGGCCCCGGTGTAGAGCGTGTGCTGATCGAGGTCATAGGGTTTGGCGAGCGCATCGACGATCGTCTGGGCGAGGCGTTCGACGCGCGCGCTGGCGCTCGCATCGCGCACGACGACCGCGAACTCGTCGCCGCCGAGCCGCCCGATCAGCTCATTCTCGCTCATCAACGCAGTGAGCCGTTCGGACACGCGCCCGAGCAACCGGTCGCCGATCGGATGGCCGAGCGAATCGTTGACCGCCTTGAAGCGATCGAGATCGATCATCATGAAGGCGCAGCGGCTGCCCCATTTGGTGGCGTCTACCATCGCGCGCGCCAGCGTTTCGTTGATGTGCAGGCGATTGGGCAGGCCGGTCAGCGTATCGAAACGCGCCATGCGGTTGATCTTGTCGGCCGATTCGCGCTGTTCGGTGACGTCCGATCCGACGCCGCGAAAGCCGATGAACGCGCCGCGTTCATCGATGCGCGGGTTGGCGGCGATTTCGAACCAGCGTTCGCTATCGTCGACCCACACCGGCAGCAACACGCCGCTGAACGCCACGCGTCCTTTCAAATGCTCGGCGAGCGTGCGCAGGCCCGCCGCGAAATTGCCGGCCTCCCAGGTCGGACCGGCCAACACTTCGAGCAGCGCCTTGCCGTTGATGCTGACGGGATCGAGCCCGACCGAATGCGCAAAGCGCGGCGAGGCGCGCACGATGCGGCGCGCGGCATCGGTTTCCCACAACCAGTCGGCGCTGTGATCCTGCGCCTCGCGCAGCAGCAAGCTGACGGTCTCGTCACGCTCGGCAAGCGCGATTTCCCCGGCGCGGATCACCACCAGCGCGCGGGCGCGGGTGAAGCAGCCGATCATCAGCAGCGTGGTAAAGAGCAGGACCGAGGCCGCCAGCACCGGCCCGCCGACAAAGAACAACATCGTGGAGATCGCCGCGCCGAGGACGCCTAAAAAGCTGAGCGTCGCCAGCGGCAGTGCCGCCATCGCGACGGCCGACGCGGTCATCAGCACCGACAATACGATCCACAGCCCAAGCGCGGTGGTGCTATCGGCGGTAGCGCCAAAGGCAAGCGGCGGCACCGACCAGACGGCCGCGAGCGCGATCCCCTCGAGCACCGTGTCGCGCACATCGTTTAGCGTGGCATTGCTGGCGGCGCGGTGGCGTGCGGCGAGGCGACGGAAGGTGACCGCCACCGCGACCGCTGCGACGACCGCGCTCCAGCTCGCCATCGCCCATAACGGCGCGGCGCGTTCGAGCAGCAGTGTAACCAGCGTCGCGCCGATGAGATTGGCCGCGAGCAGGAAGAAGGCGAGCTGGCTGCCGGCATGCAATTGCGCCGCGCGGATCGGCGCCCAATCGGTCGTGTCGGCAGGATCATACAGGCCGAGCAACGCTCTGGCGTCGATTCGCGGCATGGCGAATTGCGAGGTCGGTTCGGTACGCACGCCGCAGGGTGTAGCGCAGAAGCGTTAGCGGATCGTTATGGCGGGGAGCGCGGCCGGAATTCGACAGGCGCACCAACACGATCAGGCACGTCGATCAAGCCAATGTGACCGGCAGCTGTAGAAAAATCCTTCCGGACGGCGATTCGGGTGGCAGCGCGCCGGCGCGAATGTTGACTTGCAGCGACGGCAGAATCAGCGTTGGCGCGGCCAGCGTCTTGTCGCGCGCCTCGCGCATTGCGACGAACGCATCCTCGTCGGCGGTGTCCGCAAGATGGATGTTGCCGGCCGCTTCCGCCGCCACGGTTGTTTCCCACCGATACTCCGCGCGGCCAGCGGGGAGATAATCATGGCCAACAAAAATCCGCGTCTTAGGCGGCAAGGCCAGGATTCGCTTGATCGAGCGGTAGAGCGTTCGCGCGTCGCCACCCGGAAAATCGGCGCGCGCGGTGCCATAATCCGGCATGAACAGCGTATCGCCGACAAAGGCGGCATCCCCGATCAAATAGGTGTTGCAGGCCGGTGTGTGGCCCGGCGTGTGCAGGGCGCGGATTGTCAGCGTCCCCAGCGTCAGGCAGTCGCCCTCGCGCAGCAGAATGTCGAACTGGCTGCCGTCGGTTGCCACGTCATCGGCATCGAACATCGGCGCAAACACCTTTTGGACATCGGTAATATGCGTGCCGATGACCAACGCCGCAGCCGTCTTGCGCCGCAGATAGTCGCCTGCCGACAGATGGTCGGCGTGAGCATGCGTTTCCAGAATATAAGCGAGCGTCAGGCCCTGGCGGGCAATCACAGCCAACAGCGCATCGGCCGAGATGGTCGCCAATGTCCCGCCTTTGGGTTCGAAATCGAGCACGGGATCGATGATCGCGGCGGTTCCGGTCGGGGTGTCGACGACCAGATGGGTCGCGGTGAAGGTCGCAGGATCGAAAAAGGTCTGGACGCTGGGGTTCATGATGGAGCTCCTATCTCGCCTAATATAATCTCTTGCTAAATTAGTTTCAACGCATATATTTGCGGTATGGTCGACCTCGCCACCTTTGACATGACTCGCTTTGAAGAGAGCGCTGCGGCTGCGGCGCGTCTGCTCCGCGCACTCGCCAATGAGCGTCGCTTGATGATCCTGTGCCAATTGTCGGCGGGCGAACGATCGGTGGGCGCATTGCTCCCGCTCATCGGCCTGTCGCAATCGGCGCTGTCGCAACATCTGGCGGTGTTGCGCAGCGACGGGCTGGTGGCGACCCGGCGCGATGGCCTCGCGATTTACTATCGGATTGCCGATCCTGCAGCGGCGCAGGTGCTGGCGACGCTTGCCGCGATTTTCTGTCCCGATGATGTGGAGACATCCAATGCCCAAGACTCTGATCGCGCTGACGCCTGATTCTGTCGCGGAACGCCTGCGGCAGGGCCATGCCCTGCTGATCGACATTCGCGAGGAGGACGAATTCGCGCGTCGGCATGTTCCCGGCGCCGTGTCGCGCCCGCTGTCGCGGTTCGAGGCAGTGGCGCTGCCCGAGATGGCGGGGACCGATGTCATCTTCACGTGCCGATCGGGTATGCGCACGACCGCCAATGCGGCGCGGTTGGCTGCCCCTGTCGGCGGGCAAGCCTAGTTCTGGACGGGGGCCTTGATGGCTGGGCGCGCGCCGGATTGCCGGTGGAGGCCAATCGCAAGGCCCCGCTGGAAATGATGCGGCAGGTGCAGATCGTCGCGGGCTCGCTCGTGCTGACCGGGGTGGTTCTGGGGTGGCTGGTATCGCCCTATTTCTTCGGTGTGTCGGCCTTTGTCGGCGCTGGCCTGACCTTTGCCGGGATCAGCGGATTTTGCGGCATGGCCCGATTGCTCGGCTATCTGCCGTGGAACCGCGCGGTCGCGGCCTAGATCGTGGACGTTGCCAGCATATCCTATCCCGCTGCGATTGCAGGCGGCGCGGTCATCGGGCTGCTGCTTTCGGTGTTCGGCGGGGGCGGATCGGTGCTGGCGACGCCATTGCTGCTCTACATCGTCGGCGTGCGGGATCCGCATGTGGCGATCGGTACGTCGGCTGCGGCGGTTGCGGCCAATGCCGCGCTCGGCCTGTTCGTGCAGGCGCGCGCCGGCAGGGTGAAATGGCCCTGTGCTATGGTATTCGGCACCGCCGGGCTGAGCGGATCGCTGATCGGCGCGCATGTCGCCAAGCAGATCGACGGTAGCCAGCTATTGATCTGGTTCGCGCTGGCGATGGCGCTGGTTGGCGGATCGATGCTGCTGCCGCGTAAGGCAGATGGCGATGCGACCGTCCGCTTGACGACGGCGTTGACCTTCAAGCTGGCGCCAGCAGGAGCGGTGACGGGGCTTGCCGCCGGATTCTTCGGGATCGGTGGTGGCTTCCTGATCGTGCCGGGGCTGATGGCGGCAACGGGCATGACGCTGGCCAACGCCGCCGCGTCGTCGCTGGTGTCGGTCGTGTTGTTCGGCGCGGCGACCAGCGCGAGCTATGCGATGTCCGGTTTGGTCGATTGGTCGCTCTTTGCCGCGCTGCTCGGCGGCGGTGCGATCGGATCGGTGATCGCCATTCCGGTCGCACGATTGCTCGCAGACCGCGCGGCGGGGGCTCGCACCGCGTTTGCACTCATGGTGCTGGCGACCGCCGGCTATGTCGCGTGGGGCGCGCTGAGCTGAGCGCCCCGCGAGCCCCTGCGGCGGCGGCTTACGCCGCCAGGTCGTACGGTTTGATATCCCCGTTCAAATACAAATTGCGGGCCTTGGCCCGGCTCAATTTGCCCGAGCTGGTGCGCGGCAATGTGCGCGGCGGGATGAGTTCGATCACGCAGTTCATGCCGGTGACCGAGCGGACGCGTTCGCGGATCTCGTCGCGGAGGCGGACGCGTTCGGATTCGTCCGAGGTGCGGCACTGGACGAGGACGGCGGGGGTTTCCTCGCCGCCCGGCGTGGTGATCGCGAAGGCGGCGATGTCACCGGCCTTGAAGCCGGGGAGTTGCTCGACCGCCCATTCAATGTCCTGCGGCCAATGGTTGCGGCCGTTGACGATGATCATGTCCTTGGCGCGGCCGACGATGTAGATATAGCCGTCGCTGAGATAGCCCATGTCGCCGGTATCGAGCCAGCCATCGACGAGGCAGGCATCGGTCGATTCCGGATCGCGGAAATAGCCGACCATCACCGAGGGACCCGAGCACCAGATCTTGCCGATGGCGCGTTCGGGCAGGGGGGTGCCGTCTTCCTCGCGGATCTGGACTTGCATGTCCTTCACCGGCTTGCCGCAATTGACGATCGCGCGGAAGCGTTGCGGGCGATCTTCCCCCGCCGCGACGCCCGACAATTGCGTTTCCTCGACCAGTTCGACGCGAATGCCTTCGGTCGGCGGCATGATTGATACGGCGAGCGTCGCCTCGGCCAGACCATAGCTCGGCAGGAAGGCGCTTGCCTTGAAGCCGGCTTCGTCGAACGCATCGACAAAGCTTTGCATCACGTCGGGGCGGATCATGTCGGCACCATTGCCCGCGAGCCGCCAGCGCGACAGGTCGAAGCGGTCCGATGCCTTGGTCTGGCTCGACATGCGGCGTGCGCAAATGTCGTAGCCGAAGGTCGGCGAATAGCTGATCGAGGTGCCGGGGTTGCGGCTGATCATGTCGAGCCACGCGAGCGGACGGCGCGCGAAATCCTCGGTTTTGAGGTAATCGGTCGAAACCTGATTGGCGACCGGCGACAGGAAGCAGCCGACCAGCCCCATGTCATGATACCAGGGCAGCCACGAGACGCAGCGGTCACTCTCGATCACTTGCATACCGTGCGAATGCGCCGCGAGGTTGTTGAGCAATGCGTGGTGGGTGATGACGACGCCGTGCGGGAAGCGCGTCGATCCGCTGGAATATTGCAGATAGGCGATGTCGCTGCTTTTTGCCTGGGGCAGATCGACCATCGGCGCGGGGCGGATGACGAGTTCGGACCAGTCGACGCCCGTAACCCCGGCGGCGCGCGCGGCATCGCCGCCCATTTGCGCGAGTTCGGGGGGATAGATTAGCAGCGTTGGGTCGCAGCTGGAAAGCTGGACGCGGAGCTGTTCGATATAGGAATCGCGCCCGCCGAAGCTGCTCGGCAACGGCAGCGGCACGGGCCACGCCCCGGCATAGACCGTGCCGAAGAACAAAGCCGCGAAATCCGGGCTGGTCTCTGCGACGATCGCGATGCGGTCCTCGGGTTTGATCCCGGCGGCGATCAGGCGGCGTGCCATCGCCAGCGCATCGTCGCGCAATTCGGCAAACGGATAGGCGCGCGACAGCGTGCCGCGCGCATCGTGGAAATTCAGCCCGCGCGCTCCGCTTGCCGCATAATCGAGCGCTGCCCCCAGCGTCTCGAAATCGGCGAAGCGTCGTGCCAGCGTATCGGCGGTCGGGGTACCGACCACGTTTGGCGCGGCTGGCCCCGGTGTCGCCACCGAGGTTTTCCGCGTATCCGCTACATCCATCATCATCAGTGTTTGCGCCCTTGATCGCGACCGTTCGCCGACGGCCGCGCCTAATTTTTCGACATGCACCCCTGCTTGCGTCAGGCGTTCAAAATCGAGTTCGACTGTGGCACAATGATGGCGTCATGTTCCATCCAGCAAAGAACCGTTCGAAATCAAGAGAGATACGTACCGTCCCGCCCTTGGATGCGGCGGCGCTCGATCGGCTTGCGCTGCGCTATGTCGAGCGGTTCGCGACGACGCGGAGCCGATTGGCGCACTATCTGGTGCGCAAGATTCGCGAGCGCGGCTGGGACGGGGACCCGGCCGACCCGGCGGCGCTGGCGGAGAAGTTGGCCGACCTCGGCTATATCGACGACCGCGCCTTTGGCGAGGCGCGCGCGGCGGCGATGGGACGGCGCGGCCTGGGCAAGCGCCGCGTCGCGGGCGCACTCCATCAAGCCGGCCTTGTCGAGGAGGATCGCGACGCGATCGTCCCGGCGGTCGAGGATCGCGCGCTTGAGACGGCGATGGCATTTGCGCGGCGGCGGCGGATCGGCCCGTTCGCTGCGGTGCGCGCCGAGCGTGCCGAGCGCGAGAAGCACATTGCCGCGATGATTCGCGGCGGTCATGATTTTACGCTGGCACGGCGGATCGCCTCGCTCGGGCCGGGGGAGGCGCTTGACTCCAGCGACTGATACGTACGCGATTCGCGCGAATTGCGTGTCTATCGGCGCGGCTCGTTTCGCTTTTTGCGTCCGTACTTCGTCCATGCTAGCGACGTGCGCGGGGGATAGTTCGTGATGCGGAACGAAGTCATTCCGGCGCTTGGCGGCATCGACCGGGAGGGCGCGGCGGGTTGCGGCGCGGAGACGGCGGAGTCGTCGGCACGCGTCTACACCGGTATGCTCAAATGGTTCGATATGACCCGCGGCTTCGGGTTCGTCGTGGCCGATGATGCAACCGTCGGCGACATCCTGATTCATTTCTCCGTCTTGCGGCCGCATGGGCGACGCAGCCTGCCCGAGGGCGCGCGGATCGAGTGTCTGGCAGCGGTGCGCGAGCGGGGGCTGCAAGCGAGTGAGATCCTGTCGATCGACCTGAGCGACGCGGTCGAGCCGCCGATCCGCCCCCGCAGCGACGGCGTGCGCGGCGATTCCGCCGCGCTGATCGAGCAAGCCGGGCCGTTCGAGCCGGTGACGGTCAAATGGTTCAATCGGCTGAAAGGCTATGGTTTTCTGCTGCGGTCGCGCGATGCGAGCGATGTCTTCATCCATATCGAAACGCTGCGCCGCGCGGGGATCGAGGAAATCGAACCGGGGCAAGCGTTGCAGGCACGCATCGTCGAGCGCGACAAGGGTCCGCTGGCTGTAATCGTCGAAGACGAAGAAGGCTGAGGACCGATTATGGGCGTTCGATATGCGGCTTTGCTGGCACTCGCTGTGCTCGCCACTACGCCGGGGTGCCACGGCGCGACCGACACCACCAAGGGCGCCGAAGCCTCAAGCGGCACCGTCGCGCTGACCATCACCGGCAGCACGGGTGCCCATGCGTTTGTCGTCGAGGTCGCGAAAACCGCCGATGAGCAGGAGCGCGGGCTGATGTTCCGCACCGATATTGCGCAAAATGGCGGTATGCTGTTCGCGCCCTATCCGCCCGATGGCGGACCACCGCGCGCGGCCAATTTCTGGATGAAGAACACGCCGAGCCCGCTCGATATCCTGTTCATCCGTCCCGACGGGACGATCGCGCGGATTGCGGAAAACACGGTGCCGCAGTCCGAAACGCCGATCCCCTCGGGCGAGCCGGTCAGCGCGGTGCTGGAGCTGCGCGGCGGGCGCGTGCTCGATCTCGGCATTGCCGAGGGTGACCGGGTTAGCTGGCCGAGGCGGCCGCGCTAGATCGGGAAACGCGGTTGAAGGCGGCGCGGCGGCGCGCTAAGCGCGGTGGCATGGGCATCAACCTCAATCCCTTCACTTGGTGGAATGGCGCAACCATTGGCACGGCGTTTGGCCTGCGCGGCAAGGCGCGGGTCGGCGAGGACGCGCTGGGCAACGTCTATTATCAGGGCGGCAGCGACACGGCGGGCAACCCGCGCCGCTGGGTCATTTATAACGGGCCGAACGATTCGAGCCGAGTCGCACCCGAATGGTTCAGCTGGCTGCACCATCAAGTCGATGACGTGCCCGATCGCGCGCTGCCTGCGGCGCGCGTGTGGCAATTGCCGGCCGAGCCCAATCTGACCGGTACGGTCGCGGCCTATCGCCCCAGGGGTGCGCTCGAAAAGGGTGGTGTTCGCGCCGCTGCAACCGGCGATTATGAAGCGTGGGTTCCCGACGCGTGAAGCGCGCCGGCAGGTGGAGCGGGGTGCTCGTGCTGGCACTGCTCGCCGCCGGATGCGGGCCGACCAAGCCGGTTGCGCCCGATACAAAACCGACCCCGGTCACCGCGCTCGATGCCGATACCAGCGCGAGCAATATCGTAACGGTCGATCTCGGCGGCGGCGTCGATCCGAGCTATGGCGCGACGCCGATGGTGGACCGCGTCGCGACGCTCGGGCTGCTCAACAAGCGCAATGGCGCGGCGCGCGATGTCGTGCTGAAGCCGGGCAAGGCGATGCGAATCGGTGACGTCGTGGTGCGGCTGCGCGCGTGCGAACGGACCGCGCCGTGGGAGCAGGAACAGTATACGGGTGCGTTCGTCCAGGTCGATGTGCAGGGCAGTGACACGAGCTGGCGCCGGGCGTTTTCGGGCTGGCTGTTCAAGGAACGCCCCGCGCTCAATGTCGTCCAGCACCCGATCTACGATGTGTGGATCAAGAATTGCGCGATGACCTTCCCGCTCGGCGGTCCCGATTCGGTCGCGGGTGGCGGTGCGCCCGGCTCCAGCAACATGCCGCGGTCGAGCGCGAAGAAATCACCCGCAGCCGCGGATGACGCGCCCGAGCCGACCACGCCCGAAATCGCCGCGGACAATGCGACGAGATAATCGGCGCGGCTGATTTCGACCGCGCCGAGCGAGGCGAGGTGATCGGTCAGGAATTGGCAGTCGAGCAAGGTGAAGCCGCCAATGCGCAGCCGCGCGACGAGCCATGCCATCGCGACTTTCGACGCATCACGCGCGCGGCTGACCATGCTTTCCCCAAAAAAGGCACGACCGAGCGCAATGCCGTACAGCCCACCGGCGAGCGTATTGCCATCCCACACCTCGATCGAATGCGCGAAGCCCATGGCGTGGAGTTGGTTGGTGACGCGTTCGATCGGCGCGTTGATCCAGGTGTCGGGACGGTTGCCGACCGATTGTGCGCACAGCGCGAGGATTTGCGGAAAGGCCTGGTCGGCGGTGACGCGAAAACGGTCGGCGACGAGCGTCTTGCGCAGCGAGTGCGACACATGGAAACCGTCGAGCGGCAGGATCGCGCGCTCGCTCGGCTCGACCCAATAGACGTCCGCGGCATCGCGCCCGTCCGCCATCGGGAAGACGCCGACCGAATAGGCCCCCAGCACCAGTTGCGGGTCAAGCGGCGGGATCGGGTCTGGGTCGTCGTCGGGCGGCGGCGTCACCGCTGACGTCATTGGGCGATGCGACGCTCGATCGCCTGCCACAGCTGCGCGAAAGCTTGCGCACCCGCCGATCGCGCCGCGAAGCTGCCGACCGGGGCGCGGCGCGCGGTGACCTGTTCGATCAGGCTTGCCATCGGGATGACGGGCCAATCCGGGTGCCGCGCCAGCGCATCGGCATGCAATTTGCGCCGACGATCGACCATCGAGTGGACCGGCATGACCTGCGCCTTCGACCCGAGATGCTTGAGCACCTCGACGAGCGCGCGCTCCGATAGCGGGGATGGGATGACGGGGACGACGATCAGATCGGCGGCGCGCATCACTTGATCGCTCGTCTCGGTCAGGCCCGGCGGGCAGTCGAGCAGGATGCGGTCATACTCCTTGCGCAACCCGGTCAGCAGCTTTTGCAGCCGCTTCTTCTTGTCGAGTTCGTGGAACAACAGGTCGAGCCCGCGCAGCGACGCATCCGCGGGCAGCAAATCGAGCCGCGGAGTCGCGGTCTTTTCGATCAATTTGTCGGGTTCGACATCCTTGGCGAAGACCGACTGCGCCTGGTCCTTCGCTCTGGCATCTGGTTTGGCCGAGAGCAGAAAGCTCGACGCGGCTTGCGGATCAAGATCCCACAACAGGGTGCGCCGCGACGATGCGGTCGCGGCGACCCAAGCAAGATTGACCGCGAGCGTCGTCTTTCCGACGCCGCCCTTCAGACTGTAAATCGCAATCGTCGACACAATCGAGCCCCTCTTTTACGAACGGCCAATGTGGCGGATGCCGAAGAGCGGTGCAATCGGCGGAATTATCCGACCTTGCAGAGCTGCGCTGGCTTGCCCGGCTCCGTCAGCGTGACCGCCTTGGGGTTGCCGGTCATTTCATAGCCATCGGCCTTGAGCGGATCGCCGGCCTTGTCGGCGGTCAGTTTGACCGGTGTGCCATTCTTGCTGGTCTTGACCAGAACTTGCTTGTCGCCATCGAAGAAGGTGACGAAGGCGAGGCTGTTATCCTTGCAGCGCAAGCTGACATCGGCCTTGATCGACGGCGGGAGTTCGATCGGCGCCTTGTTGGCGAGGACCGATGCCATCGGATCCGGCGCGACGTTCGTCACCTCAGTCGGCTTATTGTCACAAGCCGAGAGCGCGAGCAGCGCAACGGCGACGGCGGGGAGGATGCGGATGATCATTCGATTTTCTTCGCTCACGCGGCATCGGGCGTCAAGACCGTAGCTTACTCTAGGACGTCAGTTTTTTGCGTTGCAACAATTCTGTAACGTAACGGTCATCTCGTTTCGCGGGCTTGCCACCGGGCGACAGGCATGAAAGGCTTGGGTCTTAAGACGTTGGGAGCGCGGGAATGGCGGCGGACATCACCAGCTATGCGGCCTTCTGGCCCTATTATCTGCGCGAGCATGCCAAGCCGGAAACACGTGCGATCCATTATGCCGGGACCGCGCTGACCTTCGTGTTCCTGGCGGTGGCGATCGTGGCGGGCGGCTATTGGTGGCCGGCGCTGCCGATCGCGGGATATGGTTTCGCCTGGGCCGCGCATTTCGGGGTGGAGAAGAACCGTCCGGCGACCTTCACCTATCCGTTATGGTCGCTGGCGAGCGATTACCGGATGTTCTTTTTGTGGGCGAGCGGGCGGCTGGGGCCGCATTTGCGCGCGGCGGGGGTTCACGGACGCGACGCGACCTGAACATCGGTCTGCGGGAAGTCGTCGCCCTTGAACAGCAGCGGCGCAGCCTCCGTCTTCGCCAGAGCATAGGCGAAACAGTCGCCATAATTCAGCTTGGCCGGATGATGGCCTTTGCCAAACCGGCGATAGGCATATCGCGCGACCTTCGTCTGATCGCGCGTTACGGGTACGATGTCGATATCGAAAAACGCGACAAGGCGATCAAGTCGTTCACTCAGAACATCGTCGCGGAGAGAATCGATTTTGATGCCCGCCTCAAGGTAACTGGCGGCAGACATCTTCAGGCGGCCCTTCTTGCCCAAGAGGATGGACAGGAAGCGAGGCGTTTCTGGTTCCTCGCGCAAAAAGCAAATCAGGACGGACGTATCGACGATCAACGCGGCAATCCATACTCGTCATAGAGAAGATCGTCCATGTCTGCCGACGTTAAGCCACCCGGCCAGCGTGCGCGACTGCCGTCGACGATTTCGTAAAATTCCGTTTCTTTTGCGCGTAGTTCGTCCGGCTCCCAGAGGCGCTCGCGTCGAACGGCCGCGAGCCGCATGCGCAGCGCACCGATAACCGCTTGTGTTACATCTTCTCCACTTTCAGAGGCCAACCGCTCGGCTAGAAGTTGCGCTTCGGCACTTTCGATCGTGAGGGCGGTAGGCATCGTTTCCTCCTACTCGAAAGTCTACCACGTCTGCTTCCGCCCCGCCAAGCGAAGCTTGCTTGCCGCGAGGAGAGGGGACGCATAGCTAAGGCTCATGCACACCACCCCCAACACGCTCGCTTTGATCGGCAACACGCCACTGGTTTTCCTCAAAGGGCCGAGCGAGGCCGCCGGCGCCGAAATCTTCGGCAAATGCGAATTCGCCAATCCCGGCGCTTCGATCAAGGATCGTGCCGCGCTCGGGATCGTCGAGGATGCCGAGGCACGCGGGCAGATTGCGCCGGGTGGGACCTTTGTCGAGGGGACGGCGGGCAATACCGGGATCGGCCTCGCGCTCGTCGCCAATGCCAAGGGCTATAAGACGATCATCGTGATGCCCGAGACGCAGAGCCGCGAGAAGATGGATACGCTGCGCGCATTGGGGGCCGAGCTCGTGCTCGTGCCCGCTGCGCCCTATTCGAATCCGGCGCATTTCGTCCACACCTCGCGCCGGATCGCCGAGGAGACGCCCAATGCGGTCTGGGCCAATCAGTTCGACAATATCGCCAATCGCAAAGCGCATATCACCGGCACGGCCGAGGAAATCTGGGCGCAGATGGACGGGCGGATCGACGGGTTCACCTGCGCCGCGGGGACGGGCGGGACGATCGCCGGGGTCGGGATGGGGCTGAAGGCGAAGAACGAGGCGGTCTGCATCGCGCTGAGCGATCCGTATGGCGCAGCCTTGTACAATTATTATGCGCATGGCGAGTTGAAGGCCGAAGGATCATCGGTCGCCGAAGGGATCGGGCAGGGGCGGATCACCGCCAATCTGGAGGGCGCGCCGATCGATACGCAGTTCCGCATTTCCGATGCCGATGGGATGGAGTGGGTGACGCGGCTGCTGGCCGAGGAAGGGCTGTGCCTGGGGCTTTCGTCGGGGATCAACGTGGCGGGTGCAGTGTTGCTGGCGCGGCATCTGGGCCCGGGCAGCCGGGTCGCGACGATCCTGTGCGACACCGGGTTCCGCTATCTCTCAACACTCTACAATCGCGCGTGGCTCGAGGCAAAAGGGCTGGCGGTGCCGCCATGGCTGGCCTCAGCCTAAAGGCTGGAATCGACAAGCGCATCTTAATGCGTTACATTTATGCCACAGCTTATGAAAATTATCGCACAGCACCCGCAACGGGAAGCAGGCCAGACAACCCAGCGCGTGAAGGTCGGCATGATCGGCCTCGCCGCGGTCGTGCTTCTCATCGGCCTCGCGGCCGCCATTTTCGCGACGATGAACCACGACCGCGGCGTCGCCGCGATCGGGAGCGCCCGCCCCGAGGTCGTGTCGGCGATCGTATCCGGCAATAACGCCGAACCCGTTATCGCGACCAAGGAACCGCTTGCCGAGTTGGGCGTCGCGCCGAGCGCCGCGATCGCCAGCAATGCCGCCCAAGCGCAGCCACACGCCACCAGCACGCGTCCATGACCTCGAATCAGGCCGGTTCGCCGGGGATTTTGCGGGAAAATGCCGCGCATCGGGCGGGTGCGGCGGGGATGGCAGGGGCTGGCGCGATGATCTCTTCGAACACACCGGGAACAAGTTGATATGGCGCGACAAAAATCGCGGGAGAATTTAAGGGATTAAACCTAGGTCCCCGCCATTCCCCGGCTTTCCCCTTGTATCCCCGGTAAATCACGTGTTAACTCTGCCTTCAACAGGGGCAGACTCATCTCGCCTGCGCGACAGTGCGCTGAGAATCGCAACGGATGCGATTCTCGGGACGGGAGAGGTTTGCCCGGCAGTGCGGGGTGGGCGTGGACGAACGCAGCGAATATCAGGGAGACGGTCTTGGCCTTGTCGATGACAAGGGCCGGGTCGCGATTCCTGCCTCGCTGCGACAGGCGCTGGCCGCCAATTCCCCGCGCCCCGATGGCAAGGATGGTGGCACGATCATCGTCGGCGTCCATCCCAGGCAGACCTGCCTGCGTGCCTATGACCCCGCCTTCGTCAAGATCCTGAAGGCCAAGGTCGAAGCGCGCGAGACCGCGCATACCGGCGAGGATGGCGAGCCCAATTACAATTTCAAGCGGCGCGGCGCGAGCGGCGAGCAAGCTCCGTTCGACGGCTCGGGCCGTTTCATCATGCCGGCTTTTCCACGCGACTATGCCAACATCGGTGAGCATGCCTTTTTCTGGGGCACGTTCGATTGGATCGAGATTTGGGACCCGGCGACGCTGATCGCGGCGACCGATGTCGACCCGGTAATGCAGGCGGCGTGCCGCTTTCACTGCAAGCAGAGGGGGATCGCGCTGTGATCCCCGCAAATCCTGTGATCTCCGAAGATCGGGTGAACGACGCGCCGCATGTGCCCGTGTTGCTGGCCGAAGTGCTCGATGCGCTCGCTATTGCCCCCGGCGAGACACACGTCGATGCGACCTTCGGCGCGGGCGGCTATACGCAGGCGATGCTGGCGCAGGGCGCGCGCGTGTTCGCGTTCGATCGCGACCCGGATGCGATTGCCGCGGGTGCGGCGATGGTCGCGGCGGCGGACGGTGCGCTGACGCTGGTGCCCGCGACCTTTTCGGCGATGGATGCCGAACTCGCCGCGCGCGACGCCGTGCCGGTGCAAGGTGTGACGATGGATATCGGCGTGTCGTCGATGCAGCTCGATCAGGCCGAACGCGGCTTTTCGTTCCAGTCCGACGGCCCGCTCGACATGCGGATGAGCCAGGAAGGCCTGAGCGCCGCCGAGTTCGTCAACGAGGCCGACGAAGCGCACATCGCCTATGTCATCAAGGAATATGGCGAGGAGCCGCGCGCGCGCCGCGTCGCGCAGGCGATCGTCTACAACCGCCCGATCACGCGCACCGGCGAGCTCGCGCGGATCGTGCGCAAGGCGCTTGGCTACAAGCCGCAGGACAAAAAGGACCCCGCGACGCGGACCTTCCAGGCGATCCGCATTCACATCAACCGCGAGCTGGGCGAGCTGGCCGATGGCCTTGCCGCGGCCGAGCGCGTGCTGGCGCCCGGTGGTCGGCTGGCGGTGGTGACGTTCCACAGCCTCGAGGACCGGATGGTCAAGCGGTTCCTGCGTGAGCGCAGCGGATCGCTGCCCTCGGGATCGCGGCATTTACCCGAAGTGGCGGCGAAACATGCGCCGAGCTTCGAAATGGTCGGGCGGGCGTTACGCGCCGACGACGATGAGATCGCGCGCAATCCGCGCGCCCGTTCAGCCACGCTTCGTACGGCAACGCGTACCAGTGCCGCCGCATGGCCGGAACAATCTGTGACAGAGGGAGCGATGTGATGCTGGGTCTGGCGTGGAAAAGCCTTGGGTGGTTTCTGGCGGGTGTCGCGGTGGCGCTCGGCTTTCTGCTGGTGCCGCTGCAGGTGGCAGCCGAGCGCAAGAAGCTCGATCGTACGGCGAGCGAAATCCTGCGCGCCAAGCGCGATATTCGCGCGCTCGAAACCGAATTCGATACTCGCGCGAGCCTGGCGCAACTCGACAAATGGAATGCCGAATCGCTGGGTATGGTGGCACCTGCCGCCGACCAGTTCGTCGCGGATGAAGCGGCCTTGGCCTCGATCGAGCCGACGGCAACCGGCGTTGGTCCGCAAATGGCGTCGTTCGTGCCGGCCGCGCCGGTTTATGCCGGAACCAGCCAAGCGCCGGTTGCGGAGTCAGCGGCCCCCGCTGCACCTGCGCCTGCACCGCGCAGCGCAATGGCGGCGGTTGCCGAGCCTCAAGCACAGCCGGCGTCGCGGCCCCGTGCCGAGGCGCGCCCCCGCGCAGCGCTGGCGTTGCTCGATCGCGCGTTGCTCGATGACAGCGTGATCGGCGATTTACGCAGCGGCGCCCGCGCGGAAATCGGGCACCAACGGTGAGTCTGCTCGTCGCCCGCCCGATTCCGGCGCGCCGCTCGACCGATCAGCGGCACGCGCTGGTCGCGGTCGCGCATGTGCGGCTGATGATGCTGATGCTGCTGATCATTGCCGGTTTCCTGCTGGTGATCGGGCGGATTGCGCTGCTCGGTCTGCTCGGCACGCCGGCGGGCGCGGCGACGCTGACGATCAATCCGGTGGTGCGTGGCGATATTCTCGACCGCAATGGCCAGCCGCTGGCGCGGACGATCGAAGCGTGGACGATTGGCGTGCGACCGCCCGACTTGCTGGGTGACCGGCAGGTATTGGCCGGGCAATTGGCGGCGCTGATGCCGGCGCATGATTCAGCCTGGTATCTCGACCGGCTGAGCATGAAGGGCAAGTTCACCTATCTGGAGAAGCACGCCTCGCCGGCTTTGGTGAATCAGGTCCATGCGCTGGGCGAGCCGGGGATCGTTTTCGCGCGCGAGCCCGAGCGGCTGTATCCGCAATCGACGCTGGCGGCACATGCGCTTGGCTATATCGGGCCGACCGCGACCGACCCCCGCCTGCTGGGGCGCGCCGGGATCGAACGCGCGTTCGAGGCGCGGCTGACCGATCCGCGGCTGCGTGGCCAGCCGATTTCGCTGTCGATCGATTCGCGCGTGCAGGCGGCGATGGAGAGCGAGCTCGGCCGTGCAATGGTGTCGTTCAAGGCGAAGGACGCAACCGGCGTGGTGCTCGACGTGCGCACCGGCGAAGTGATCGCGATGGTGTCGCTGCCGGTCTATAATCCCAACAAATTGAGCGGCACGAGCATCGATGCGCTGCGCAACAATGTGACGCAATCGGTGTATGAGCTGGGCTCGACCTTCAAGCCGATCACGATGGCGGCGGCGATCGAGAGCGGCGCGGTGACATCGATGGCGCGGCGGTTCGATGCGACGGTGCCGATCAAGGTCGGGCGCTTCACGATCCATGACGACCGCGGCGACGAGCAGAAGCGCTGGTTGAATATTCCCGAGACGCTGATCTATTCGTCGAACATCGCGACGGCGCGGATCGCCGAAGCGATGGGCAAGGACAAATTGACCGCGATGTTCACTGCGATGGGGTTTGGCGAGCGCCCATCGATCGAACTGCGCGAGCGCGCCGGGCCGATCTGGCCGACCTATTGGGGCGATACGACGCTGATGACCACGGCCTATGGGCACGGCATTGCGGTGACCCCGCTGCATCTCGCCAACGCCTATGCGACGCTGGTCAATGGCGGGATCTGGCGGCCGACGACGATGCTGAAGGTCGCACCCGGCGCGGCCCCGGCGGGACGGCGGGTCCTGTCCGAAGCGACGAGCGCGCGGATGCGGCAATTGCTGCGGATGGTCGTCCTGCTCGGCACCGGCAAAAAAGGCGAGGCCCCGGGCTACCGCGTCGGGGGCAAGACCGGCACCGCCGAAGTGGCGGGTGCCGGTGGCTATTCAAAAAAGGCCAACGTCTCGACCTTCGCCGCTGCCTTCCCGATGGATTCGCCGCGGTATGTGGTGGTCGCCATGCTCAACTCACCGGTCGGCAATGCCGAATCGTTCGGGATCACCGCGGCGGCATGGACCGCAGCCCCGGTCGTCAGCCGCGTGATCGCGCGGACCGGATCGCTGCTCGGCGTGACGCCTGATATGAAGCGCGATATCGATGTGTCCGACCTGACACCGCTGGTGTGGCACGGCGCGGGCGACCGCAAGAACGCGGAATGAGACGCGCATGAAACTGGGCGCGCTGACCGGCGGACAAGAAACCGCGACCGTCACGGGCTTCGCGATCGACCACCGCAAGGTCGCGCCGGGCGTGGTGTTCGGCGCGTTCCAGGGCGCGGTCGTCAATGGCGAGGACTTTATCGGCGCAGCAATAGCAGGCGGCGCGATTGCGGTCGTCGCGCGACCCGAAGCCACGGTCGATGGCGCGGTGCATATTGCCGATGCGGTGCCGCGGCGCAAATTCGCCGATCTCGCCGCGCGCTTCTTCGCGCCGTTCCCGCCCCTCGCGGTGGCGGTGACGGGCACCAACGGCAAGACCTCGACCGTCGAGATGGTGCGGCAATTGTGGCGGATGACCGGGTTCCACGCCGCCTCGATCGGGACGCTGGGCGTGACGACCGGCGACGATCGCGTCTCGACCGGGCTGACCACGCCCGATGTCGTGACCTTCCTGTCGAATGTCGCGGGGCTGGCGCGCGAGGGCGTGACGCATCTGGCGTTCGAGGCGTCGAGCCATGGGCTCGACCAATATCGCACCGAGGGCTCACGCGTGTCGGCGGCGGCGTTCACCAATCTCAGCCGCGATCACCTCGATTATCACGGCACGATGGAAGCGTATCTCGCGGCGAAGCTGCGCTTGTTCAGCGAAGTCCTGGCCGAGGACGGCGTTGCGGTGGTGTGGGCGGACGATGTCGCGTCGGCGCGCGTTGCCGAGATCGTGCGCGGGCGCGGGCTGCGGCTGATTTCGGTCGGCACGACGGGCGCGACGCTCCAGCTGATGTCGCGCGATCCGACCCTGCTTGGGCAGGCTCTGGTGATCGCGGCCGAAGGCAAGACGTACAAGGTCAACCTCCCGCTGATCGGCGCGTATCAGGCCGCGAATGCGCTGACCGCGGCGGGGCTGGTGATTGCGGGCGGTGGCGATATCGCGTCGACGCTGGCCAATCTCGCGCGGTTGCAGCCGGTGCGCGGGCGGCTTGAGCGCGCGGTGATCGCGCGGAGCGGCGCGCCGGTCTATGTCGATTATGCGCACACGCCCGATGCGCTGGAGGCGGCGATTTCCGCCTTGAAGCCGCATGCGGCGGGTCGGCTGATCGTGGTGATCGGCGCGGGCGGCGACCGTGACACGGGCAAAAGGCGCGAGATGGGCGCGGTTGCGGCGGCAATGGCGGACGTCGTGATCGTCACCGACGACAATCCCCGTTCCGAAGACCCGGCGGTGATTCGCGCGATGGTTCTGGAAGGCGCGCCGGATGCGACCGAGATCGGATCGCGGCGCGAGGCGATCGGCGCGGCGATCATGCAAGCGGGGCCGCAGGATATCGTGCTGATCGCGGGCAAGGGGCATGAGCAGGGCCAGATCGTCGGCGATCTGGTCTTGCCGTTCGACGATGTGAGCGTGGCGCGGGAGATGGCGTCGTGAGTGGCCTGCAGCTTCTTAAGCCCCTCCCCTCCAGGGGAGGGGTTGGGGGTGGGGCCGTGCCTCCATTCCCCAATTTCGCGTTTGCGGCACAGCCCCACCCCAACCCCTCCCCTGAAGGGGAGGGGCTTTTATGACTCTCTGGACCTCAGCCGACATCGCAGCGGCGACCGGCGGCGCGGCCTCCGCGCCGTTCAGCGCCACCGGCGTCACCTTCGACTCTCGCGAAGTGACCACAGGCGACCTGTTCATCGCGCTGACTGGCGAAGCGACCGACGGGCATCGCTTTCTGGAGCAGGCGTTCGAGCGTGGGGCCGCGGGGGCACTGGTGTCGCAGCCAAGCGCGCACCCGTCGGTGCTGGTGCCCGATACGATGGCGGCGCTGGAAAACCTCGCCCGCGCCGCCCGCGCGCGGACCTCGGCCAAGATCATCGGCGTGACCGGATCGGTCGGCAAGACGGGCACGAAGGAGGCACTGTTCGCCGCGCTCGACCGTGGCGCACGCGGCGAAGCGCATCGTTCGGTCAAGAGTTACAACAACCATACCGGCGTGCCGCTCAGCCTCGCGCGGATGCCGGCGGCTACGCGCTTCGGCGTGTTCGAGATCGGGATGAACCATGCGGGCGAACTCGCGCATTTGACGACGCTGGTGCGCCCGCACGTCGCGATCATCACCACGGTGGCGTCGGTGCACCGCGAATTCTTCGACAGCGAGGAAGCGATTGCGGACGCTAAAGGCGAGATCTTTCAGGGGCTGGAACCCGGCGGCGTTGCGATCGTGCCGTATGACAATATCCACCGCGACCGGTTGATCGCCGCCGCGGCGCCTTATGCCGCGCGCACTGTCACCTTCGGGCTCGAAAAAGGCGCGGACGTCCGCGCGATCGAAACGATGCGGACCGCGAGCGGGGGCACGTTCGTTACGGCGCGGGTCGGAACGCGCGAATTGAGCTTCACGATCAGCCAGCCGGGGCTGCACTGGGTCTCGAACTGCCTCGCGCTGCTGGCCGCCGTCGATGCGGTCGGCGGCGATCTCGCCCTGGCTGGGCTCGCGCTCGCCGAATTGGGCGGCTTGGCGGGGCGCGGCGCGCGCTTTGCAGTGCCGGTGGGAGGCGGCGAAGCGCTGATCATCGACGAAAGCTACAATGCCAACCCGTCGTCGATGCGCGCGACGCTGGCGGTGCTGGGGGCGGAGCAGGCCGCGCGGAAAGTCGTCGTGCTCGGCGAAATGCGCGAGCTGGGTGCGGAAAGCGACGCCTATCACGCGGCGCTGGCCGAGCCGATCCTGGCGGCGGGCGTCCGGACGGGCATTTTGGTTGGTGAACGGATCGCGCCGCTGGCCAACGCGCTTGAGGGGGAGGGCGATTTCGTCCATGTGCCCGACGTCGCTGCGGCGCGCGTCAGCCTGTCCGCGATGCTGGCACCGGGCGATGCGGTGTTGATCAAGGGATCAAACGGCGTAGGGCTGGCGGCGCTCGTCGCGGCTTTGCAAGGCGGAACACTGTAATGCTTTACCTTCTCGCCGAATATCTCGGTTTTCCGGGGCTGTTGAACCTGATCCGATATCAGAGCTTCCGCACCGGCGCGGCGGTCGCGACGTCGCTGTTCCTGGGGTTGTTGATCGGCCCGCGCTTCATCGGGTGGCTGCGCGTGCGGCAGGGCAAGGGCCAGCCGATCCGCGCCGACGGCCCGCAATCGCACCTCGCCAAGCGCGGCACGCCGACGATGGGCGGGCTGATGATCCTCACCTCGATGGTGTTTTCGATCCTGCTGTGGATGGATTTGTCGAGCCCGTATGTGTGGGCCTGCACCTTCGTGACGCTGGGCTTCGGCGCGATCGGCTTCCTCGACGATTTCGACAAGGTGCGCAAAGCGAGCACGGCGGGCGTATCGAGCCGCTTGCGGTTGATCGGCGAGTTCGTGATCGCGGGCATCGCCGCGACGCTGATCGTGCAGCAGAACGGCACGCATTTGTATTTGCCGTTCTATACCGGATCGGTGATCGATCTGGGCTATTTCTATATTGTGTTCGCCGCCTTCACGATCGTGGCGTTCGGCAATGCGGTGAATTTGACCGACGGGCTTGATGGCCTGGCGACGATGCCGGTGATCATCGCGAGCGTCGCGTTCATGCTGATCGTCTATCTCGTCGGGCGCGCCGATTTTGCGCATTATCTCGGCATCCCGCACGTGCCGCATGCCGGCGATCTGGCGATCTTCTGCGGGGCGATCGTGGGGGCGGGGCTCGCCTTTCTGTGGTTCAACGCGCCGCCCGCCGCTGTCTTCATGGGCGATACCGGCAGCCTCGCGCTCGGCGGCGCGCTGGGGACGATCTCGGTCGTCGCGCACCATGAAATCGTGCTCGGCATCATCGGCGGGCTGTTCGTGGTCGAGGCGATGAGCGTCATCATCCAGGTGTTCTTCTACAAGCGCACCGGCAAGCGCGTGTTCAAGATGGCGCCGATCCACCACCATTTCGAACAGCTCGGTTGGAGCGAACCGACCGTGGTGATCCGGTTCTGGATCATTGCGTTCGTGCTGGCGCTTGCCGGTCTAGCAACGTTGAAATTGCGGTGATCGTTTCGCCGACCTGGGCGGGCAAGCGCTTTGCTGTGCTCGGGTTGGCGCGATCGGGTGCGACGAGCGTGCGCGCGTTGCTGGCGGGCGGGGCGAGCGTGGTGGCGTGGGATTCGGATGCGGGGCGGAGAGTTCAAATCCTCCCCCGGGGACCGGGGGAGGGGGACCATGAGCATTCAGCGAATGGTGGAGGGGGAGCGACGGCAGTTGTTTCGCCCAGCCTCGCCCCCTCCGTCTCGCTGCGCTCGCCACCTCCCCCGGTTCCGGGGGAGGATTTGGTTTTGGCCGATCCACTCGACCTCGACCTCGCGGCTTTCGACGCGCTGATCGTCTCTCCCGGCGTGCCGCTCAATCGCCATCCGGTCGCGGCAAAGGCGCGCGCTGCGGGGACCCCCATCATCGGCGACATCGAACTCTTCGCCCAAGCCCGCGCCGCGCTGCCGCCGCACAAGGTGGTCGGCGTTACGGGGACGAATGGCAAATCCACAACCGTCTCGCTGATCCACCACATCCTGCAAACCGCAGGCATCCCCTCACGGCTCGGCGGGAATATCGGTCTGCCGATCCTCGAGCAGGAGCCGTTGCCCGCCGGTGGCGTCTATGTGCTCGAACTGTCGAGCTATCAGATCGACCTGACGCAGACGCTCGATTGCGACGTTGCGGTATTGCTCAACATCACGCCCGATCATCTCGACCGCTATGACGGGTTCGAGGCCTATGCCGCCGCCAAGGCACGGCTGTTTGCGATGCAATCGAAGGGCCATGCGGCGATCATCGGGATCGGCGATGCCGCCTCGGCGCAAATCGCGCGCAGCTTGTCGGCGCGGGGCGAGGATTTGACCAAGATCGCGCCCGGCGTGTGCATGGTGCAGCCGCTGTCGCCGAGCCTGGCCGGGCCGCACAATTTGCAAAATGCGCTCGCGGCGATCAACGTCTGCGAAGCGCTCGGCGTGCCGCATGCGGCGATCGACGCCGGCCTGCTGAGCTTTACCGGCCTGCCGCACCGGATGGAGCGGATCGCGACGAAGCATGGCGTGGCGTTCGTCAACGACAGCAAGGCGACCAACCCCGAATCGACCGCGCCCGCGCTGGCGGCGTTCGAGCGGATCCACTGGATCGTGGGCGGACAAGCCAAGAGCGACGATCTCGATGCGTGCGCGCCGAGCTTCGGCCGGGTCGTGCGCGCTTATACGATCGGGGCATCGGGCGCGACATTTGCGGACATTCTGGGCGGGAAGGTGCCGGTCGAGGAAAGCGGGACGCTGGCCGCTGCCGTCGCCGCCGCCGCCGCGAACGCCCGGGCCGGGGACACCGTCTTGCTGTCGCCCGCGTGCGCCTCGTTCGACCAGTTCCGCGATTTCGAGGATCGCGGCGACCAGTTTCGCGCGTACGTCGAGGCGCTGGTATGAACGCCCCCGTGCCAAAACTGTGGACGAGCATGAAGGGTCGCGGCGGTCGCGGTGATCGTACCGCGCTGGGCATGTGGTTCTGGGATATCGACCGGGTGCTGCTGCTGCTGACGCTGCTGCTGATCGCGGTCGGGCTGATCGCGGTCGGGGCGGCTTCGCCTGCTGCTGCGACGCGCTATTCCGGGGGCAAGCATATCGTGCCGCCGCTCTTTTATTTGTGGTGGCAGTTGATCTGGATCGGCGTGTCGCTGCCGATCCTGCTGGTCGTGTCGATGTTGCCGGTTCCGCTTGCGCGGCGCCTCGCATTGTTCGGGACCGTCGTCTGCCTCGTCCTGCTGATGCTGGTGCCGGTGATCGGGGTCGAGAAAAACGGCGCGACGCGCTGGATCAACTTTGGCATTTCGCTGCTGCAACCCTCCGAATTCCTCAAGCCCTGCTTCGTCGTGACGGTGGCGTGGCTGCTGTCGATGCGCGCGCAGGACGCTGCGCTGCCGGTGGTGACGATTACCGGCGGGATGACGGCTTTGGTCGCGTTTCTGCTGATGCTGCAGCCCGATTTCGGGCAGACCGTCGTGTTCTGCGCGGTGTGGATGGCGTTGCTGATGATCTCGGGCACGCCGCCCAAGGTGATGGCCGGGCTGATCGCGGCGGTTCCCGTCGGGTTGTTGGCGGCTTATCTGTTTTACGGCGTGGCGCGCGCGCGGATCAACGCCTTCCTGTTTCCCGAGACCGAGGGAATCGGCGCGGCCGACCATTTCCAGACCAATGCCGCGCACGACACGATCACGGCGGGCGGCTGGCGCGGGACCGGGCCGGGCGGCGGATCGATGAAATTCCGCCTGCCCGAGGGGCAAACCGATTATATTTTCTCGGTGATTGGCGAAGAATTCGGGCTGATCGCGTGCATGATCATCGCGATGCTGTTCCTGGCGATCGTGGTGCGGGTGTTCGTCAAATTGCTCGACGAGGAGGATGAATTTCGCCTCTTCGCCGCCGCTGGTCTCGCCACGCAATTCGGTGTGCAGGCGCTGATTTCGATGGCGGTGAATACCGGGCTTGCCCCATCCAAGGGGATGACCTTGCCCTTTATCAGCTATGGCGGATCGTCGCTGATCGCGCTGTCGATCGGCATGGGCTTGCTGCTGGCCTTCACGCGGCGCAATCCGTTCGTTACGCGCTCCAAATACATTGCGCATTCAGGGGCGCATCGGAGCGGCATATGACGGCGAAACATTTCGTATTGGCAGCGGGTGGGACCGGCGGCCACATGGTTCCGGCGGCGGCACTCGCGACCGAACTGATCAAGCGCGGGCATTATGTCGCGTTGGTCAGCGACGAGCGCGGCGTGCGCTTTCCCGGCCTGTTCGAGGGCATTCAGACGCATATCCTGCCAGCGGGGCGACTGGGCGGCGGGCCGGTCGGTTACGCCAAGGCAGCGGCAGCGATGCTCAAGGGCCGCGCGATGGCAATCCAGCTGTACAAGAGCTTTCGGCCCGACGCGGTGATCGGCTTTGGCGGCTATCCTGCCCTTCCGGCCGTGCTCGGCGCGTTCAACCAGGGCATCCCGACGGCGGTGCATGAACAGAATGCCGTGCTCGGCCGCGTTAATCGGCTGGTCGCGGGCAAGGTCAGCGCGATCGCGACCTCCTATGCCGAGGTGCAGCGGCTGTCGCCCAAGCATCGCGGCAAGACGCATCTGGTCGGCAATCCGGTGCGCGATGCGGTGCTGGCGCTGCGCAGCAAGCCCTATCCGCTGCTGGAGGAAGATGGCATTTTCCGCGTGCTGGTGACGGGCGGTAGCCAGGGCGCGAGCGTGCTGAGCCAGGTCGTGCCCGATGGTCTGTCGCTGCTTCCGGTCGCGTTCCGGCGGCGGCTTCAAGTGACGCATCAGGCGCGGATCGAGGATATCGATGCGTGCCGCGCGAAATATAAGGAACTCGATATCGCGGCTGATCTGGCGACGTATCTGCCCGACATGCCCGAGCAATTGGCGTGGGCGCATCTGGTGATCGCACGCGCCGGGGCCTCGACGCTGGCGGAACTGACGTGCGCGGGGCGACCCGCGATTCTGGTGCCGCTGCCGAGCGCCACCGACGATCACCAGACGGCGAATGCCAAGGAAATGACCTCGGCCGGCGGCGCGCGGACGATCGACCAGCGCAGCTTCACGCCGGTCGAACTCGCCAAGCAAATGCAACGGCTGGGGCTCGACCCCGAAGCGCTGCAGAATGCGGCGGGGCGCGCGCGGGCGTGCGGGCGACCCGATGCGGCGCGCGATCTCGCCGATCTGGTCGAGAGTCTGGGCGATACTGCCGGCGACATGCCGATCGGCAAGCCGCAACCGATCAAGGAAGCCTTCGCATGAGGGGCGTGGCCACCGACATCGGCACGATTCACTTCGTCGGCATTGGCGGGATCGGCATGTCGGGCATCGCCGAGGTGATGAAGAATCTCGGTTATACGGTGCAGGGGTCGGACGTGGCCGAGGGCTATGTCGTCGAGGGGCTGCGCGCCAAGGGGATCAAGGTCCTGATCGGGCACCACGCCGATAATCTGGGCGATGCGGCGGTGATTGTTACCTCGACCGCGATCAAGCGCGGTAATCCCGAGGTCGAGGCGGCGCTGGAACGGCGGATCCCGGTGGTGCGGCGCGCGGAAATGCTCGCCGAGCTGATGCGGTTGAAATCGACCGTCGCGATCGCGGGCACGCATGGCAAGACGACGACAACCTCAATGGTCGCGGCGTTGCTCGATGCCGGCGGGGTTGATCCGACGGTGATCAATGGCGGGATCATCAATAGCTACGGGTCGAACGCGCGGCTCGGCGCGAGCGACTGGATGGTGGTCGAGGCCGATGAGAGCGACGGCAGTTTCCTGCGCTTGGACGGCACGATCGCGGTCGTCACCAATATCGATCCCGAGCATCTCGACCATTACGGATCGTTTGACGCGGTAAAAGATGCGTTCGTCGAGTTCGTCGAGAATGTGCCGTTCTATGGCGCGGCCTTGCTGTGCCTCGATCACCCCGAGGTGCAGAACATCATCCCGCGCGTGCGCGACCGGCGCGTGGTGACCTACGGCTTTTCGGCGCAATCCGACGTGCGCGGCGTTAATGTGACGCCGATCCCCGGCGGTAATCGCTTCGAGGTGATCGTGCGCCACCGCGACGGGACGAGCCGGTCGATCGAGGGGATCGAAATGCCGATGCCGGGGCGGCACAACGTGCAGAATGCGCTGGCGGCGATCGGCGTGGCGCTCGAGCTCGGAATCGACGATGCGACGATCCAGCAGGGCTTTGCCAAGTTTGGCGGGGTGAAGCGGCGCTTTACGAAGGTCGGTGAGACGGGTGGCGTCACGATCATCGACGATTACGGGCATCACCCGGTCGAGATCCGCGCGGTGTTGTCGGCGGCGCGCGAGGGCGTCGAAAACCGCGTGATCGCGGTGGTGCAGCCGCATCGTTATTCGCGGCTCGGCGATTTGATGGAAGAGTTTCAGGGCGCGTTCAACGAAGCCGACATGGTGTTCGTGGCACCGGTTTACGCCGCGGGAGAAGCCCTGATCGACGGGGTCGATGCCGAGGCGTTGGTCGATGGGCTGAAGCGCCGCGGGCATCGCTCGGCGGCGACGATCGCCGATGCGGGCGCGCTCGCCGTCGCGCTGGCGGGCGTGGTGCAGCCGGGGGACATGGTCGTGTGCCTCGGGGCAGGGGATATTACCAAGTGGGCGGCCGGGTTGGCGGCGGGTATCGAGGCGGTTCACAAATCTCCCCTCCCGCTCGCGGGAGGGGTCGGGGGAGGGGCTGTTACCGTATGACCGCGCTTGTCGATATGCCCTCCCCTAACCCCTCCCGCGAGCGGGAGGGGAATTCCTATCGCGTGGAGGGCCGTCTCACCCAATCCGCCCCGCTCGCCCCGCTGGTCTGGTTCAAATCGGGCGGCAGCGCTGAGTGGCTGTTCGAACCCAAGGACGTCGCCGACCTCAGCGCCTTCCTCGCCGATCTGGACCCTGCAACGCCGGTCCTCCCGCTCGGCCTCGGCTCGAACATGATCGTGCGCGATGGCGGGGTGCCGGGCGTGGTGATCCGGCTCGGCAAGCCGTTCGCCAAGGTCGAGGCGGTGGACGCGACCACGCTTCGCTGTGGCGGCGGCGCATCGGGCATCCTCGTCTCGTCGACCGCGCGCGATGCCGCGATCGCTGGCGTCGAATTCCTGCGCTCGATCCCCGGCACCGTTGGCGGCTTCGTGCGGATGAATGGCGGCGCTTACGGGTGCGAGACCAAGGACATTCTGGTCGAGTGCGATGTCGTGCTGCGTTCGGGCGAACAGCGGACGCTCCCGGGCGAGGCGCTCGGCTACACCTATCGCCATTCGACTTTGCCCGAGGGCTGCGTCGTCGTCGGCGCGACCTTCCGGGGTTCGCCGGGTGATCCCGCCGCGATCCAGGCCGAAATGAACCGCATCGCCGCCGCGCGCGAGGAATCGCAGCCGCTGCGCTCGAAGACGGGCGGCTCGACCTTCAAGAATCCGCAAGGCCACAAGGCGTGGGCGCTGATCGATGCCGCCGGATGCCGGGGCCTACGGATCGGCGATGCGCAGGTGAGTGAGAAGCATTGCAACTTCCTGCTCAACCTCGGCGCTGCCACGAGCGCGGAAATCGAAGCACTGGGCGAGGAAGTGCGCGCGCGCGCGCTGGCGCAGTCGGGGGTGACGCTGGAGTGGGAAATTCAGCGGGTGGGTCAATTCCTCCCTCTCCCCCTCAGGGGAGAGGGTCGGGGAGAGGGGCAGTCATGAGCGCAACGTCACAGACTGCCCCTCTCCCGACCTCGCTACGCTCGGCCACCCTCTCCCCTGAAGGGGAGAGGGAGAAACTCCACGTCGCGGTCCTGATGGGCGGCTGGTCGGCCGAGCGCGAGGTTTCGCTGTCGTCGGGCGCGGGCGTTGCGGAGGCGTGCGAAAGCCTTGGCCACCGCGTGACGCGGATCGACATGGGGCGGGACGTTGCCGCCAAGCTCGCCGAGGCCGCGCCCGACATCGTGTTCAATGCGCTCCACGGCACGCCGGGGGAAGACGGGTCGGTGCAGGGGATGCTCGATCTGATGGGGCTGAAATACACCCATTCGGGCCTCGCCACCTCGGTGATTGCGATCGACAAGCAATTGACCAAGCTGCTGCTGGTTCCGGCGGGCATTCCGATGCCGGGCGGGCGGATCGTGAAGTCGGCGAGCCTGTACGAGGGCGACCCGTTGCCGCGGCCCTATGTGCTGAAACCGGTCAATGAAGGTTCGTCGGTCGGCGTGGCGATTGTCACGGCCGAGGGCAATTACGGCAATCCAATCGCGCGCACCACGCCCGGGCCGTGGTCCGAATTCGAGGAACTGCTCGCCGAACCCTATATTCGCGGGCGCGAATTGACGACGGCGGTGCTGGGCGACGTCGCACTCGGGGTCACCGAGCTTCGGCCGAAGACCGGCTGGTACGATTACCAATCGAAATATACCGACGGGATGACCGAGCATATCTTCCCCGCCGCTATTCCCGATGAGATCACCGAAGCGTGCAAGCGGATTGCGCTGGACGCGCATCGCTTGCTCGGCTGCAAGGGCACGTCGCGCTCGGATTTTCGCTGGGACGACGAAACCGGGATCGATGGGCTGTTCCTGCTCGAGGTCAACACCCAGCCGGGCATGACGCCGCTCAGCCTAGTGCCCGAACAAGCGCGGCATTGCCGGATTTCCTACCCCGAACTGGTCCAGATCATTATCGATGAGGCCCTTGTATGAGCGCCACGATCAAACGCGGCACCGCGCGGCGCCCGGTCCAGCCGAAACGTCGCACGCCCCCCAAGGCGTCGGGGATCGATCGGATGCTTGCGGCGCTGCCGGTGAGCGAAGCGACGCTGCGGCGGATCGCGACCTGGTCGATCATGGGATTGGTTGGCGCGGTTACCCTCGCGACCGCGACGGCGTTCGGCGTGCCGGGTATCGTCGGGTCGGCAATCGGCGAGCAGATCGGCGCGGCGGGGTTCCGCGTGACCAATATCCAGATCACCGGGCTCAACCGGATGGACCATAATGTCATCTATAAGATCGCGGCGAACCAGCCGTCGATGGCGATGCCGCTGGTGAGCCTTGAGAAAATTCGCCAGGATCTGGTCGCGCATAGCGGCTGGATCGAGGATGCGCATGTCTCGCGGCGTTTGCCCGATACGCTGATCGTCCATGTCGTCGAGCGTCAGCCGTCGGCGATCTGGCAAAAGGATGGCAAATTGTCGCTGATCGCGGCGAACGGGACGTGGCTGGAGCCGGTCGACCCCGAGGCGATGCCCGATCTGCCGCTCGTCATTGGCGCGCATGCCAATGAACAGGAACCGGCGTACCGGCAATTGCTCGACGTGGCACCGGCGCTGCGCGGCCAGGTGAAGGCGGCGACGTGGGTCGGCAATCGGCGCTGGACGCTGACCTTCGAAAGCGGCGAAACGCTGGCCTTGCCGCAGGGTGACGTGGAGGCAAGCAAGGCGCTGATCAAATTCGCACAAATGGACGGGGTGCGGTCATTGCTCGGCAAGGGCTGGGTCGGGTTCGACATGCGCGATCCCTCGCGACTGGTGGCGCGCAAGCCGGGCGTGACGACGAACAAGGCGATTACCGATCCGGCCGCCGATGCGAAACCGGCGGTGATCGAAGCAAAGCAGACCGGCGCGCAGGCGCAAGGGTAACAACCGCGTAACGAAGGTACAGACTATGGCGAACAGGGCACCGGAAGGATTGATCACCGCACTCGATATCGGGTCGTCGAAGGTCTCGGCAATGATCGCGCAGAAGGGCGATGGCGGCGAGCTGATCGTGCTCGGCACCGGCCAGCGCGAGAGCCGTGGCGTCAAGCGTGGCTACATCGCCGATGCCGCCGCGACCGAAGTCGCGGTGCGCGAAGCGGTCGAACAGGCCGAACGGATCGCGGGGACCAACATCGAGAATGTCTGGGTCAGCTTTTCGGCCGGTGGCCTCGTGTCCGACGTCGCCTCGATCGAGTTCGAGCTGGGTGGCCACCGCGTTGAGCAGTCCGACATCGATGCCTTGCTCCAGGCCGGTCGGGACTCGATCGATCCGCAGGGGCGGATGGTGCTGCACGCACAACCGGCGCTCTATACGCTCGACGGGCTCACGGGGGTGAAGCGTCCCTTGGGACTCCATGCCGACCGGCTGGGCGTGCATATCCATGTCGTGGCCGCCGACGGATCCCCGGTGCGCAACCTTGGGCTGTGCGTGGCGAATGCGCATCTCGAAGTGAAGGCGATCATCGCCTCGCCCGTCGCGACCGGCATGGCGTGCCTGAGCGATGAGGAGCGCGAGCTGGGCGTTGCGCTGGTCGAATTGGGGGCGGGGATCACCAACGTGTCGCTCTTCGCGGGCGGGATGCTGGTCGGGTTGCTGTCGATCCCGATCGGCGCGCAGGACATTACCGACGACATCGCCTCCGCCTTCGGAACGCGGCGCACGCAGGCCGAGCGGATGAAGTGCGTGCACGGCTCGGCCAACGCCTCGCCACGCGACAATCACGAGATGATCGACGTAGCACCGATCTCGACCGAAGACGATGCAAACGATGGCACGCGCATTACCAAGGCGCAGTTGATCGCGGTGATCCGTCAGCGGCTCGACCATTTGATCGGCGAAGTCGGCAAGGCGCTGGCCGAGCTGAAGTTCGAGGGACCGGTCGGGCGCCAAGTCGTGCTGACCGGCGGTGGCGCGGAGTTGAAGGGCATCGCCGATTATGCGCAGCAGGCGCTGGGGCGGTCGGTGCGGATCGGGCGTCCGCGCGGGCTGACCGGTATGCCCGAGGCGCATGCGACGCCCGCTTTCACGACGCTCGCGGGCCTTGCTTTCTATGCCGCGGCCGACCCGGTCGATCTGCGTGCCTTGTCGGGCAAGCAGCAATTGGTGCACCGGCCAAAGGGTTTTGCGCTGTTTCGCCGCCTGATTGCGGCTGCCAGAGCAAATTATTAAAGAATTACGACAGGATTTGGTTGTTGGCGCTGGAACGACCGCTACCGATGGTGCAGAACAGCTTCACGTACATGTAGAGCGCCGGGGTGTGTGGGCGCAATTGGAGACCGGATATGAGCATCGAATTTCTGCCGCCTGAAGTCGATGAGCTGACGCCGCGGATCGCCGTGATCGGTGTGGGCGGCGCGGGCGGCAACGCTATCGCGAACATGATGCGGGCCGACGTCCAGGGCGTCGACTTTCTGGTCGCCAACACCGATTCACAAGCGTTGAAGCAATCGACCGCTGGCTACAAGATCCAGCTCGGCGCGAAGATCACGCAAGGCCTCGGCGCGGGTAGCCGCCCCGAAATCGGGCGCGCGGCGGCCGAGGAAACGATCGAGCAACTCACCAAGATGCTCGAAGGCGCGCACATGTGCTTTATCGCCGCGGGCATGGGCGGCGGCACCGGCACGGGGGCAGCACCGGTCATCGCCAAGGCAGCGCGCGACATGGGCATCCTGACCGTCGGCGTGGTGACCAAGCCGTTCGCGTTCGAGGGCAATCGTCGTGCGAAGGCGGCCGAGGCGGGGATCGAGGAACTGCAAAAGTATGTCGATACGCTGATCGTCATCCCCAACCAGAATCTCTTCCTCGTCGCCAATGCTAACACGACCTTCAAGGAAGCGTTCCAGATGGCGGACGAAGTCCTGCAACAGGGCGTGCGCGGCATTACCGATCTGATGGTGATGCCGGGCCTGATCAACCTCGACTTTGCCGACGTCCGCTCGGTCATGCAGGAAATGGGCAAGGCGATGATGGGCACCGGCGAGGCGTCGGGTGACAATCGCGCGATCGAGGCGGCGTCGAAGGCGATCGCCAACCCGCTGCTCGACGGTGTCAGCATGAAGGGCGCCAAGGGCGTTATCGTGTCGATCACCGGTGGCGACGACATGCGCCTGCTCGAAGTTGACGAAGCTGCTAACCATATTCGTGAGCTGGTCGACGAAGACGCGAACATCATCTGGGGTTCGGCGTTCAATCCCGATCTCGAAGGCAAGATCCGCGTCTCGGTCGTCGCGACCGGGATCGAGGCAGAGAGCCGTCCGGTCGCCGCCGCCGCACCGGCATCGCGGGCGTTCAGCTTCGCTGCGCCGAAAAAGACCGAGGAAGTTGCCCCCGTGGCAATCGAAGCCACGCCCGAACCGGTCGAGGTCGCCGAGCCGGTCGCGGCAGTCGAGCCGGTCGCCGCCGAGGCCGACGAACTCGTGCTGGGAAGCGAAGCCGCGATGGCCGAGCCTGCTGCCCCGATTGCTGCGGATGAGATTGCAGTGCCGGCCGCGCCTGCTGCCGACGACACGCCGAGCGAAGCCCCGACGCGTCGGCGCTGGCTGTCGCCCGGTGCCGCCCCGGTTGCCGAACAGGCAGTTGAAGCGCCCGTTGAACCGGCTGCGCCAGCGCCTCGCGTCAAGCTGGGCGGAACCTTGTTCGAGCGGATGTCGAGCGTGTCGCGCGGTGCCGCACGGGACGAGGATCCGGCGCCCGACAAGGACCCGCTCGATATCCCGCGCTTCCTGCATCGTCAGAACAACCAGTAAGCGACCGTTCGGGCGGCGCGCCGGTGTTCCCGGTGCGCCGCCTGCCGTCGATGTGCGTCGTTTTGGCGCAGTCCAGCCGCACGCGATATTGCCGGTTGCACCGCGAACGCGTCTAGGAAGCAGGATGCGTACTCTCCGTCTCGCCGGTTCGATCTTTGCGCTGTCCCTTGGCGGCGCGGCGGCGCACGGGCAAACGCCCTATCCGTCGCCCGCTCCATCGCCGCCCTCGCCCTATGGCGCCGTGATCACCGTTCAGCCTTTGTCCGATGCCGATTTGCTGGCGAGCGAATTGCGGCTGCTGGCGGCCGATCCGCACAATGTGCAGGCGTTGGTGCGTGCGGGCGAGCTCGCACTCAAGCTCGACGACGATACCGCTGCAGCGGCATTTTTCGCGCGTGCCGACCGAATCGATCCGCGCAATGCCAGGGTCAAGGCAGGCGAGGGCAGTTTGCTCGTCACGGCGGAGCGGCCCGGCGACGCGCTGCGGCACTTCGCCGAAGCCGAAACCCTGGGCGGCGATCCGCGCAGCTTCGCGGCCGACCGTGGTCTGGCGTACGATCTGGTCGGGGAGCAGGAGCGGGCGCAGCGTGATTACCGGCTGGCGCTGAAGGCCGGTCCGAATGACGAAACGCAGCGACGCTACGCGCTGTCGCTCGGTATATCGGGCAAGCGCGAGCTGGCGTTAGCGCAGATCGACCCGTTGCTCCGGCGCAGCGACCGCGGGGCATGGCGTACGCGCGCGTTCATTCTGGCGATGGGTGGCGACAAAGCCGGTGCCGCGAAGATCGCGACGAGCATGATGCCGACCGGCATGGCAGGCGGTCTGCAGCCGTTTTTCGAGATTCTGCCGACGCTGCGCCCCGCCGACCGCGCCTTTGCGGTGCATTTCGGCGAAGTTCGCGCGACGGCGGAGCGTCTGGCAGATGCGCGGCTGGTCCCGCCGCTCGCGGCGCTTGGCCCCGATCCGACCGCGCCGGTCGTCGCCGCGGCGGCACCGCGCCCGCTGGTGGTGGTCGACGCGCGCGAGGAACGGCGACTCGCGAAGGCCGCGCGAAAAACGCGCCGGTCGGGCGGGCGCGAACAGATCGCCGCGCTCACCACGCCGCCGCCGCAACCTTTACCCGCGCCGCCCGCTTATAGCGGGCAACCGGTGGCACCTGCACCGGTGGTATTGGCCTCGAACCCAGTTCGTGTGCCGCCCGTCGCGGCGTCAGCGCCGATGCCAAGTGCACCGGTGGCGACGTTCGTCGAGCGTGGCGCTCCGGTTGCGAGCGCGGAGGCTGCCGCCAAGCCTTCGGTCATTGGGAATGTGCCGAGCGGCGCGCGGCCAACCCCGGAGATCGCCGTGCAGCCGATCATCGTGCCCAAAGCTGCGACCGTGCCGCCCGGACCGGCCGTTACCGCGGTGCCTGTGTCAGCCCCCGCGGCGGTTCCTGCTCCCCCCGCGCCGACGTTTGCCGCCAGCCCGCCGTCACCGACTCCCGTGCGCAGCGAAGAGTCGATCCTTGCCGCGATCATCGCCGACATCACGGTGCCTGGTACCGAGCAGGCCGCCGCGCCGGCACCCGACGAACCGCCCGTCCAGCCGCTGGCGAAGCGTGTTGCCGCAAAGGCTGCCCTCACCGAAAAGCCGCCGGTCGATCAGGCCGCGCTCGACAAAAAGGCCGCCGACAAAAAGGTCGCCAACAAGAAGGTCGTGGCGGACAAGAAGGCGGCAAGCGACAAGAAAGCCGCCGAGGCCAAGAAGCTCGCCGACGCCAAAAAGGCGGCGGAGGAGAAAAAGAAGAAGGACCCGAAGTTCCTCGAACCGTCGCGCGTGTGGGTGCAGGTTTCGGGCGGTGCGAACGAGAAGGATCTGCCCAAGCAATGGACCAAGGTCCGGGCGAAATCCAAGGCGTTCGGCGGCAAGGGCGGCTGGACAACGCCGCTGCGCGCGACCAATCGCATCCTGACCGGTCCGTTCAAGAGCGACGATGAAGCACAAAGCTTCGTCAACACGATTGCCAAGGACGGGGTTTCAGGCTTCGTCTTCGTCAGCGACGCGGGACAGAAGATCACCAAATTGGCGGGCAAGTGACGGGATTAACACGAGAATGACAGCGCTTGCGCCTTTGGCATCGCACCCGGAGCGCTCCCGCGGCCGGCTTCACGAGGAACAAAAGGGGGGCGAGTTCGATGCCGTGCGGGGGCCGCGCGATGCGTTTCAGCGCGACCGCGACCGGATCATCCATTCGATCAGCTTCCGCCGCCTGCGCCATAAGACGCAGGTGTTCATGGCGCCCGATGGCGACCATTTCCGCGTCCGCCTGACGCATAGCCTGGAGGTGGCGCAAATCGCACGCACCGTCGCGCGCGCACTCGGCCTGAACGAGGATCTGACCGAGGCGCTCGCGCTCGCGCACGATATCGGCCATCCGCCCTTCGGCCATGCGGGGGAGGATGCGCTGCAAGCGGCCATGGCGGGCCATGGCGGGTTCGATCATAACGGCAATACGCTGCGCGCGCTGATGACGATCGACAGTCCCTATCCGCGCTGGAACGGGCTCAATTTGACGTGGGAAACGCTGGAGGGGTTGGCCAAGCATAATGGGCCGATCGCTGCGCCGGGTTGGGCGCTGGCGGAATGCGACGCCGCGTTCGCGCTCGACCTGACGCAATGGTCGAGCCTCGAGGCGCAAGTCGCCGCAATCGCCGACGATATCGCCTATGACAATCATGATATCGACGATGGCTTGCGTGCCGGGTTGCTGACGCTTGAGCAGTTGCTTGAGGTGCCGGTGATCGCGCGCGGATGGGAAGCGGTGCGCGCGCGCTTTCCCGATGTCGCCCCGGCGCGGCTGGTGAGCGAGCTGGTGCGTTCGCAAATCGGCGCGATGGTGCGCGACTTGCTGACCGAGACGCGCACGCGACTCGCCGGGATTGGCGATCTTGCGGACGTGCGCACGGCGGGGCGGTGCCTGGTCGGTTTCTCGCCCGAAATGCGCGAGGATGAGCGCGTGTTGAAGCGCTTCATGTACGCCAACCTCTACCATCATCCGCGGCAATTGGCGTCGGCGCGGGCGGCGGAAGGGATCGTGGCGGGGCTGTTCGCGGCTTATACGGCCGACCCCGCGTTGATGCCCGGCGACTGGCCCGAGCGGCTGCCTGCGGACGAGCCGTGGCGCAGCCGGCACATCGCCGATTTCATTGCCGGCATGACCGATCGCTACGCCGTGGCCCGGTATCGCGAGGCGGTCGGCCCGATCGATTTGCCCGAAGGGTTTTAGCACGCCGTATTTGGCACAGTCTTGCGACACATTGGGTCCATAAGATCCCCGACGCGCGTTGTAGGCGCTCAGGCAAGGACGTGGTCGATGAGCAAAGCCAGTATCGCCCTCAATCGCTTCGGACTCGGCGCGCGCGCCGATCAGCCGGTGCCGTCCGATCCGGTCGGCTGGCTGACCGGGCAATTCGCCAAATATGACCCCAAACCCGACGTGATCGCCAATGCGCCGACCAGCGCCGGGGTGTCGGCCGAACTCGCCGATTATTTCCGGCAGCAGCGCGCGTTGCGCGCACAAGCGGGCGGGCGTCCGGGACAGGCACCAGCGGCGATGGCCCCGCGCCCAACGGAGCTGGCGGCCCCAGGAATGCAGCCGGTCCCAGCCATGACGGCACCGGCGGCGCCTGAGCAGAACGATGCCATCAAGGTGGCGCGCCAGTTTGCCCAGCGCAGCGGGCGGGGCGATTATGCCGGGGCGGTCGGCGCGCGCGCGACCAGTGCGCTGATCACCGATACGCCGTTCGTCGAGCGGCTGGTGCATTTCTGGGCCAATCATTTCGCGGTCTCGGCCGACAAATTGCAAGTGATCGGCCTGTCGGGCACGATGGAATTCGAGGCGATCCGCCCGCACGTGCTCGGCCGTTTCCGCGATATGCTGACCGCGGTCGAGCAGCATCCGGCGATGTTGCTCTATCTCGATCAGGCGGTGTCAGTCGCGCCGAATTCGCCGCTGGGATCGCGCATCGCGCTGCGCGGCAATCGCAAAGTCGGGCTAAACGAGAATCTCGCGCGCGAGATCCTCGAACTCCACACGCTCGGCGTGCGCACCGGCTACAGTCAGGCCGATGTCACCGAGTTCGCCCGCGCAATGACGGGCTGGACGGTGGCCGGGATCGGGCAGGGGCCGGGCGCGCGCGCCGCCGGGACCGATGGCCTGCCCGGCGATTTCGTGTTCGCGGCCCCCTTGCACGAACCGGGCGACCGCATGGTGATGGGCAAACGCTATCCGGCGGGCGGGGTCGAGCAAGCGCAGGCAGTGCTCAACGACGTGGCAATCGCGCCCGCCACCGCGACGCATATCGCCACCAAGCTCGCGCGGCATTTTGCGGGGGACACGCCGCCGCCGGCCATGGTCGCGCGGTTGCAAGCGGCGTTTCTGAGCTCGGGCGGCGATTTGCCGACGGTGTATCGCGCGCTGATCGCGTCGCCCGAGGCGTGGGTCGAACAGCCGGTGAAGTTCAAGACGCCGTGGGAATGGACGATCTCGGCAATGCGCGGGCTCAACGTCAAGACCGCCGATCCGTTGGTGATGGTCGGCTTGCTCACACAGCTTGGTCAGCCGGTGTGGCGGCCCGGTCAGCCGGTCGGCTATGACGACATCGCCGCGAGCTGGGCCGGGCCCGATGCGGTGCTGCGCCGAGTTGAGGCGGCGGAGCGCTTTGCGAGCCGCGCGGCCAATGTTGATGCGCGCGCGCTCGCGCCGAAGCTGCTGCCGGGTGCGGTCAGCCCCGCCACCACCACCGCGCTCGCCAATTGCGAGAGCCCGGCGCAAGGCCTCGCCTTGCTGCTGGTCGCGCCCGAATTCCTGCGGAGATAGGCCATGTACGACCGTCGTTCCTTTATCGGTGCCGGTGCCGCAGGCGCACTGGCCCTCGCGCTCGCCCCCCGCATCGCCTTTGCCAAGGCCGAGACCGACAAGCGCTTCGTCTTCATCATCCAGCGCGGCGCCGCCGATGGGATGGGGATCGTGGCACCTGTCGGTGATCCGGCCTTCGCTGCCGCGCGCGGCACGCTGGCGGAGGATTTCGCGGGTGCCGCCCGGCTCGACGGCATGTTCGCGCTGCATCCGGCGATGACGACGCTGCGCGGCCTGTACGGCCAACGCCAAGCGCTGTTTGCGCACGCTGTCGCCTCGCCCTATCGCGACCGTTCGCATTTCGACGGGCAGAACGTGCTCGAAAGTGGCGGGACCAGCGCGTATCAGGAAAAAGACGGCTGGCTCAACCGCTTGCTCGGCGTGTTGCCGCCGACGCAGGCGAAGGCGATCGCGGTCTCGGCGACGGTGCCGCTCGCGCTGCGTGGCCAGTATGACGTGTCCTCCTATGCGCCATCCAACCTGCCGCAGGCATCGGACGATCTGCTGCAGCGCGTGGCGATGCTGTATCAGGGCGACAGCCAACTCCATGCGCTGTGGAGCGAAGCGATGAACACGCGTGCGCTGACCGGCGATTTGGCGGCAGGCGGGGGCGCGAATGCGGCGGCGACCGGCGCGCTGGCGGCGAAGCTGCTAGCCCCCGCCAATGGCGCGCGGATCGCGATGATCGAGACCGGCGGTTGGGACACGCACACAGGGCAGCGCCAGCGCCTCGGCGTGCAATTGAAAGGGTTGGATGCGATGATCGGCGCGTTGCAGACCGGCCTCGGGCCGCTGTGGAGCGACACGATGGTGCTGGTCGCGACCGAATTCGGGCGGACGGTGGCGGTCAACGGCACCGGCGGGACCGATCACGGTACCGGCAGCTCGGCGATGCTGCTCGGCGGTGCGGTGCGCGGCGGGCGGGTGCTGGCGGACTGGCCGGGCTTGTCGCCGGCGGCGTTGTTCGAGGGCCGCGACCTGAAGCCGACGCTGCAGCTCGACGCGTTCATCGGGGGCGCGGTGGCGGGGCATTTCGGCGTCGAGCCAGCGCGCGCAATGGCGGCGTTGTTCCCGGCGAGCCGGGGAACGGCGGCGGTGTCGGGGCTGGTCTAGGGTCGTACTCGAAGGTTCAATCATTCTCCGTTCGCCCTGAGCTTGTCGAAGGGCACCTTGAAAAATTCACACCGCGTATAAGCGGAGAGCTGGGCTTCGACAGGCTCAGCCCGAACGGAATTTGAGGTGATCACGCTTCACAGAAGACGCCACTAGCCGGGTTCGACCGCGCAAGTTTAGGCTAA
>NZ_JBBATX010000011.1:17528-41944 GCF_040398505.1 Sphingomonas sp. | reverse complement strand
AGCAACAGGGGAAGGCGCGAACCAGCGTCAAATCGACTGTGTAACGATCCGGTCAGTTGGGCTTGGACGCTGCCTCCGCCCCGATCGCTTCGCTCGCGCCCGGACACGCGCCATGCTCGCGCCCGGTGATCGCGGGCGGCGCTGCGCGCCCCATCGTCCAGTTCGCCTGCATCCGCACGCGCGGATTGGGCGCGCACCAGATTTCGCCGGTTTCGGTGATGGCGGTCACCCAGATAAGGTTGTGCTCCTGACCGTAATCGATCACGGCAAAGGCGTACCCGGCGCCCTTGTCGAGCACGTGGACGGGCAAGGGTGGATCGAGTTGCTGCATCGTCATCAGGCGGAATCGCTTGAAACCGCGACCGGTTCCCGCGCGGTGCATCTCTTGTGCAGGTCAGCGCGTAACTCTTGTTAACGCGACTGCGTATACTGTCCACAGCCCATAAGGACCGACCCGATGCAAGACCGCCGCGCTTTTCTGACCCTATCCGGACTCGGCGCTGCCGCCGTCGTCCTGTTCGGTTGCAAGGGCGCGACCGCCGCCGCGCCCGAAACGTTTGAACTGGTGCTGAGCGATGCCGCCTGGAAAAAGAAGCTGTCGCCCGCCGCGTACGGCGTGTTGCGCCACGAAAACACCGAAACGCCGTTCACCAGCCCGCTAAACGACGAGCATCGCGCGGGTATGTTTGCGTGCGCGGGGTGCGCGCTGCCGGTCTTCTCGTCGAAGACGAAGTTCGACAGCGGCACTGGCTGGCCAAGCTTCTGGGCGCCGCTTGCGGGTGCCGTGCGCACGCGCGTCGACTCGACGCTCGGCTTTTCGCGCACCGAAGTGCATTGCCGACGCTGCGGCGGGCATCTCGGCCATGTCTTTGACGACGGCCCAAAGCCGACCGGCAAGCGCTATTGCATGAACGGCGTGGCGATGACCTTTGCGCCGGGGAAGGCGTAAAGCCCTCCCCTTGTCATCCCCGCAATAGCTTTTGTCATCCGCGCGAAAGCGGGACCCAACTCCAGCGGCACGAGATGCGTCCCCGCTTTCGCGGGAAGGACACGGGTATGCAGGTAAAATTCTGTCCGGGTCGCGCTTGTCAGAAGCGCACGTCACCCAGATCGAGCGCGGCCATCACCACCGGTGCCATGGCGCCGCGTTCGATCAGGTCGTCGCCAGTCGCGCGGGACGGGACGCGGTCGGCATAGATGAAGCCCTTGGTCGGATAGGCAGAGGTTCCGAGGTCGCCCTGCGGGCCGTACCAGACCTTGACCAGGCTCCAATCGCCATTTTCGGAAATGTCGATCGCGCGGACATCGCGCTCAACCCCGCCGCGACGCGACCAATTGGCGTGCGTCAGCAGAACTTCACGGTCGCTCACCACTTCGCTGACCATCGCGACATGGCCGAGCCGCATCCGGCTAGTCGCGGCAAAGGCGAGCACCGCGCCGACCTTCGGCGCGTGGCCGCGGGCGTAGCGACCGGCGGCTTGGCCCCACCAGGTGTTGGCATTGCCGCGGATCTCGATCCCCGAAATCGTCCGCGCATAGGGCGCGCACTGCCAGAATTGCGCCATGGCGGGAGTCGCTGTCAGGAGCGCGCAGGAAACCACCAGCGCGAATCGCGCTGCCAAAGTACGGAATGTCATGGGACCCCCCAGAGGTCTTTTTGAACTCGTTAAATGTGTCAAAGCATCTCATAGCAGGCTTGAAAACCCCACCGGGCGCTTGGCGGAACGTTTTCCGACGAAGTGAGTTGAACGTACGATGGGTGACCATGGCAGCGCAGGGCGGTCGTACCTTTGGAGGATGCCCGCTCGCCAACCGCGATGTCCGGCGCTAAGAACCGATCCATGAAAAATCCCGCCCTGGTGTTCCTGCTGCTGCTCTCCGCGTGTTCGCGCGAGGGGATGCCCGCCAACAACGCCGAACTGTATCAAACGAATGCGATTGCGCTGACCCCGGGGGTGAGACCGGTTCGCATTGGCGAAGGTGGCCCCGCGTTCCGCGCGTGCGCCAGTATTGGCGAGGTGGTGAACTTGTCCCCCACGGGCGAACGCTATCTCCCGTTGCGCGCCGCGCCCTTTGCCGAAGCCGATGAAGTCGCGCAGTTGAACGAGGGATCGACGGTGTTCTTGTGTACGCGCTCGCTCGATCAGCGCTGGCAAGGCGTCGTCGTGCCGCCAGCCGATGCCCCGACCAGCGATTGCGGCGTCACCGCGTCGGTCGCGGGGCCGCGCGCCTATGACGGACCGTGCCGGTCGGGCTGGGTCTTGAGCGGCTTTGTCAGGCCGGCGGGGTAAGGCCACGGGCGAGGCGTACCTCATGCTCGGCACGGCCGAACGGAAAGCGCGCATAGAATAGGCCGGCCAGGCCGTACAAGCTGAGCTCCAGCATGATGAAAACCAAGGTCAGCCGGTCGATTGTGTCGACCGGCACGAGGCCGGGCTTGGCCCCTTGCGGGAAGGCGGCGAACGCCAGAATCGCGCTCGCCATGAAGATGCCGAGCCCGCCGACCAGTTTCTGCACGAAAAAGCCGCCCGCGAAGAACACGCCCTCGGAGCGTTTGCCGGTGCGCACTTCCGAATCCTCCACCACATCGGACAGCATCGCCGCGCCGAGAATGAAGGCCGAGACCCCGCACGCGGTGTTTGCCGAAAAAATCGTCAGCAGCAGCGGCAACAGATAGGGCGATCCGATCTCCGGAAACCAGCCGAGCAGCCGCAAGACATAGGGCAGGACCAGCAGCGACGCACTGGCGAAGGAGGCGATCATGCCGATTCGCGGCTTGTCCCCACCCTTGGTGAGCGCGGGCGCGAGGAAGAACGCGCCGATCGCACCGATCATCAGCGCGAGCGACAGCCAGTTATAGTCGCCCTGGCCGAACTGCCAGACGAACTGATACATATAGACCGACAGCGCGAACGACACGCCTTGCGCGGTGTACGCGAAGACCCCTGCCGCCATCAGGATCAGAAAACCGCGGTTCGACACGGTCCGGCGGAAATCGCGGAAATGCTCGGTAAAGGTCTCGGTCGATTTGGCGACCTTGGGCAAATACGCGATCTCGTGATGGAGCCCGAGCGAGGAGACGAGGATCGCGGTCGCCATCACCAGCGCCGCGACGAACGCCATGTGCGAATAGCCGTCGGCATTAAGCGTGCCGACCGGATGTGTCGCATCGGGCACCAGAAAGACACCATAGGCCAGCGCCAGCATCGCAAGGCCCCCGCCCCAGCCGAACAGATAGCGGTAGGAAAACAGCTTGGTGCGCTCGTCATAATCCGAGCTGAGTTCGGGGCCGAGCGCCGAGGATGGAATCTCGAATGCCGACAACGCGACGCGCACCAGCAGCGCGCTGCCGAAGACATAGACCAACGTCGCCGAATGCGACCAATGCGGCGGGTTCCATAGCAGGATCCAGCCGATCGCGACGGGAATCGCCGAGGCATACATCCACGGATGCCGCCGCCCCCAGCGCCCGCGCGTGTGATCCGACAAATAGCCGACCAAAGGATCGACAAACGCCTCCACCATCAACGCCGCCATGATCGCGAGCCCGACCTGGCTCGCCGGCAAGCCGACGACCTGATTGTAGAAGAGCAACAGGAACGTCGCGAAGCCGCTGTCCTTCACGCCGTACGCGATCGACCCGAGCCCGAACGAAAAGCGGCTGCGCGCGCCCAGTTTGCGGGGTGCCGGGATGGCGAGCGTGCCGCCCGCGCTCATTGCGCAAACGCCTCCAGCGCCGAAAACATCGTGGGGGCGTTCGGATCCCAGCTGTGGCGCGGGCCGATCGTCATGCCGCCGTCGACGACGATATGTGTCCCCGTCACGAAACTCGCATCCGCGCTCGCCAGATAGGCAACCGCAGCGGCGATATCATCGGGCGATCCGGCGCGTTGCAGCGGCTGGGCCTGCGCCGCCAACTGGCCGATCATGCCATTGGCGGCATCGCGTTTCTCGCCCGAAATGCCGAGCGACGCGGTGAAGATGTTGGTGGTGATGAAGCCCGGGCACACGGCATTGACGCGGATATTGTGCTGCGACAGGTCAGCCGCCGCCATGGTGGTGAGGTGCAGCACGCCCGCCTTCGCGACCGAATAAGCGGTCGGCGCGGCACCGGTTTGGAGCGCAGCGATAGAGGCGGTGTTGACGATCGCTCCGCCCGTCCCGCGTGCGATCATCAAGGGCGCGGCATAGCGGATGCCCATCGCGACCGAGCGCAGCAACAAATTCTGCGTGCGGTCCCAATCCTCGGCGCTGATCGCGTCGATCTTCTCGCGCGCGCCGCCCGCGCCAGCATTGTTGAACACCACGTCGATCCCGCCCGCCGCATCGACCGCGTGCATCAACGCGGCGATGTCGGCGACCTGCATCACATCGGTGCGCACGAAGTGGATGCGGCCATTCGAGGCTTCGGCGAGCGCCTGCCCGTTTGGAACATCAATGTCGCCAATCCAAACTTCGGCGCCTTCGGACTCCAATCGCAGCGCGGTCGCGCGCCCGATCCCCGATGCGCCGCCCGTGACGACGGCACGCTTCCCCGCAAACCGCATGTTACTCTCCTAATCTTTTTTGGCACCTTAGTACGGCAGAACGCGCGGTCAATGCGAGGGACGGGAGCATTTTTGGAATTTCGGGTTTGCGAGCGCGGCGCAGATCGGGCATCGCGACGTAAGACCCGAACCAACGGATAGACTCGCATGGCCCTAGACCCGGAAACCTTCGACGCGCTGATCGACACGGTGCGCCGCTTCGTCGCCGAACGCCTCCGCCCACTCGAAGCCGCGGTCGAGGAGGCCGATGCGATCCCCGCCGATGTGGTGCAGGAAATGCGCGCGCTCGGGCTGTTCGGCCTGTCGATCGCCGAGGAATATGGCGGGCTTGGTCTGACCATGCTGGAGGAAGCCAAGGTCGCGATCGAGCTGGGGCGGACGACGCCGGCGTTTCGCTCGACCTTTGGCACCAATGTCGGGATCGGCTCGCAGGGGCTCGTCATGGCGGGGTCGCCCGAGCAGAAGGCCGCGTGGCTACCGAAAATCGCGAGCGGCGAGATCATTACCAGCTTTGCGCTGACCGAGCCTGATGTCGGATCGGATTCGGGTGCGGTAAAGACTCGCGCGGTGTTCGACGGACAATCGTACCGGCTGAGCGGCACGAAGCGCTACATCACCAATGCCGACAAGGCCGATCTGTTCACGGTGATGGCACGCACCGGCGACGACCCCGGCGCGCGCGGCGTCTCCGCCTTTCTGGTGCCGCGCGATCTCGCCGGGGTCAGCATCGGCGAGCCCGAAAAGAAGATGGGGCAAAAGGGCGCCAAGGTCGCCGACGTCAATTTCGACGAGGTCGTGGTGCCGGCGGAAAACCGGTTGGGCGCGGAGGGCGAAGGCTTCAAGATCGCGATGCGCGTGCTCGATCGCGGGCGCTTGCACATCTCGGCGGTGTGTGTCGGCGTCGCCGAGCGCCTGATCGCCGACTGCGTTGCCTATGCGACGACACGTACGCAGTTCGGCAAGCCGATCGCCGAGCATCAATTGATCCAGGCGATGATCGCCGATTCGAAGACCGAATCGCTGGTTGCGCGCGCGCTCGTGCTCGAAACCGCGGCGGCAAAGGATGCGGGCAAGGACGTCGTGATGGAATCAGCGGCGGCAAAATATTATGCGTCCGAAATGGTCGGGCGCGTGGCCGACCGCGCCGTGCAAATCTTTGGCGGCGCGGGCTATATCGCCGATTACGGGATCGAGCGGCTGTACCGCGACGTGCGGCTGTTCCGGATTTATGAAGGCACCAGCCAGATCCAGCAAATCATCATCGCGCGCGAGACGATCAAGCGGGGGGGATGAGAGTTTCTCCCTCTCCCCGCTGGCGGGGAGAGGGACCTAAGCTCCCCTCCCGTTTACGGAAGGGGATGTAGCGTCCCAGACCCGATCAACAGGCCCTCCCCCAGCCCCTCCCGCGAGCGGGAGGGGAGCAAAAAGAAGAAGGAGAGAATTTATGGACACCACCACCTTATTCCGTCTCGACGGCCGTATCGCACTCGTCACCGGCGGCTCGCGCGGGATCGGCAAGATGATCGCGGCGGGCTTTATCGCGCAGGGCGCGACGGTCTACATCTCGGCCCGCAAGGCCAACGCGTGCTTCGAAACCGCCAAGGAACTCGGCGAGAAGTGCATCGCGTTGCCGCAGGACGTCTCGACCGTCGCGGGCTGCAAGGCGCTCGCCGCGCAGCTTGCCGAACATACCGACCGGCTCGACATTCTCGTCAACAACGCCGGCGCCGCGTGGGGCGAGCCGTTCGAGGCGTTCCCCGAAAAGGGCTGGGACAAGGTCATGGACCTCAACGTCAAGTCGCCCTTCTTCCTGACGCAAGCGCTGCATGGACCACTCAAGGCCGCCGCGAGCGCGGGCCAGCCTGCGAAGGTGATCAACATCACCTCGATCGACGGCCAGCGGCTCAACCCGTGGGAGACGTATAGCTATCAGGCGTCGAAGGCGGCGTTGATCTATCTGACCAAGCGCATGGCCGCACGGCTGGTGACCGACCATATCAACGTCACCTCGATCGCACCGGGTGCCTTTGCCAGCGAGATGAACAAGGCGGCGCGCGACCATGGCTCGGCGATCGCACAGAGCATCCCGGCCAAGCGCATCGGCGTGGACGAGGATATGGCGGGTGCGGCGATCTATCTCGCCAGCCGCGCGGGCGATTATGTGATCGGCGATACGATCACCGTCGATGGCGGGCTGGTCCATGCGGCGCTGGGAACGAGCATCGACGCGTAGGGTGACGTGCTCCCCTTCCTGGAAGGGAGGGGCTGGGGGTGGGTCGGCTCGTTTTCGAACGCTGTACCCGCCTCATACCAACCCACCCCCGACCCCTCCCTTCCAGGGAGGGGACGCATCCTGGGTTATACCCGCGCCCCCTGCGGATGATGCGGCTGAAGGATGAGGACGCCATCCTCGACCCGCCACGACTTCAGGCGCGAGAGGAAATTCATCCCCAGCACGTTCATGTCGCCGAATGCGGGCGAGACGACGACGGGCAGGTCGCGCGCGACGACGTTACCGATGCGCAGTTCCGGCGCGACCGCCACCTGCGCGGTGACCGATCCGTTGGCGGTCTGCATCACCACCGGCATCAGGCTAGCGTTGGGCTCGATCCCGGCTTGCGCTGCGGTATCGGCCGAAATTGCGGTGACCGTCGCCCCGCTGTCGACAAGCATCCGCCGTTCGATGTTGCCGAGTTTCACGCGCACCCAGAAATGCCCGTCGGATGCGATTGGCACGCGCATTTCCCTGCCGACGACCTGCTGCCCGCCAAGCGAGAAGCGCTGCGCCACCGACGCGAACGTCGGGTCGAACTGCGCGCGCTCCGCAACAAGCAGCGTGACGATCACAATCGCCCCCGCCGTCACCGCGAAGGATAGCAACCGTCCCAATACCGGAATGCGCCGCGCGAGGAGCATGGTCGCAACGACACCCGCAATCAGCAGATAGAGCGGGCCTTGGGGGCCGAGATCGGGGAGCGCGTCCATGACTCAGATATAGGCGCGCCCGCACCTTTATGAAGGCTGACCGGCTATTCCATCGCGGCGAGCAGCCGATCGACGGTCGTCGACGCGAAGCCCGTGAAATTGTCCGCCACGCCGTATGGCAGCAGGATGTCGCGCCCGACCGCGAGCGCGCCGCAGCTATAGACGACGTTGGGGACATAACCGTCGCGCTCGGCCGGACTGGGCATCAGGATCGGTTCGGGTGTGCGCGCCAGCAGTTTCGACGGATCGGCCTTGTCGAGCAGGCACGCGCCGACACAGTAATTGCGCACCGTGCCAACGCCATGGGTGAAGACGAGCCAGCCTTCGTCGACCTCGATCGGCGAGCCGCAATTGCCCATCTGCACGAACTCCCACGGGTAGCGCGGGGATACGATCTTTCCGCCGCCCGCCCAGTGGAGAATGTCGTCCGAACGGTGCAGCCAGATGCTTTCGCTATCCTGCCGCCCGAGCATGACGAACTGACCGCCGACGCGGCGCGGGAACAGCGCCATGCCCTTGGCGCCCGCCGCATCGCCCGTCAGCGCGCGCATTTCGAAGCTGTGAAAGTCCTTGCCCGACAGCAATTCGGGCCGCGCGTCGGCGCCGCTGAACGCGGTGTAGGTGCCGTGATACATTGTCGAGCCGTCATCATCGGTAAACAAAACAAGCCGCAGATCCTCGATCCCCTGACGTTGGCTCGTCAGCACCGGGAACAGCACCGTCTCCGAAATCTCGTGCGCACCGCCGCAATGCAGGTGGACAACCGCCCCGGCGTCGACGCTTGTCCCCTCGATGATCGGCGGGACCGCGACGAGGCTCGGCGGATCGATCGTCAGCGTGGATCCCGGCGTCCAGCTGCCGGTGCGGAACGCGACCGAGGAGACATGGCCCTCCCCGATCCCGCGCAACGACAGCACGAAGCGCACGCCGCCGTCGGGTGCGCGCGATTGATCGGGCGCGAGCACTGCGCTCGGGTTGAACAAGGCGGCGGCTTCGTACGAAAATTCCGCGCTGAAATAGGCGCCGATCAAGCGCTTTTGGTCCTCGCGCGCGGTCGGCGGCGCGGGCAGAGCAGCTGCAACCTCGGTATAGCGCCGCAGCAGCATCGCATCGACATCGCGGTGCCTCGCGTCGAGCGAGTCGACGATTCGCGCCTGCGCGACCGCCAGCGCCGCATCGTCGAGCGACAGGATCCGAGCGACGATCGCCGCGACGCGGCTATGCCCGACGCCCCGGAATTTCTCGGGGTATTCAAGATCGAACGGGCGCACCACCGTGCGCGCGGGATCGGGCCGCAGGATGATATCGTAATGGTCGAGCACCGAAGTGACGTCTGGCATCGTGGAACCACCCCCCGCATGACAATGGTGCCTGCACCGCCTGAACGAGCCATACCGCCAAAAGGTTCGTCGGTTTGGTGCGCTCCAGAGTGGTATCGTGCGCGGCGATCGCTACGCCAGGCACTCGAGCTCGGCGATGAGCACCGCGATTTCGAACGGTTTTTCCAGGACGACCGCGGCGCCTGCGTCGATCGCCTCGCGCCGGATCATCGCATCGGTGTGGCCAGACACGAGAATGATCTGCAACGACGCGCCGCGATCGCGCAAGCGGCGGGCCAGCGAAATTCCGTCCAGGTCAGGCATGCGGATATCGGATATCAGAATCCCGCCTGCCGCTTCGGACCATTGTTCAAGGAAGGCGGTGGCCGACCCGAAGCCGGTGACATTGTAGCCGAGGATTTCGAGCACATAGCATAAGGACCGAAGGGTCGGTTCATCATCATCGATGACATAGATCGAAGTGTCGGGCATTATACGGCGGCTTCCTGCGGCGCGAGCGGAAGGGAGAACGAAAAGGTCGAGCCGATGTGCGGGTTGGTGTCGCCGCGGATCGTGCCGCCATGCGATTCCACGATGGTTCGGGACAAAGACAGGCCCACACCCATGCCCTTTGTCCCCTTGGTGCTTTTGAACGGTTCAAACAGGATAGCGCGGGTCGCATCGGTAAAGCCGGAGCCGGCATCCTCCACCGATACGCAAGCGCGCGACTGGGCATCCCGACCGGTGCGAATGGTGATCGTGTTTCTGCCCTGCGCCGAAGTCGATTCGATCGCGTTGCGCACAAGATTGACGACAACCTGCTGAATTTCAATCTTGTCCATCCCCGCAAAGATGTCGCGCGATTCGTGCTCGATCACGGTCTGGATATTGGCGTCATCCGAACCCAGCAATGCAAGCCGGCACGCGTCGTCCACGACGGCTGCCACGCTTTCGGATTGCCTGATCCTGTCGCCGCCCGAAACGAACGCGCGCAAGCGGCGGATGATGTCGCCGGCGCGCAACGATTGTTCGCGCGCAAGTTCGACCGGCTTGAGCGCAGGATGGACAGGCGTATCGCGCTGGAGCGCGATCTTGACGCCCTCCAGATACATCGAGATCGCGCCGAGCGGTTGATTGAGTTCGTGCGCCAACGCGCTTGCCATATCGCCCATGGCGGACACGCGTGACGTCTGGTTGATCTGCGCCTCTGCGCGCTTCCGGTCCGTAATATCGAGCGACATGCCAACCACGCCGCGCACAACCCCCGACGTATCGCGCAAGGGACGCTTGGTCGAAAGGAAGATCCGGGTCCCCGTGGTGGGATGATCGACGAGTTCCTCGGCTTCCTGCACGCGATCGGTCTCCAACACCCGCCGATCGTTTTCCATGACGATCGCTGCCTGCTGCTTGTCGTCCAGAAACTCCAGATCGGTGCGCCCCTGCACCGCCGCCCACGGTTTCCCGATAACTTCGAGCGTGGTTTGGTTGGCCATCGTTACGCGGCCCGAAAGATCCTTCGCGTAAATCAACCCTGGAATGGAATTGATCACTGCCTCGAGCAGACTGTCGGTCTGCGCGAAATTTTGCTCGGCCTCGTACAATTCGTCTTCCGTGGCGCGCACGCGGAGCGCGAGTTCGGCGCGGGCTGCGCTGAGCTCGGCCAGGGTGACGCGGTGCTGGTCGATTTCCTCTTGTAGCTTCTTGGGCGAGGGCAAGACCACGAGTTGCGGAACGACCATCAGCACCCGAAACGCCGTCATAACCGCAAAGGCCGCCGTCGCTGCCTTCAGCCAGCCTTCGACAACATAAAACGGATACCATACCGTCAGGATACTCACGACATGGGTAAAGCCGCACAAGACGATGAACGCCGCGAACGAGATGGCGGCCGAACGCTGCCCCGGTTCAAGGCCATCCCGACGCCTGACGAAACTCAAGATTCCAAACGGGATGACGAAATATGCCGCCGCGATCAGCCCATCCGATGCGACGTGCAGGAACACCGGCTCAGGCCGCCAAAGCTGGTACAAGCCGTGCGTCATGAACGTCTGCAGTCGGTCGAACCACCCCATGTCACGCTAACTACTCTACGCGGGAATCATCAGCAAGAAACGTAGGTTTAGATAGCGTCGGCAGATCAAGGCTCAGCGCGCGATTCCGCCCGCCGCGAGCACCGCGAGCGTCACCAGCTCGCTCGCCGTGCTCGTCATCGGCGCAATCTGGACGCTTTTCTCCATGCCGATCAGCATCGGCCCGATCACCGCATCCCCGCCCAGCTCGCGCAGCAATTTGGCCGAGATATTGGCCGATTGCAGCCCCGGCATGATCAGCACGTTCGCCGGACCCGACAGCCGCGCGAACGGATAATTGGCGAGCTGCTTGGGGTTGAGCGCGACGTCGGGCGCCATTTCGCCTTCATATTCGAAGCTGACCTTGCGCGCATCGAGCACCTTTACTGCCGCGCGAATATCGTCGAGCCAATTGCCCTCGGGATTGCCAAAGGTCGAATAACTCAAAAAAGCAACGCGCGGTTCGTGGCCCATGCGCTTGGCGACCAGCGCGGTCCCCTCGGCGATATCGGCCAGCTCCTCGGCATTGGGCCGCTCGTTGATCGTGGTGTCGGCCATGAACACGGTGTGCGTCTGCCCGACCATCAAATGAATGCCGAACGGGGTGCGCCCGGCCTCGGGATCGATCACTTTGCGGATCTCGCGCATCGTGTGCGCATAGGTGCGCGTGATGCCGGTGATCATCGTGTTGGCTTCGCCAAGCTGCAGCATCACCGCGCCGAAGATGTTGCGATCCTGGTTGATCATCCGCTCGCAATCGCGCCGCAAATAGCCGCGGCGTTGCAACCGACCATAAAGAAAATCGACCATCCGCGGCACCAGCGGCGAATTGCGGCTGTTGTGCAGTTCGTAGCTTTCGGGATCGGTGACACCCAAGGCACGCAGCCGATCGGGCACGTCGTCGCGCCCGACCAGCACGGGCGTGCCGTAACCACCATCCTTGAAGGCGATCGCCGCGCGCAGCACCACTTCTTCCTCGCCTTCGGCAAACAGCACGCGCTTGGGGTGTGCGCGCGCGCCTTCATAAGCGAGCGTCAGCACCGACGTGGTCGGGTTGAGCCGCGCCTTCAATTGCTGGCGATAGGCTTCAAGATCGAGGATCGGCTTGGTCGCGACCCCCGAATCCATCGCGGCCTTGGCGACTGCCACCGGCACGATTTCCATCAGCCGCGGATCGAACGGCGCGGGGATGATGTATTCTGGGCCGAAGGTGTGGCGCACGCCGTAAGCGACCGCGACTTCCTCGGGCACTTGCTGGCGCGCAAGCGCGGCGAGCGCTTTGGCGGCGGCGATCTTCATCTCGTCATTGATCGTCGTCGCGCGCACGTCGAGCGCGCCGCGGAAGATGAACGGGAAGCCGAGGACGTTGTTGACCTGGTTCGGATAGTCCGACCGCCCGGTCGCGATAATCGCGTCGGGGCGCGCCGCGCGCGCCTCGGGCGGGGTGATCTCGGGATCGGGATTGGCCATCGCGAAGATGATCGGTTTTGGTGCCATCTTGAGCAAATCCGAGGCAGGAAGCGCGCCCGCTGCCGACAGGCCGATAAACACATCCGCGCCGTCGAGCGCCTCGGTCAGCGTGCGCTTGGTGGTGTTCACCGCATGCGCCGACTGCCACTGATTCACATTTGCGCGGCCCTGATAGATGATGCCGGTCCGGTCGATCATCGTCAGTTGGTCGCTCGGCAGACCCATCGCCTTGATCAGCTCAGCGCAGGCAATCGCTGCCGCACCCGCGCCGTTCATCACGACCTTAGTGTCCTTGATGTCGCGCCCGGTCAGGAACAGCGCGTTGATCAGGCCCGCCGCGCAAATGATCGCGGTGCCGTGCTGGTCATCATGGAACACCGGAATGTTCATCCGCGCGCGCAGCGCCTGTTCGATGATGAAGCATTCGGGCGACTTGATGTCCTCAAGATTGATGCCGCCAAAGCTTGGCTCCATCAACTCGATCGCATCGATCAGCCGGTCGGCATCTTCGGTCTTCAGCTCGATATCGATCGCATCGACATCGGCGAAGCGTTTGAACAGAACCGCCTTGCCCTCCATCACCGGCTTGGCCGCGAGCGCGCCGAGATTGCCGAGGCCCAGGATCGCGGTACCGTTGGAAATGACCGCGACGAGGTTGCCCTTGGCGGTGTAATCATAAGCGAGGCTCGGATCAGCAGCGATGGCGAGCACGGGCACCGCGACACCGGGCGAATAAGCCAGCGCGAGATCGCGCTGCGTCGCCATCGGCTTGGACGCGATGATCTCGATCTTGCCGGGCCGTCCCTCGGAATGGAACAGCAGCGCCTCGCGCTCAGAAAATTGGACGTTGGAGTCTTCGGACATGGGGCCTCCTGTAGCGAGCTGCCTTAAGCAGAGATGGCGGCGATGGGAACGTCCCTAATCGCCGCTACGGGTATCGTAATGCCGCCGCGATGCGGCGATGCGGTCGACATTGTGCGCCGCCCACACCCAAACGCCGCGGAACGCCTCGGCCAAACTGACGCCGAGATCGGTCAAGCGATACTCGACCTTTGGGGGAATCACCGGGTGGATCGTGCGGATAACAAGCCCGTCACGTTCGAGCTGGCGCACCGTCTGGGTGAGCATTTTCTGGCTGATCCCGGTCGCCAGGTGCGCCAGCTTCGAGAAGCGCAGCTCGCCATGCTCGGACAGCACGTCAAGCACCATCATCGTCCATTTGTCCGCCACGCGCCCGATCACATCGGTGAGGCGCGGGTCGAGACCGGCGGGATAGTCGCGCAAGACGGCCATAGTGGTTTCCTCGGGGTAAGTACCATATGTTTTGGCACCTACTTCCTAATAGTAACCGATAATGTCTCTCCTGTCCATCCTTGCCTGACATGAGACGCCCGCAGCATAATCGCCGGCCGCGGCGCGGACTGCGCTCGCGGTTGCTTTGCTCGACGCGCCCGATTGACGCAGTTTCCTTTCGGGCGCGCGAGCGGTATCCGGCTGGGATGACGCTCGTCCCCGCCCCCACCCCGATGATGGCGCAATATCTGGCGCTGAAGGCCGAAGCGCGCGATTGCCTGCTCTTCTACCGGATGGGCGATTTCTTCGAATTGTTCTTCGATGACGCGAAGATTGCCGCCGCCGTGCTCGACATCGCGCTGACCGCGCGCGGCGAGCATGACGGCGCGCCGATCCCGATGTGCGGCGTGCCGGTCCATGCCGCCGATGCGTATCTCGCGCGGCTGATCAAGGCCGGACACCGCGTCGCCATCGCCGAACAGACCGAGAGTCCCGCTGAGGCCAAGAAACGCGCCGGCAAGACGCTCGTGTCGCGCGCGATCGTCCGCGTGGTGACGGCGGGGACGCTGACCGAGGAGGCTCTGCTCGATGCCCGCACCGCCAATTGGTGCGTCGCGATCGGCGAGGCAGGCGGCGGCGTGGCCGTGGCGGCGGCGGACATTTCGACCGGACGTTTCGAGCTGATCGAATGCGATGCAGCGGGGCTCGGCGCGGAGCTGGCGCGCCTTGCACCCGCCGAGACGATTGCGTCGGAAGCGACCGCCTTTGGCGAGGCGGCGACGATGCTTCGTCCAAAGACCGAGTTCGACAGTGCGCGCGGCGAAGTGCGGCTGCGCGATCTGTACGGCGTCGCGACGCTGGACGGGTTCGGGCAGTTCAGCCGCGCCGCGCTGGCGGCGGCGGGCGGTCTGGTCGCCTATCTCGATCATACCGCCAAGGGCGCTATTCCGTTCCTGCGCCCGCCGCGTTTGCAACAGGCGGCGCAGCAAATGGCGATCGACGCCGCGACGCGCGAGAGTCTGGAGCTGACGCAAACCACGACCGGCGCGCGCAAGGGCAGTCTGCTCGACGCGGTCGACCGTACCGTGACCGCGGCGGGCGCGCGCTTGCTCGCCGCCGATATCGGCGCGCCGCTGATGGATCGCAGCCGGATCGAGGCGCGGCTCGATCTGGTGACGTTGCTCGCCGAGGATTCGGGGTTGCGCGAATCGCTGCGGGGAACGCTGCGGAGCCTGGCCGACATTGGCCGCGCGCTCGGGCGGCTCGCGGCGGGGCGGGGATCCCCGCGCGATCTCGGGCAACTCCGCGACGGGCTCGACGGCGCATGGCGGCTCGGCGAACGGCTCGATAAGATTGACCGGCCCCCTGCCCTGCTCGCCGAGCTCGCGCCGGCACTGCGCGGGCATGGCGCGCTGATCGACCTGCTGACGCGCGCGCTCGTCGCCTCGCCGCCGATCGATGCGTCGGATGGCGGTTACATCGCGCCGGGCTATGACGCAGCACTCGACGATCTGCGCGATGCCGGTGCCGGTGGGAGGCGCGCGATCGCCGCGCTTGAGGCCGAGTATCGCACGCGGACCGGCGTTGCCGCGCTGAAAATCCGCCATAACGGCGTGCTCGGCTATCATATCGAGGTCGCCGCGCGCTTTGCCGATGGGTTGATGAAGCCCGACAGCGGCTTCACCCACCGCCAGACCATGGCGGGCGCCGTGCGCTTCAACGCGCCCGAACTGCATGAGGTCGCGGCCAAAGTGACACAGGCGGGCGCGCATGCGCTGGCGGCGGAGGCCGCCCATCTTGAGGATTTGATCGAAGCCGCGCTCGACCGGCGCGAAAGCGTCGCCGCGACCGCCGATGCGCTGGCACGGCTCGATGTCGCGGGGAGCCACGCCGAGCGCGGATGCGAGGGCGGCTGGGCGCGGCCGGTGTTGGTCGATCACGCCTGTTTCGAGATCACCGGCGGGCGGCATCCCGTGGTCGAGGATGCGCTGGCAAAACGCGGCGAACGCTTCGTCGCGAACGATTGTCGCCTGTCGGAGCAGTCGCGGCTGTGGCTCGTCACCGGCCCGAACATGGGCGGTAAATCGACCTTCCTGCGGCAGAATGCGGCGATCGCGGTGCTGGCGCAGGCGGGCAGCTATGTCCCCGCGACCGCCGCCAAATTGGGGCTGGTCGACCGGCTGTTCAGCCGCGTCGGTGCGTCGGACAATCTCGCGCGCGGGCGATCGACCTTCATGGTCGAGATGGTCGAGACCGCCGCGATCCTGGCGCAAGCGACGCCGCGCAGCTTCGTCATCCTTGACGAAGTCGGGCGCGGCACCTCGACCTATGATGGCCTTGCGATCGCGTGGGCGGTGGTCGAGGCGATCCATGACGACAATCGCTGCCGCTGTCTGTTCGCGACGCATTATCACGAGCTGACGCGGCTCGCCGAACGTTGCGACGCGCTGACGCTGCACCATGTCCGCGCGCGCGAATGGAAGGGCGAGCTGGTGCTGCTGCACGAGGTGAGCGAAGGCACGGCCGACCGCAGCTATGGCCTTGCCGTCGCGCGGCTTGCGGGGCTGCCGCCTGCGACGATCGCCCGCGCGAAAGCGGTGCTGGCGAAGCTGGAGGCCGGGCGCGCCAAGACCGGCGGGCTCGCGGCGGGGCTCGACGACTTGCCCCTGTTCGCCGCCGCGATGGAAACGGCGGAAGCGGAATGCGATGGCATTCGCGCCGAGGTCGAGGCACTCGATGTCGATGCGCTCACGCCACGCGAGGCGCTCGAAACGCTCTATCGGCTGAAGGCATTGTCGCGCGACAGCACGGTGTAGGTCATCGTCGCGCGATACCGGAAGCCGAGCGCTTCATACAGGCCCCGCGCCGGGTTGTCGGGGTAGCAATGCAGGAACGCCGCCTCGCCCTGGGCGAGGATCGGCGCTATCACGGCCTCCATCAGTGCGCGCCCAAGGCCGCGGCCCTGATAGTCGGAATGGGTGCAGACCGCACTCACCTCGGTGAACCCCGGCGGTCGCATGCGCTGCCCTGCCATCGCGATCAACTGCCCCGCCTCGTACACGCCGATATAGTCGCCCTGGCGATAGGTCTCGGCAAAGAAAGGGCCGGGCACGGTCAGCGCGGTTAGCGCCAGCATCGCGGGGACATCGGCCGCGCCCAAGGCGACATGCGGAACTTGCCGATTCCGCGCGTCGAGGCGGGTAAGCACCATCTGGTCGATCGGCGTGGCCGAGACAATTCGTGTCCCCGGCACGGTGGCATGCGGCGTGGCCTCGACCAGACCCATCGTCGCACTGTCCGGCAAATCGGCGGCAAAGCCCGCAAGCGCCGCAAGACTCGCCGGCGATTGATCCGCGCCCGCCGCAAACAGATTGACCGCCGGGCGGAAGCGCACTGCGTGGCGGTCGCCGAGCGCCAAATCCGCCTGCCGGGTGGTAAGCGCATTCCACACGGGACGGTCGAGTGGATGGTGGCGATCGGTCATGCCGCGCTCCAACCATTCCCGCGTGGGCAGGTCATCCCGAATCCTGCGACTAAACTATCAGGGCTTCGTCGACCTCCAACAGCGCCGCACCAGCCGGAACGCTCGCCACCGTGTCGTGCAGCCGTCGCAAATCGAGATGCGTCACGCCATTCTCGTCGCTGATCACATCGACGAATTCATGGTCGATGCGCACGTCCTCGCGCCCATAGCGTTTCCCGCCCAGCGACTGGCTGGCGAGCAGCGTGTCAATCCCGCCGACCGACAGCGTCAGCATGAAACGGTCGGCCGGGGTGTCAAGCGCGGCCAGCACCGGGCTGTCGTCATCGAGCAAATGCACCAACGTCCAGGCAAGCCCGAGCATCGGGTTCTGGCTGCGCACCAGCGGCAGCTCGGTCAAGCGGCGGAAGGTGCGGCCGTCGCTCTGGTGGATCGTTTCGAGCCAGCTCAATTGCGCAGTAACCTCCGCGAGCGGGCGCGAGCGTTTCGAGGCGACGCGGACCATCAGCGCGCGGCGCCCGAGATAGCGGCCGATCACCGCGACGTCGCTGAAGATCAGGCTCTCGCGCGGCCGGGCGAAGCGCGCAAAGATGAGGCCCGTAATCGTCGCCGAGAAGAACAGCCCGATCAAAATCTCGACCGCCGCAATCGCGTGGCCGAGCCGCGTGACGGGTGCCATGACGCCGTAGCCGACCGTACCGAGCGTATCGACCGAGAAAAAGAAACCGTCGATCACCGACCCGGGTTCCATCGTCCCGATCGCGCCGGGGAGCAACGCGTAGATGCTTCCGAACACCAGATTGATCGCGACGAAACTCGCCGAGACGAGCGCGACGAACCACGGCCAGCTCATCTCCATCACCCAATAATAGAGATCAGCATAAGGCGACGGCGCACCCGTTTTTACCGCGGGGAAGCCACCCATCTGGATGATCTGGCGGCGGGGCGGTCTGGCCATGACGCGAACCTTGTCGATCCGACCGGACGCGTCAAGCGGGGTGACGGATCGCACCACACGCCCTATCTCCCTGCAATGTCCTCCCGCTTCGACTCCGTTCCCCAGCGCCGTGCGATCATTGACCGGCGCGGCCTTGCCGATACGCTCGCCGCGCTTGAGGGCGACAAGGCCGCGTTGCGCGCGGGTGCCACCGCCGTGCTTAAAGCCGGGCTGGAGGCGGGACGCGCCGAGATTGCGCGGCGCTTGATCGAACATCCCTCACGCGGGCTGGAGATAGCGGCCGCGCAGGCGTTTTTGACCGATCAATTGCTGCGGCTGATCTACGATTTCACCGTCCAGCGGCTGTATCCCAACGGCAATCCGACGGCGGCGGAACGGCTGACGATCATCGCGGTCGGCGGCTATGGGCGCGGCGAGATGGCGGCCTATTCGGATCTCGATATCGGGTTTCTCACGCCGTGGAAGCAGACCGGCTGGACCGAGCAAGTGATCGAGACGATGCTCTATGCGCTGTGGGACCTCGGGCTGAAAGTCGGCCATAGCAGCCGCTCGCTCGACGAAATGGTGCGCCAGGCAAAAAGCGACGTGACGATCCGTACCGCCCTGCTCGAGGCGCGCTACGTGTGGGGCGACACCGCGCTGTACGAAGAGGCGGCGCGGCGCTTCAAGAGCGAGGTGCAAGCCGAAACCGCGCGCCAATTTATCGCCGACAAACTCGCCGAGCGCGACGTGCGCCACAAGAAGATGGGCGACACGCGCTACGTCGTCGAACCCAACGTCAAGGAAGCCAAAGGCGGCCTGCGCGATCTGCACACGCTCTTCTGGATCGGCAAATATGCCTATAATGTCAGCGAACCCGCGCAATTGGTCGAGGCGGGCCTGCTCAGCCGCGACGAGTATCGCCAATTCCACCGCGCCGAGAATTTCCTGTGGGCGGTGCGGTGCCACCTCCACGCCATTTCCGGGCGCGCCGAGGACCGGCTGACCTTCGATTTGCAGCGCGAAATTGCCGAGCGGATGCGCTTTGCCGACCGGCCCGGCAAATCCAAGGTCGAGCGCTTCATGCACTATTATTTCCTGCAGGCGCGCACCGCAGGGGATTTGACGGGGGTTTTTCTTGCGCATCTCGACCAGAAGTTTGCCGCGCGCGGACGGCGTTTCGGGCTGCCGATGTTGCGACGTGCACCGCGCAAGCTGAACGGTTTCGTGGTCGAACGCGGCCGCCTGGCGATCCCAAGCGACGATTTCTTCCGCGTCAAACCGGTGCGCTTGCTCGAACTGTTCGCGCTGGCCGACAAGCACGGTCTCGAAATCCATCCGCTGACGATGCGGGCGGCGGCGCGTGATGCGAAGCTGGCCGACGACATAAGGCAGGACCCGAGCGCCAACGCGCTGTTCCTCGATGTCCTGACCTCGCCCCGCGACCCCGAAACCGTGCTGCGCTGGATGAACGAAGCCAGAGTGTTCGGCCGCTTCGTGCCCGATTTCGGCCGCGTTGTCGCGCAGATGCAATTCGACATGTATCATCACTACACCGTCGACGAACATACGATCCGCGCGATCGGCCTGCTCAGCCAGATCGAGCGTGGCGACCTTGATGCCGATCATCCGCTCTGCTCGGCCGTGCTCAAGCAAATCGTGTCGCGCCGTGCGCTGTACGTCGCGGTGCTGCTGCACGACATCGCCAAAGGCCGCGGCGGCGACCATTCGGTGCTCGGCGCGGAGGTTGCGCATCGTCTTGCCCCGCGCTTCGGCCTGTCGCCTGCCGAGACCGAGACGGTCGCCTGGTTGGTGCGCGCGCATTTGCTGATGTCGGCCACCGCGTTCAAGCGCGACCTGTCGGACTTCAAGACGATCCTCGATTTCGCCGAGATTGTGCAAAGCCCCGAGCGGCTGCGCTTGCTGCTGGCGCTGACCGTCGTCGATATTCGCGCGGTCGGGCCCGGCGTGTGGAACGGATGGAAGCGGCAATTGCTGTCCGACCTCTACGAATCCGCCGAGGAAGTACTGCGGCTGGGGCACAAGCAGCGCGGGCGCGGCGAGCGCATCGCCGCGAAGCAGGAAGCGTTGCAGGCGATGCTCGGCTGGGATGCGGCGGCGTTCGAGCACCTCATCCGGCGCTTGCCCGAACCCTATTGGGTCGCCGAGCCCGACGACGTCATCGCGCGCAATGCGCAACTGATCGCGGACGCCGGGGAGGCGCAGCTATCGATCGCCGCGCAAGTCTATCCCGAACGCGGGGCAACCCTTGTCACCATCTATGCCGCCGATCATCCGGGGCTGTTCTACCGGATCGCCGGCGCGATCAGCGTGGCGGGCGGCAACATCATCGATGCGCGGATCCACACCACGCGCGACGGCATGGCGCTCGACAATTTCCTGGTGCAGGATCCGTACGGCCGCCCGTTTGCGGAGGCGGCGCAGCTCGCGCGGTTGAAGCACGCGATCGAGGATGCGCTCGCCAATCGCGGCAAGATGATCGACCGGCTGATGGCGAAACCCCTCCCCCGCCCCCGCGCGGAGGCGTTCGCGATCGCGCCCAACGTACTGATCGACAATAAGGCCTCCAACCGCTTCACCGTGATCGAGATCAACGCGCGCGACCGGCCGGCTTTGCTCCACCAACTGGCGCACGCACTGTTCCAGTCGAAGGTCACGATCCATTCGGCGCATGTCGCGACGTACGGCGAGCGCGCGGTCGATACCTTCTATCTGACCGATCTGACCGGCGACAAAATTGCGGCCGCCACGCGGCTAAAGACGATCGAACGGCGCTTGCTTGGCGCGGCGGCAGGTGAGAGGATGACCGACGCAGCCTGAGGGGGACGCGACATGCCGGTACTCGGAATTGGCGGACTGTTTTTTCGCAGTAACGATCCCGAGGCGCTATCGGCGTGGTACAAGACCCATCTCGGCATCGGCGCGGGCTGCGTTTCGACCCCCGGTGCGACGCCCGACGAATGGTCGTGGGAGACGCAAGGCGGGCCGGTCGTGTTCGCGCCGTTCAAGGCCGACACCGATTATTTCGCCGCCGACAAACAGTTCATGCTCAATCTGCGCGTGTCGAAAATCGACGCGCTGATCGCGGCGCTGCGAGCGGCGGGGATCGCCGTTGAAACCAAAGCCGAATGGGACGACCCGAGCATCGGCACATTTGCGCGCACCCACGATCCCGAGAGCAATGCCATCGAATTGTGGCAGCCGCCCGCCGCCTGAGGCAAGCGCAGATTTCCGTTTTATTCCTGTAACTTAAGCGCTTCGTCCGCCCCGCCCCCACCGGGCGGCCCGGCCGTCGTCGCACGCCTCGTTCGGACCCGCTGCGACGCGCAAATAGCGCGCACGCGCTTCGGCAAAAACTGCTTTAGATCAATATTTTGTGGGTGATCAGAGGGCGGGCCGCGCGGCTGTTGATTTCCGTTGAGAGTTGACCCGGGAGGCGCCTCCCTCGGCTTGCGCTCTTTGACGTACAGATCAAACAATTCGGTGATGGTCGGGCCTCTGTCAGCCTTTGCCGCAGTTGACTCCTGCCAACGGGGGAGTCTGTCTGGCACGGCATCGGTGGACCAATCGCCGCGCGCTCGGCTCACCATCAATCCTGCGAATTGCATCGATAGCCCAGCCATCTCCTGCAGTACCCTGTCGGTGGTCTCGGAGGTGAGCCTAAGCCCCCGGCTTGCCAAGAGCGACACGGCTTCCTTACGGACCCATGGCGACACCCGCAGGGGCAGCGCCTCGGCTTCCTCAGCGGTCATGTCATATGTCTCTGTGGTCTCGTCGGGAATGGCCTCATCCTGCATGGCCTCCCAGCCCTCGGCATCGCCGGGGTTGGCTTCATATCGGCCCTTCAGGTCGTCATACCAGACCCCCGCGAGCGCCCGACAGTCCCGTTGAGAGAGGGCCATGGCGGTGGTCGCCTCCGACGGCGCAGCGATAAGCCTCAGGGAAGCGATGCGGTTCTCGATCCCAGCCAGCCAAACGGCCATGGTGGCCTTGGCCTGTCCGGCGGTCAGCGCCGCATCCCAAGTGCGCTTGACCTCCCTCTGCCCGAACGCAGCCCGCACGTCCGCAGGGACGACCTTCTGAGCAGCCCAGCGGCCTGATGTGTTGCGAGTGAGTCGTGCCATCCTGACCGCCATGTGTACCGCTTTTTTGTACCAGAGCCAGTAGCGGGGCCGCAGAAATCAGCCACAATCCCGGAGTTCTGCGACTCTCGGTACATGTTGGTGGACAGGGTAGGGTTCGAACCTACGTAGGAGAAACTCCGGCAGATTTACAGTCTGCTGCCTTTAACCACTCGGCCACCTGTCCATCAGGCCCGCTTCCCGAAAAGCGAGGTGTGCCAATGCCGACCGCACCGCGCCATGTCAACGGATAACACCAACCCCTTGAACCCGATCGCTGCACCCCGCCCTTGCACGCGCGCCGCGCGGCGCATACCGACGGCGGCATGATCGCTTTTTCATCCGGGGGTTCCGCCATGCGTCGTTTCCTGCTTCTCGCCACCGCTGCTGCCGTGACGCTCAGCGCAACGCCGCTTGCCGCACAGTCGGTCGACCGCACGCAGACCGCGCGGATCATCGACGAAGGCACGACGCACAGCGAAGTGATGCTGACCGCGCAGCATCTCGCCGACACGATCGGCCCGCGGATGACCAATTCGCCCGCAATGCGGCTGGCCGAGGCATGGACGCAGACCAAGTTCGCCGAATGGGGCCTGAAGAACATCCACAAGGATGCGTTCGATTTCGGACGCGGCTGGTCCATCGTCTCCTCCAGCGTGCGGATGGTGTCGCCGCGACCGGTGCAGCTGACCGCGATCCCGATCGCCTGGACCCCCGGAACCAACGGCACGATCTCGGCACCCGTCATCATCGCGCCGATCACGCGCGAGCGCGATTTCGATAAGTGGCGCGGCAAGCTGTCGGGCAAGATCGTGCTGGTCACGCTGCCCGATTCCGGCTCCGAACCCGCCGAGCCCGCGTTCAAGCGCTATACCGGCGAGGAGCTCGCCAAGCTCGACCAGTATCAGCAGCCGACCTATGATCCCGAAGCCGCCGACCGGCGGATGAAGCGGCTTGATTTCGCCAAGAAGCTCGACGCCTTCCTGAAAGTCGAGGGCGCGGTCGCGATGGCGACGATGGCGTATCGCGACGGCAAATTGGTCAGCGGCGAGGGCTATACCTTCGGCGTCGGCGACACGCCTGCGCTCCCCGGCGTGCAGATCGCGGCGGAGGATTACCGACGGCTCGCGCGGCTCGCCAAGATCGGCCCGGCCCCGACTGTAGAAATCAACAGCGACGTGCGTTTCGACGATAGCGACCGCAATGCGTACAACATCATCGCCGAGGTTCCGGGGACCGACCCCAAGGCCGGCTATGTGATGGCCGGCGCGCATCTCGATTCGTGGGTGGCGGGCGATGGTGCCGCCGACAATGGCGCGGGATCGGCAATGGTAATGGAAGCCGCACGGATCATCGCCAAGACCGGCATCCGCCCCAAGCGGACGATCCGCTTCGCTTTGTGGGCGGGCGAGGAACAGGGGCTACTCGGCTCGCTCGCTTACGTCGAAAGCCATCTCGCGACGCGCGGCAGCCCGAGCGACCCCAAGCTCAGCGGTCTCGCGCTGTATCAGGGCTGGTCGAACCGCTGGCCGATCACCCCCAAGCCCGGCTGGGGCGATCTCGCGGCCTATTTCAACCTCGACAATGGTGCGGGCAAGGTGCGCGGCATCTATGTCGAGAACAATCCCGCGGTCGTGCCGATCTTCCGCGAATGGCTCAGCCCGTTCGCGCCGATGGGGGCGAAGGACGTGGTGATCCGCAAGACCGGCGGCACCGACCATGTCTTCATGCAGGCGGTCGGTGTGCCCGGATTCCAGTTCATCCAAGACCCGCTCGATTACGACAGCCGCGTCCATCATTCGGGAATCGACACGTTCGATCACCTGAGAGGCAATGACATGCGCCAGGCGTCGATCATCCTCGCGTCGTTCCTGGTCAATGCAGCCAATGCCGACAAGGCCCTGCCCCGCCCACCTTTGCCTACCAAGCCGGTCACGACCGACCCCTTCGCGTATTCGGATGAGGAAGAATAATGGCTCGACCACCCTTCTCCGTTCGCCCTGAGCCTGTCGATTGGCAGCTCTCAACACGTAAGACCGCGCCTGTTGCGGACGGTGCTTCGACAACCCCGGATCTAGCCCGGGGACGAACGGTACTTTGGTCGATTAAGGATTACGCATAATGGCACGTCGCGGACATCGCCCGTCACAGGCACCGGCCGGTCGCCCCCGCT
>NZ_JBBATX010000011.1:16028-17428 GCF_040398505.1 Sphingomonas sp. | reverse complement strand
ATAATGGCACGTCGCGGACATCGCCCGTCACAGGCACCGGCCGGTCGCCCCCGCTTCTGGGGACGACATGCGGTAACCGCCGCGCTCGCCAACCCCGAACGCGTGGTGCGCAAGATGTGGGTGACGCGCGAAGCGGCGGCGAGCCTCGACATCCCGCCGCTGATCCCGATCGTCTATGCCGAGGTGCAGGACCTCGCGCGGCTGGTGCCGGGGGATGCGCCGCATCAGGGGCTGGTGGCCGAGGTCGATCCGCTTGAAGACATCTGGCTCGCCGATCTGCTGCAACAGGGTGAGGGCGATCAGCGGCCGCTGCTGATCCTCGACGGCGTGACCGATCCGCACAATGTCGGCGCAATCCTGCGCTCGGCGGCGGCGTTCGACGCGCTCGGCATCGTCACGCCCGACCGCAATGCGCCGCCCGAATCGGGGACGATCGCGCGCGCCGCATCGGGTGCGCTCGAACTCGTGCCGTGGGTCCGTGTGGTCAATCTGGCGCGCGCGCTGGAGGAAATCGGCGAGGCCGGATTCTGGCGCGTCGGGCTGACCGGCGAAGCGAACCAGACGCTGGTCAAAGCGATGGGGACGCAGCGGATCGCGCTCGTGCTCGGGGCCGAGGGCGAAGGCATGCGGCAGAACACCGCATCGCATTGCGACGAATTGGCGAAACTGCCGATCTCGCATCGGATCGAAAGCCTGAACGTATCGAATGCGGCCGCGATTGCGCTTTATGCGGTGGCGACGCGCTGAACGGAGGATCGGACATGGTGGCACGTCTCGCAAAAGCAGTGCTCGCGCTGCTGCTCCCGTTCGTGCTGGCGAGTTGCGTGCTGACGCCGGGCAAGTTCGTCTCGACGCTGCGGATCGATGCCGACCGGCATTTTACCTTCACCTATGTCGGCGAGGTGATCTCGGTCGACCTTGGCGGCGAGTTTGCCAAGGGCATGAAGGACGCGCCCGTGCCGCAGCAGGGGACCGATCCGGCCGCCGCCGACGGTGACGCGCCCGTGCAGCAGAAGATCGCACTCCAGAACCGCGCTGCCCCCGACCGGGCGACGAAGGCCGCAAGCGAGGCCAAGAACCGCGCCATCGCAGCGGCACTCGCCAAGGAAGCGGGCTATCGCAAGGTCGTCTATCTCGGCGATGGCAAGTTCAGCATCGACTATGCGATGTCGGGCACGCTCGATCGCGGCTTTGTGTGGCCGTACAATCTCGATGCCGAGATTGTCTTCCCGTTCGTGGTGCTCGAAGTGCGCGCCAACAATACGGTGCGGATCAAGGCCCCCGCCTTCGCCAACCAGAACGATGCCGCCAAGGGCATGGCCGGGCTGGACGGCGCGGGCAAGACGCCGAGCCAGCTCGACGGCAGCTTCACGCTCGATACCAATGCCGAGATCGTGAGC
>NZ_JBBATX010000011.1:0-15928 GCF_040398505.1 Sphingomonas sp. | reverse complement strand
GCGATCGTCACCTTCAACCCGTCGAGCGCATCGGTCAGCTCGATCTGGCACGACAGGCGCGAGGTCGCGGTGCGATCCGCCGACGAATCGAGCAGATCATTCTCGTCTTCGCTCATCTTGGGCAGTTTGGCCGCAAATTCCGGGTCGACATGCACGTGGCACGTCGCGCACGAGCAACACCCACCGCAAAGCGCCAGAATCTCGTCGATTCCCGCGTCACGAATCACTTCCATCACCGAAAGGCCGGCCTCGCCATTGATCTCGCGTTCTTCCCCTTCGCGGGTCACGACGATAAGCTTGGGCATGGACGTTCCTTTTCGGGTAGCGATAACGCACCTGCCATGCCGCCAGAAGCGGCGCCGATCAAGAGACAGCGTATGGGATTGAGCGCAGACCAGTTGAAGACCGCACTCGACGCGCTCGCCGCGCGCGAACCCGCGCTGGCGGAAGCGATCGGCCGCATGGGCTATCCCGCACCGCGCATTTCGCCGCGCGGCTATGCCACCTTGCTGCGCACGATCATCGGCCAGCAAGTCAGCACCAAGGCCGCGCAAAGCGTGTGGCACAAGCTGGAGGGCATTGTCGGCGATCTGACCGACCCCGGCTCCGTTACCCGCGCTAGTGATGAGCAATTGCGCGAAGCGGGCCTGTCGCGCCAGAAGGCGGGCTATGCGCGGAGCCTGTCGGCGCTGGTGACGAGCGGTGAACTCGATCTGGCGAATCTGCCTGCCGATGACGAGGAGGCGATCGCCAAGCTGGTCGCGGTCAAGGGAATCGGGCGCTGGTCGGCAGAAATCTATCTGCTGTTCGCCGAAGGCCGCACCGATATCTGGCCGGCCGGCGATCTGGCGGTGCAGATCGAGGTCGGCCGCATCCTCGGCCACGAAACGCGCCCGAGCGAGACGCTGACGCGCGAGCTGGCCGAGGCGTGGCGCCCGCATCGGGGCGCCGCCGCGATCTTCGCCTGGCATCATTATCAAAGCGACATGAAGGTGATTTGAGACATGGCTAAAGCGGATCGCCTGGCACGCAGCGACGAACGCCGTATCGAACTGGAAGCCGAATATGCGGCGCTCCTGGTGGCGGCGCTCCAACAGACTGCGGCAAAGCGGCTTATGCTGTTCGGGCATCAGCAGGAACGGACGGCGACGACGAAAGCGGCACCGATCGTCGCCGAGATCACCGCGCTCGGTGACGCGATTGACGGCCTGCGTGAGCAGCTTGCGATTGCGCCATTTGCCTTGCACCGAGAATTTCTCGCCTCGCGCGGACCCGTCAGTGCACAAGCGGTCGGCGAATGGAAGCAGGCGCAGGCGTGGCTCGACCGACTGGAAGCCGAAAAGGATCCCGCATGACGCAATGGAAACTCGGCATCATCGGCGGCTCCGGCCTGTATGCGATCGATGCGCTGCAGAACCCCGAGTGGCGGCGCGTCGATACGCCGTGGGGCGCGCCATCGGACGAACTGCTGTTCGGATCGATCGGCGATGTCGAATTGGTGTTCCTGCCCCGGCACGGGCGCGGGCACCGGGTCAGCCCATCCCAGCTCAATTTCCGCGCCAATGTGGATGCGCTGAAGCGCGTCGGCTGCACGGATCTGATCGCGATTTCCTCGATCGGGTCGCTCCGCGAAGACTTACCGCCGGGGCATTTCGTGGTGGTCGACCAGTTCATCGACCGGACGGTGGCGCGCGCGTCGAGCTTCTTCGGCACCGGCATGGTCGCGCATGTGTCGATGGCCGAGCCGGTGTGCCCGCGTTTGTCAGGCTATGCGACAGCGGCCGTGGCGGCGGCGGGCGGCGCTGTCACGAACGGCGCGACCTATCTCGCGATGGAGGGGCCGCAATTCTCCAGCCGCGCGGAAAGCCTGCTCTACCGCCAATGGGGCGCCGACGTGATCGGCATGACCGCGATGCCCGAGGCGAAGCTCGCGCGCGAAGCCGAGCTGCCCTATGCGCTGATCGGGATGGTGACCGACTATGATTGCTGGCGCGAGGAGGCCGCGTTCGTTGAAGTGGCCGAAGTCGTCCGCCAGATGGGCGCGAATGGCGAAATTGCGCGCAAGGCGGTCGCGGCGCTGGTTGCGGCGTTGCCGGCGGGCCGCCCGCCCTCACCGCTCGACACCGTGCTCGATCACGCCTTGATCACGACACCCGACGCGCGCGATCCGGCGGTGCTGGCGATGCTCGATGCGGTGGCGGGCCGCGTGCTCCGACGCTAACCGGCGGAGCAAACCAGCGATTCTGCGGGGACGGTATCGACCGCAAATTTGAGCGTAAATAGGTGCTCGCGATTGTGATCGGACACCAGCATCGTCCACGATTCCGCATTCCAGAACCGCTCCGGCATTTCCCGGAGAATCTCCGCGGAATAGCGGACCGCCTCGATCTGCGCCGTCGCCAGATCGGGCCAGTCGGATCCCTCCAGATCGCGGAAGTCCGATCCGTCCGAAATGTCGAAAAAGTAGCGCGACATTTACATTTCTCCTGTTCGGGCAGGAAGGATCCCCGCCCGCTGCGTGTCTGCTTTGCCTGAGACGCACCCGTCATAGTGCGCGCTATATGAGGACAAGGTGAAGCTGCGGGTTCGGAAAATACCTAGGCCGCGATAGCCCGTTGTACGAACGCCAGCGGGGATTCGTTACGCGTGCGCGACGCGGCCGAGAATCCGTTCGGCTTCGGCAAGATGGAGCCGCTCGACCATTTCCCCGTCAACGCGAATCGCGCCCTTGGCGGCATGATCGGGAAGGGCGAATGCCGCGACCACCGCTTTCGCCCAGGCGAGCCGCTCCGCCGACGGCGCGAACGCGCGGTTGGCGGGAGCAATTTGCGCGGGATGGATCAAGGTCTTGCCGTCGAACCCGAACGCCGCGCCCTGCATGCACTCCGCCGCAAGCGCCGGCGTATCGGCGAGCACGTTCGACACCCCGTCAAGCGCGATCAAACCATAGGCACGCGCCGCAGTGACGATGGCGGTCAAGTGCGGCAGCACGGGCAGCCGGTCGGGACCCGGCGTACAACGCATCTCCTTGGCAAGATCGTTGGTACCCGCAACGAAGCAGGCGAGGCCTGGTGTTGCTGCGATCGCCGTCAGCGCGAGCATCGCGGCGCATGTCTCGATCATCGCCCATAGCGGCATTTCGCCGAGGATCATGCGCGCCGCGCACAGATCATCGGGGTGCGAAACCTTGGGGAGCAGCACGGCATCGAACCCGGCCCCGACCGCAGCAGCGCAATCGTCCTGACCCCATTCGGTGTCGAGCGCGTTGACACGCAGCACGAGCAAGCGCGCGCCGAAGCCGCTCTCGCGCGCCGCCGCGAGCGCTTGGTCACGCGCTGCGGCTTTGGCCGCGGGCGCGACCGCATCCTCCAGATCGAGGATCACCGCATCACAATCGAGCCCGCGCGCTTTGTCGATCGCGCGCGCATTCGAGGCGGGCATGAACAAGGCGCTGCGGATGTGCCTCACGGTGCGGTCAGTTCGCGCCGGGTCGGCGCGGGCGCATCTTCCCACCCCCCGCCGAGCGCCTTGAACAGGCTGATCTGCGCGTCCGCCACCGCAGCATCGGACTGTGCCAGCGCGGCGCGGGCGTCGGCGCGGTCGCGCTCGGCCTGAATCAGCAGCAGGAAACTGTCGGCACCGTAATCAAAGCGCAGTTGCGACAGCTTGGCGGCATCGCTGCTCGACGCTTCGGCGCGGCGCAGCGCGGCGTTGCGGTCAAGCGCGCCGGCATAGCGCGCGAGCGCCTGTTCGGTTTCCTGCAGCGCGGTCAGCACCTTGCCGTCGAAGGTCGCAATACTCGCATCGGCCCCGGCGCGCGCCTGACGCACGCGGGCACGACCGACCGTCTGGTTGGGGAAGCTCCACGAAATCAGCGGGCCGACCGAATAATTGACCGAGGTAGCTTTGAAGAGTTGGCTGCCCTTGACGGAATTGAGCCCGATACTGCCGAGCAACTGAATCTTGGGATAGAGATCGGCGACCGCCACCCCGACGCGCGCAGTATCGGCCGCCAGCGTCCGCTCCGCCGCGCGCACATCGGGGCGACGCGCGATCAGTGCGGTGCCGTCGCCGACCGGCAGCACGTCTTTCACGCGCGGCGGGGTGGTGCAGGCATTGGCATCCTTGTCGATCTGTTCGGGCGGGAGTCCGGTCAGCACCGCGAGCGCATAAAGCGCGGCGCGGCGTTCGGCCTCGAAGCCCGGGATCGTCGCTTGTGTTTGCGCCAGCAGCACATCGGCGCGCTGCACGTCGCGCCGCGTTCCCCGGCCGGCGGTGAACAGCGTGTTGGTCAGCCCGAGCGTCTTTTGCTGGAGCGCCACCGTCTCCAGCGCGACGGCGGATTGCGCGGCATTGCTGCACGCAGTCGCATAAGCGCGCGCGGTCTCCGCCGCGACCGAAACACGCGCGGCATCGAGTTGTGCTTGCGCGGCTTGCGCATCGCCGCGCGCCGCCTCGACCGCGCGCGTCACACCGCCGAACAGGTCGATTTCGTAGGACGCATCGAAGCCGAGTTTGAAAGAGTCGAACTGAAAGGTCTGCGCCGGGCCGGCAGTCGAGCCGCCGAACGCCGCTGCACTGCCGCTATTGGCTTGCTGCCGCGCATATTGCCCGCTGAGATCGGTCGAGGGCAGTCGGCTGCCGCGCTGTTCGGACAGCACCGCACGGGCGCGTTCCAGATTGGCGGCGGCGACGCGGATGTCGGTATTATGCGCCAGCGCATCGGTGACCAGCCGATCGACCACCGGATCGTCATACAGGCGCCACCAATGATCGGGCAGCGCAGTCGCAGCCACGGTGCTTGCGCGCGCCGTCTCGGCGAAACCGCCGCCGCTGGCGGGCAGCGGCGTGCCGGGTTTAACGTAATTCGGACCGACCACGCAGGCGGATAGAACGAGCGCCGGGACCAGGCTCAGCAAGCGCTTCATGCCGGATTTCCTTCGGGGAGCACTGGGAGCGGCGCGGCGGATGGGGAGCCCGTCTGCGAATCGCGGCGGCCGCGGCGCAGCTTGGCCGCTATCCAATCACCGCCCTTGCGACTGATCACATAGAAGCTCGGGGTGAACAGCAAGCCGAACGTCGTCACCCCGATCATCCCGAAGAAGACCGCGACGCCGAGCGCCCTGCGCATCTCCGCGCCGGGCCCGTTGCCGATCACCAGCGGCAACACGCCGAGGATGAACGCGAGCGACGTCATCAGGATCGGGCGCAAGCGCTGTTCGGCGGCATGTTCGGCGGCGGCGCGCAGTTCCATGCCGTCGACTTCGTTCTGGCGCGCGAATTCGACGATCAGGATCGCGTTCTTGGCGGCAAGACCAATCAGCACGACAAGCCCGATCTGCGTCAGGATATTATTGTCCATCCCCATGATGTTGACGCCGACGATCGCCGCCAGCAAGCACATCGGCACGATCAGGATGACCGCGAACGGCAGCACCAGACTCTCATAATTCGCCGCCAGCAGCAGGAAGACGAAGAGCACCGCGAGCCCGAACACCAAACTTCCGGTATTGCCCGCCTGCGTTTGCTGAAACGCGATTTCGGTCCATTCGTAGCTCATGCCTTTGGGGAGGATCTCGCCCGCCAGCTTGGCCATCGTGTCGAGGCTTTGACCCGAGGAATAGCCGGGCACGGTGTCGCCCTGCAGTTCGGCCGACGGGTAGAGGTTGTAGCGCACGACGCGGTACGGCCCGCTATCGTTCCTCAGCGTCATCACCGAATCGAGCGGCACCATATTGCCCGCCGCCGAGCGCGTGCGCAAATGCCCGACGTCGGAAATCTGGTCGCGATACGGCGCATCGGCCTGCGCCGTCACGCGGTAGGTGCGCCCGAGATAGTTGAAGTCGTTGATATAGGACGAGCCAAGATAGGTGCCGAGCGTCGAGAACACGTTCGCCACCGGCACACCGAGCTGTTCGGCGCGTTCGCGGTCGATATCGGCGAACAGGCGCGGCGTCCGCGTGTTGAAGGTGGTGAAGGCCGAGGTGATGCCGGGCGTCTGGTTCGCCTTCATCATCATCCCGAACGCCGCGCCCTCAAGCGCTTTGAAACCGAGATTGGTGCGATCCTCGATCAGCATCTTCCAGCCGCCGCCGGTGCCGATGCCCGCGACCGGCGGGGGCGGGATGACGAGCAGCAATCCGCCCGCGAGCGGCCCAAACGCCTGGCGCAACTGGTTCGCGATCACTGTGGAATTGACGCGATCGGCCTTGTCCTTCAGCGCGACGAACATTGCGCCGCCATTGGACGCGGTTGAAAAGGTCGCGCCGTCGAGGCCGGAGAAAGCGACCGTATCGCGCACCGCCGGATTGTTCCGCGCGATCGCCCCGGCCTTGTTCAGCAGTTCGGTGGTCCGTTGCAGCGATGCGCCCGGCGGCAATTGCGCCGCCACGATCAAATACCCCTGATCCTGCGCCGGGATGAAGCCGGTCGGCGTCGCGGTGAAGCGCCATCCGGCCAGCCCGATCAGCACGACATAGGCAATGGCGACGATTGCCAGGCTGCGGATCGCGCGCGCAGTGAACTTGCCGAATTTGGCACCGAGCCAATCGAACCCACGATTGAAGCCGCGTGCGAACCGCGTCCCCGCCCCGCGCCAGCCTGCGGCCGGCTCGGCATCGTGTTTCGGCTTCAGAATCAGCGCGGCGAGCGCTGGCGACAGCGTCAGCGAGACGAACGCCGATATCGCGGTCGCCGAGACGATCGTCAGCGCGAATTGCTGATAGAATTGGCCCGAAATGCCGGGGATGAAACTGGTCGGGATGAACACGCCGCACAGCACCAGCGCAATCGCGATCAGCGCGCCCGAAACCTCGTCCATTGTCTTGTGTGCAGCCTCGCGCGGGGAGAGCCCCTCTTCCGCCATCAACCGTTCGATATTCTCGACCACGACGATCGCGTCATCAACGACGATGCCAATCGCCAGCACCATGCCGAACAGCGAGAGATTGTTGAGGCTGAAGCCGAAGCCCGCCAGCACCGCCAGGCTGCCGACCAGCGACACCGGAATCGCGATGATCGGGATCAGCGCCGCACGCCAGCTTTGCAGGAACAGCAACACAACCAGCGCGACCAGCACCAGCGCCTCGACCAGCGTATGCTCGATCGCCTCGATCGAGGCCGAGATATATTCGGTCGGGTTGTAGGGGATGGAATATTTCAGCCCCGGCGGGAAGCTTTTCGAGGCGCGTTCGACTTCATCCTTCACCGCCTGCGCGGTGCTGAGCGCGTTCGATCCGGGCAGCTGCGTGATGCCGATCGCGGTCATCGGCTTGCCGTTCAGCCGCGCATTGATTGTGTAATCCTGTGCGCCGAGTTCGATCCGCGCGACATCGCGCAGCCGGGTCAACCGTCCCTGATCGTCGCGCTTGACGATGATCTCGCCGAACTGATCGGTCGTGGTCAATCGCCCGGTCGCCTGAATACCGAGCTGGAACGCGGTACCGCCCTGGTTGAAGGGCGGCGCCCCGACTGATCCGACCGCAACTTGCGCATTTTGCGCGCGCACCGCCGCGACGATTTCATCGACCGTCAGATTATGCGAGGCTGCGCGATCGGGATCGACCCATACGCGCATATTGTAATCGCGCCCGCCGAACGTGCGCGTCCCGCCGACGCCCGGGATGCGCGCAAGCCGGTCGATGATCTGCGTCGTCGCATAATTCGACACATAGGATTCGCTGAGCGACCCGTCGGGCGAGGTCAGCGCGATCACCAGCAGGATGTCGGGCGAGTTTTTGCGGACCGTCACGCCGATCTGGCGGACTTCCTCGGGCAAGCGCGGTTCTGCGGTGGAGACGCGGTTCTGCACCAGCACCTGCGCCTGATCGACATTTGTGCCTTGCTTGAAGGTGACGGTGATTGCCAGTGCGCCATCGCCCGTGTTCGACGACGACATATAGATCATGTTTTCGACGCCGTTGATCGATTCCTCAAGCGGGGCGGCGACGGTTTCGGCCAAAGTCTCGGCATTCGCGCCTGGGAAGGTCGCGTTGACGACCACCGTCGGCGGCGCGATGCTGGGATATTGCGCGACCGGCAGCGACGGATAGGCGACCACGCCGAACACGACGATCAGGATCGACAGAACCGCCGCGAAGATCGGCCGGTCGATGAAGAAATGGGGAAATTTCACAGGTCGCTCGGCCTTATTTCGCGGTGGCGTCGGAGGCGGGCGGGGCACTTTCCGGGGTGGACCCCAGCGCGGTGTCGGCGGCCTTGGGGCGCATCTTCACCAGATTCGCCTTCACCGCGGCACCGGGCTGCAGCGTCGTGATCCCCTCAATCACGACCCGCTCGGTCGGCGCGAGTCCGGCCTTGATGACGCGCAACCCTTCGACTTGCGGACCGGTTTCGACCGGCCGCGGCGCGACCTTGCCATCCTTGCCGACGACATAAACGAGCTTGCGGGTCTGATCGGTGAGGATCGCTTCGTCGGGTACCAGCATGGCATGATAGGTGCCCGAACCCAGCAGCCGGGCGCGCCCAAACAGGCCGGGGGTAAGGAAACCATCGGGATTGGCGATCACCGCATGCGCGCGGATCGTGCCCGAATTGGGGTCGATCGCATTGTCGACAAACTCCATCCGGCCGTGCCACTTATAGCCGCTTTCATCGGCCAGCTGCACTTCGACCGGATTGTGCGTAGTGCGCGACGATCCACGCTCACCGGCTTTGTCCTGCCGCAAATATTTTAGGTAGAAACTCTCGGCGCCTTCGAACGAGAACCAGATCGGATCGGTCGAGACCACGCGCGTCAGAACCGTCGTGGCTTCGGTAGCGTAATTGCCCTTGCTCACGCGCCGGTCGGAAACGACCCCCGTGATCGGCGAGCGGACCGAGGTGAAGCCGAGATTGAGCTGCGCGGTCGACACGGTCGCGCGCGCCGCGCCGAGATCGGCTTGCGCGCTGCGCAGGTTTGCCACCTTGGTTTCATATTCTTCCTTGCTGATCGCCTCTGCCGCCAGCAATTTGTCAGCGCGCGCCAATTCGGACTGGGCATTGCCGACCGCCGCTTGCGCCTTGGCAACTTGCGCACGCGCCTGCGCCAGTGTGGCGAGATAGGGGCGCGGATCGATCGTGAACAACACTTCGCCCGCCCGGACGCGTTGCCCGTTGGCGAACAGGACACGGTCGATCGTGCCCGACACACGCGGGCGCAGCTCGACATCCTGGATCGCCTCGAAGCGGCCAACATATTCGTCCCAATCGACGACGTCGCGTTGCAGCGGCAGCGCCACGGTGACTTGTGGCGTGGGCCGCGGCGGTGGTGCGCCCTTGGAACAGGCGGCCAGCGCGAGCATCGCCGTCGTCGCGAGAACGGTGCGCAACTGGCCTGAAAGGATCGTCATCGGCATCAAGGTCCCCACGAGCGGCATTGGCTCAAATCGTCTCGCAACTGCGAAATAGTTCGTTCGAACGAACACAGCAAGTACAGAAAGACAACGCGCTCGTTTCGGCAGCGTTTTTCTCGCACAGAGGTGCGGGCGGTTATGCTGCATTGCAAGAGGCCAACTTGATCTTTATCAATACAGAATCGCAACGCACTGAAACGATTGGCGAAAAAACCTGCTCCGCAGACGCCCTCTCGACGCGGCGGGATCGGCGTGACAGAGCGCGACGATGGCCGCCACGACCCGCCCCGCTACCGACACAACCGCGCGCGCGGGAATCGCCTCGGTCTGGCAGCCGGCCTCGGCGTTCGTGCGGGTCTTCATCGGCTTTGCCGGGCGGCGCGGCTGGGTCGCGACCGGTCTGGTCGCGGCGGGGGCGGTGCTCGACGGCGTGGGTTTGCTGCTGTTAATTCCGATTCTCGATTCGGTGGTGACGCGCGCCGGTGGCGAATCACGGGCAGCCTCGGCGTTGGGCGCGATCGGGCTGCACACCCCGTTTTCACGGTTGCTTGCGCTGTTGGGCGCATTCGTCCTGCTCGCAATGGTCCGCGCACTGGTGCAATTCGCCCGCGATATCGCACTCGCCAAGCTGCAATCGACCTTTGTCGAACATCAACGCAACCAAGTGATGCGCGCCGTGGCCGCCGCCTCGTGGAGCCGCATCGTCGGCCTGCGCCATGCCCGCATCACCAATCTCATCACGACCGAAGTCAGCCGCGTCGCGGGCAGCGCGCAATTCCTGATCCAGGCCTCGGTCGCCGCAGCGATGCTGGTGGTGCAGGCCGCGCTCGCGCTGACACTGGCACCCGTGCTGGCGCTCGCGACGACCGCGCTGGTGCTGATCGGCGGCGGCGCGGTGTTCCTGGCGCAAGGCAAGATCCGCGACATCGGTGCCGGGATGGTGCAGGGCAATGCCGCGTTGATGGGCAGCGCGAACGGCTTCCTGAGCGGCCTGAAAGCGGCAGCGGCCCAGAACACGCAAAACGAATTCATCGCCGAATTCGAAATCATTCAAGCCAATTTGCGCGAGACCGGGCTGTCGTTTCAACGCCGTCAGGCCAATAGCCGCCGCGCCTTTGCGATCGGATCTGGCTTTGCGGCGGCGGCGGTCGTGCTGATCGGCTTTGCGACCAAAGTGCCACCCGCCGTGCTGATCACGCTGGTGCTGATCTTCGCACGCATGAGCGGCCCCGCGATCATGATCCAGCAAGCCGCGCAGAACTTCTTCTTCGCGCTGCCGAGCTTCGAGGCGTTGCAGGCGTTCCAGAGCGAACTCGCCGCCGAACGCGCCAGCACCCCGGCCCCGATACTCCCGCCGCCCGGCGCGATCGAGGCGCGGGGTCTGGTCTATCGTTATGCAACCGGCGGCGGCGTCAGCGGCGCGAGCGTGACGATTGCGCCGGGCAGCTTCGTCGGCATTGCCGGGCCGTCGGGGGCGGGCAAGACGACGCTGATCGATTTGCTGATCGGCCTGACCGAGCCGCAGTCGGGCACATTGTCGGTCGGCGGGATGGTGCTCGATGCGGGCGGCCGCGCTGGCTGGCGCGAGGGCGTCGCGTATGTGCCGCAGGAGGGGTTCCTGTTCCACGACAGCGTGCGCCGCAACCTCGCCTGGGGCAATCGCGACACGCACGAAGCGGCGATGTGGGAGGCGCTGGAATTCGTCGGCGCGGACACGCTCGTGCGGCGCATGCCCGAGGGGATCGACACGATCGTTGGGGAGCGCGGTGCCTTGCTGTCGGGCGGCGAACGGCAGCGGTTGGCGCTCGCGCGCGCGATCCTGCGGCGTCCGCGGCTGCTCGTACTCGACGAAGCAATGAACGCGATCGACGCGGGGAGCGAGACGCTGCTGCTCGGCCGCATCGCCGCACTGGAGCCGCGCCCGACGATCCTGATGATCTCCCACCGCGCAGAGAGCATGGCGACGTGCGATCAGGTGATCCGGGTGGAGGGGGGTGTGGTGGCGGGGTAGCTCGTGATCGCCGCGCCCCAAACCCGCTTCCCCGGCGAAGCCCGGGGCCCAGTCGCGGAACAGAAGTGGCGAAGGTCCGCGCCATCCCATCGACCTCCGCAACTGGGCCCCGGCCTTCGCCGGGGAAGCGCTAAGGGTGATCGCGGATTAGCAGAGCGGCCGTTCGGGTTCCGCTCATGAACCCAATTTGGCTAGCGATACTCGCGCTCGATTGCGGCAAGCTCGACGGCAAACTTTCGAAGGGCGGCCTCAAACTTCGCGTCGGAGCTCGCGCTGGCTCGTGAACAGCGGCCCAAAGCGATCATGTCAAAGCCGGGATCAGCCCCCCATTTTGCATTGTCTCGCCGCTCCAATGCCGCAATGCGTTTGCCAAAACGTCGTTCGAACTCGCGTTGCTGCCGTTTCGCAATATTGCGATCACATGAAATAGCGCCCTGCTGATAGGGACCGGCATAGTGAAGTCGTTCGCTCACCCTCTGCACGGGTGGCGGTAAGCTCTGCGCCTGAACAAGGAGAGCAAGGCCAAGCAATGCAATCATCAATCATCCCCTACCGCCCAACCACCACCCCACCCTTCATCACCCAGCCAACCCGCCGCACCACCGCGATATCGCACGTCGGATCACCCGGCACAGCGATCAGATCGGCGAGCAACCCCGGCTTCACGCTCCCGCGATCAGCAAGGTGGAAGAACCGCGCATTGCCCGAGGTCGCGGCGATCAGCACCTGCGCCACCGGCATCCCCGCCGCCGCCATCAATTCCATTTCGCGGGCATTCTCGCCATGCGCGAAGACGCCGACGTCGCCGCCCATGCAGATCGGCACGCCGAGCGACCGGGCGAGCACAAACGACGCGCGGTTTTCGGCGACGGCGGGCGGGACGGGATCGCCGCCGCTCCAGCCGCGATAGCGCGAGACTGCGTCGGACGCGGCCAGCGTCGGGCACAAAGCAATGCCCTTTGCCGCCATGCTGCGGAAAATCTCGGGCGTGCCGCCATAGCCATGTTCGATCGTATCGGCCCCGGCGGCGATCGCACGGCGCATCCCCTCGGGCGTGGAAGTATGGACCGCCACGGTGCGCCCGGCATCGTGCGCCGCCTCGACCGCGGCCTTCATCTCGGCGAGCGAAAAGGTCGGGTGGCTCGGTTCGCCCGGGCCCCAGCGATAATCGCCATAGAGTTTGACGACATCCGCACCCGCCGCGATCTGGCTGCGCACGACGCGGACGAGATCATCGACGCCGCTCGCTTCCTCCGCGCCTTGAGGAATGTCCACGCCGGGTTCGAACCCCTTGGGGCCGTACGCCCCCTTCGCCACGATCGCACGCGTCGCGACGATCAGGCGCGGGCCCGGCACGATCCCTTGCGCAATCGCCTGCCGCAGCCCGACATCGGCATAGCCCGCGCCCTCGGTGCCGAGATCGCGCTCGGTGGTGAAGCCCGCGAGCAGCGTGACGCGCGCATTCGCCACCGCGCGCGCGGTGCGCAAGGCGAGCGGCTCGTGCAGCACCTGATCGTCCCAGCTCGTCTCGTTATAGGGATGCAGGAAGAGGTGGCCATGCCCCTCGATCATCCCCGGCATCAGCATCTGGCCCGGCAAGTCGATCGTCTCGGCATCGGCGGGTGCGGTGAGCGCCGGGCCGACGGCGACGATCTTGTCGCCCGTCACCAAGACTTGCCAGCCGGGATGCGGCGCGGGATCGACCCCGTCGAACACCGCCGCCGGGCGCAGCAGGATCGCGTGCGGCGCGGGCGCGGCCCCGACGACCAAGAGCGCGAGCCCCAACAACCATTTCATCGTTTCGTCTCCGTAAGCGATTGTGGCGCGCAGCATTGCCCGATAGCTTCGGCATTATGGATAGACTCCCCCGCACCGCGCGCAACCTGCTTGCCGCAACCGCCCTGTTCGCGATCGCGGCAGCCCCTGCCCCGAAGGATACGGCGCGGATGAACGCCGCGGCCGCGCGCGTGACGATCACGCGCGACACTTGGGGCATCGCGCATGTCGTGGGGCAGACCGATGCCGATGCGGTGTTCGGTGCGATCTATGCGCAGGCCGAGGATGATTTCAGCCGGATCGAAGCGAATTACCTCACATCGCTCGGTCGTACCGCCGAGGCCGAGGGCGAGACCGCGATCTGGGCCGATTTGCGCCAGCGGCTCTATGTCCATCCGGTCGATCTCCAAGCCAGATATCGCGCCAGCCCACCGTGGCTGCAAAAGCTGATGACCGCCTGGGCCGACGGGCTGAACTATTATCTCGCGACGCACCCGAACGTGCGCCCCAAGGTGCTGACGCATTTTGAGCCGTGGATGGCGCTGTCCTTTACCGAGGGGAGCATCGGCGGCGATATCGAGCGGATTTCGCTGAACGACCTTGCCGCCTTTTACGGCAAGACCAGCGTCGCGGTCGCGGCCGAGGAGGCCGGCCCCGTCCCGCGCGAGCCGCGTGGCTCGAACGGCATCGCGATTGCGCCGAAGAACACGGTGGGCGGCCATGCGCTGCTGCTGATCAACCCGCACACCAGCTTCTATTTCCGCTCCGAATTGCAGATGACCAGCGGCGAGGGGCTGAACGCTTATGGTGCCTCCACCTGGGGGCAGTTTTTCATCTATCAGGGCTTCAACGAGAAAGCGGGGTGGATGCACACCTCCTCGGGCGTCGACAATGTCGATGAATTTGCCGAGGATGTGGTGCGCGGCGGGACAGCCTATCGCTACGACAAAATGATCCGGCCGATGCGGTCGGCGCGCGTTACCCTTGCCTATCGAAAGCCCGACGGCACGCGCGCCACCCGCAGCTTCACCACCTACGCTTCGCACCACGGCCCGATCATCGCCGAGCGCGGCGGCAAATGGATCGCGCAAGGCCTGATGTGGAAGCCGATCCCCGCGCTTGAGCAAAGCTGGCTGCGCACCAAGGCGACCGATCTGGCGAGCTACATGAAAGTCGCCGAGCGCAAGGCCAATTCCTCCAACGACACGCTGTTCGCCGATGCCAAGGGCGAGATCGCCTATCTCCATCCGCAATTCGTGCCGGTCCGCGATACGCGCTTCGATTATGGCAAGCCGGTCGATGGCGCCGATCCGGCGACCGACTGGAAGGGGCTGCACGGCACAGCGAGCCTGCCCAATGCGATCAACCCGCGCGTCGGCTATGCGTTCAACACCAACAATTGGCCGTGGACGGCGGCGGGGCCGGACAGCCCGAAGGCGGCGGATTATCCGCGTTACATGGACACGTTCGGCGAAAATCCGCGCGGGATTCATGCCAAGCTGCTGCTGACCGGACGACACGATTTCACGCCCGAACGGCTGATCGCCGCGGCATATGACAGCTACCTCCCCGCCTTTGCCGAGCTGATCCCGCCGCTGATCACGGCCTATGACGCGCTCCCCGCCACCGACCCGCGCCGCGCGACGCTCGCCGGGCCGATCGCGACCTTACGCGGCTGGGATTATCGCTGGGGCGCGGAGTCAGTCGCGACCACGCTCGGCGTAGTGTGGGGCGGCAAGATGTGGCGCGAGGTCGGCAGCTTCATCCAGGCCGAGCAGATCAACGTGCCCAAATACATCGCGACGCGCGTGTCCGACAGCCGCAAGCTCGATGCGCTGGGCGAAGCGACCGATCAACTCACCCGCGATTTCGGCGACTGGAAAATCGGCTGGGGGCAGATCAATCGCTTCCAGCGCTTGGACGATTCGATCGAGGCCAAGTTTGACGATACCAAACCGAGCATCCCGGTGCCTTTCACCTCGGCGCAATGGGGCAGCCTCGCCTCGTTCGGCGCGCGGCCTTATGCCAACACCAGGAAGCTGTACGGATCGAGCGGCAACAGCTTCGTCGCGGTGGTCGAGTTCGGCCCGAAACTGCGCGCCTGGGCGGTGACGGCAGGTGGCGAGAGCGGCGATCCAGCCTCGCCGCATTTCACCGATCAGGCGGCGCGCTACGCCGGCGGCGCGCTGCGCCCGGTCTATTTCTATCCCGCCGATCTGGCCGCGCATGTCGAGCGGCGCTATCGGCCCGGCGAAATAATGAGGAAGGGGAAACGATGAGTGTAGCGGGTCTGGTGCGCGAGGATTTTGCCGTGCATGTCGGCAGCGTCTTCACCTTGCTCGGTGAGGAAGGCACGACGATGCCGCTGACGCTGGTCGAAGCCGAGCCCGCGCGCGGCGGCGGTTTCGCAGGACGGGCACCGTTTGCGCTATTGTTCCGCAGCACCGTGCAGCAAGTCGTACCGCAGGGGCTGTACCAGCTCGAACACCCTGTGATGGGCCTGCTCGATATCGGCTTCGTCCCGGTCGCGCGCACGGCCGCCGGGGTCGAGTATGAGGCGGTGTTCAATTGAAGCGCCAACCGGCACCGCCGCCCGCCAAGCAGGCAGCGGTGCGCGGTCCGCGCTTACGATGCCGACCCGGTCAATTGCGGGCCGGGAAAATACCTTCGAGCGCGATGCAATAGAGCATGGCAAGGCGCGGCTGCGCATTGGAATGCGGCTGATTGCCGCCCGACGCGGTGATCGCCTGCGGTGCAAACGCGACCGGCGGAATCGCGTTCGGGGCAT
>NZ_JBBATX010000010.1:34520-42588 GCF_040398505.1 Sphingomonas sp. | reverse complement strand
CGGTGGAGTGGTCTCTAGTCGGGGTGTCCCATTCGGTCAAACGGTTTTTTGCACTTTTCTTTCAATGATGCGTCAAACCCGCAGAAATCCCCGGGTTTAGGGGTCCTTAAAGCCTTGTCGGCTAGTCCCAAATCGATGGACGCCACCGCTAAGCACCCGAATCACACCGCCGATTCGCTGTCGAATCAGCTCCGTAGCGCCGTAATCTGGCGTTCGGGCAGCCAGATTCTCGCACAGCTCGTGCAATGGGCCGCCACCTTCCTCGTGATTCGGATTCTCGACCCGCACGATTACGGGTTGTTCGCGATGACCGGGGTCGTGCTGGTCTTCCTCAACATGCTCAACGGCTATGGTCTGGCGAGCGGGCTGATCCAGAAGCCGGACATTACCCCGCGCGACATCCGCCAGCTGTTCGGGATGCTGCTGCTGCTCAACGGCACACTCGCGCTCGCGCAAGTGCTGATCCTCGCCCCCGCCGCCGCCGCTTATTATCGGCAGCCAATCGTGGCGGACATGCTGCGGGTGCAGGCGCTGCTGTATTTCGCCACGCCCTTCATCGCGCTCCCTTATGCGCTGCTGTCACGGACCTTCGATTTCAGAGGGCAAGCACGCGTCAACATCGTCGCATCGGTGGCGAGCGCCAGCGCCGCTTTGGCCGGCGCAGTGCTTGGACTCGGCGTCTGGACGCTGGTGTTCGCACCGATGGTGCTGTTCGGCGTGCGCGCGATCGGCATGACGATCGCGGCCAAATCGCTGATCTGGCCGAGCTTCGATTTCCGCGGATCCGCCAGCATCGCGCGCTACGGTGGGGTGATGGCGGTTGGCCAGCTCTTCTGGTTCGCGCAAAGCCAGGCCGATGTGTTCATCGCCGGGCGGCATTTCACGCCGCACATGCTGGGCATCTATACCGAGAGCCTGTTCCTGACACAGGTGTTCGTCTCGAAGATCGTGCCGCCGCTCAACGAAGTCGCCTTTTCGGCCTATGCCCGCATCCAGCATGACCGCGCCGCCGTTGCCTTCGCCTTTGCGCGCAGCGTGCGGATCATCATGGTCGCCGCCCTTCCCTTCTATTTCGGGCTGGCGGCGACGGCCGAGCCGCTGGTGCTGACGGTGCTGGGCGAGAAATGGCGCGAAACGGCGTCGGTCGTCCATTTGCTCGCGCTCGCCATGCCGTTCATGACGCTGCAAGTGCTGCTGCAACCGGCGTGCGACGCGCAAGGGCGTCCCGGCATTGGCGTCGGCAACGGCGCAGCGGGCGCGGCGATCCTCGCGATCGGCTTCCTGATCGGCGTGCAATGGGGGGCGACCGGGCTCGCCGCCGCGTGGATCTGCGGCTATCCGCTCTACCTCGGTTTCAGCCTGTGGCGATCGCTACCGGTCATCGGCACGTCGCTGCGCGCGATTGCCGATGCGATTGCGCCGGCTTTGCTTGCTGCGTTGGCGATGGCGCTGGTCGTGACGCTGGTCGATGACATCCTGCCCGTCCTGCATCCGGCACCGCGCTTGCTGATTCTCGTCGGCGTCGGCGCGGCCGTCTATGCTGGCTGGCTGGCGATCTTCGCGCGCGCGGTCCTGCGCGAGCTGCTGGCGGTCGTGCGCAAGCAGCCGATCCCTGCTGCCGCCTGAACGCATTCCGCCGCGGCAAAGCCGCGTCGTCGGTCCTCGCGATGCGAGGCCGTCCGAACTTTCGCCGTCTCAGGTTTAGCTGGCGCTAAACGCGTATGGCTCAAGCACTCTGAATATAGCTCCGCATTGCCTCGGCATCGGCTTCGATCCGGTCGATGCGATATTTGACGAGGTCGCCGATCGACACCAGCCCGATCACGCGCCCGCCTTCGATCACCGGCAAATGGCGGATCCGACGCCGCGTCATCAGCGACAGCGCGCCGATCACCGGTTCGCTCGGCCCGACCGTGATGGCGGGGGCGGTCATTGTGTCGCCGACCTTGCGCGCCATCGCCTCGGCGCCATATTCGGCGATCGCATGGATCACGTCGCGTTCGGAAAAGATCCCGACCACGCTCGCGCCGTCCATCACTGGCACCGCCCCGACGCGCCGCGTCGCGAGCACTGCAACCGCATCGCCGACGCTTTGATGCGCGGTGATCGAAATGACCTCGCGCCCCTTGTTGCTCAGGATTGCCGCGATCGTCATCGTCTCTCTCCGCCTCCGCTCGGGGGTCCGAGTCTGGAGATGCTTGAGGATTCCACGTTTGCGCGCATATGGGAAGCATGACGACTCCCCCCGCATCCAATCCGGGCCTTTCCGACCCCGCTTATGCCGCCTTCGCTTGGGCGCGCTTCCGCCGCATTCTCGGCTGGATGGCGGTGGTGGCGGCGGTGTTCATCGTGGCCGCGATTCTGGTGCTGCAATCTGTGTACGGCCCGATGGGCTGGGTCGCGATTCTCGCGGTGATCGGCGGCGCGGGCGGATCGATCATGCTGGCGGCGGTGCTGATGGGGCTGGTGTTCCTGAGTTCGGGCAGCGGGCATGATGAGGCGGTTGAGGAGATCGACTGAGCTTCGGACCGGCGTTGAAATCCTTACCAAAAATCCGGAAGTTTAGGCTAAGGTTAGGCATAAAACGGGGCGACGGCGTCGCTTCGATCCAACACGCCGGCGGCACGAAGGGGTAGCGTCGATCGCGATGCTATCACCGAGCAATGTCTGTAGGACAGCCCGCTTAGTCCCGATCGGCGCGGCGATAGCCGAAGCTGCGGCTGGCATTGGCGGGGATTTGCACGCTCCACAGTAGCTTGCCGTCCTTGCGCGTGAGCTTGCCCGTCAGCCGCGACATGCGTGCCTGATCCTCGAGCGGAAACTGCGCCTCGAAGCGGACCGGATAGGGGTTGGCGTTGCTGGCGGTGAGGACATAGGCCTCCCAATCCTTGCCGCGCTCGGGATTGTCGCTGTCGAACCTGACCTGCGTCGCATCGGCGATCTGCGCCTCGACGTCCTCGCCGATCGCCTTGTCGTCGATCGACCCTTCGCCGATCAGCAACGACGTGTCTCCGCGCGGCTGAAACACCGCGATCGGCCCGGCCGGGAGCGGCACGCCCAGCCCCGTCTCCTTGCGATTCACCCAGCGCAGCGTGATGCGCGGCGTTTCGGCATCGCCATCCGAATCGACCTTGGCGACATAAACGACTTGCACCGGGACAGCGGGCTTTTCGAGCAACGCGACCTGTTTCTGTGCGAGCGCGGCGACGGTGGTGCGATCGGGCACGCGGTAGAGTTTCAGGTCGCCGAAATCCTCCTGCACGACGCGACGGCTGGCGGTGACGATGATGTCTGCCGACTCTTCGCGCGCAGCCATCATCGCCATCGGGGCCATCACCGGTGGCGGAGGCGGCGGTGCGGGCATCGGGTAGTCGGCTGCAACGCCGAAGCACTGCAGCTCGAATTCCTCAGCCTGGCCATCGCGCCGATACGGCGCGCGGTCCTCGCGTCTGACCTTGCCCGCCACGACCATCGTATCGGCACCCACAAAGCTGGTCGTGTCGCTGCTGGCGAGCGTTACCCAGGCGATCAGATCGGCGCTTTGCCCGCCGGGGCGGAGCGTCGCGACATAATTGGCCTGCCAGTCGAAGCCCCAGGCGAGATACGACAAGGTCACCGTCACGTCAGCGGCGGCGGGCGCGTCTAGTTCGACCGACAGCGTCGGCTTGGCGGAGAGGCCCGCCGGGACCTCAGGATAGATCAGCGAGTCGGTCTGCGGCCCGCAATTGACCGCCTCGAACCCGTCCTTGGTCTGCAGGATCGCCGCGCCGTCAGGCCCCGAGCGGATGATGCCGGGCACCTCCACGACCTTCTTTGCGATCTCGCGCCGGATCGTGACGGGCCGCCCGAAGCTGCGCGCGAACAGGCTGCGCGGGGAGAGCAGATCGGCATCGAGATTCTTCTCGCGGACCCCTTGCGGCAGGCCGGTGACGATCGCGCTTTCGGGCAAGATTCCCGCTGCGACGCCTTCGAAGCGCAGCACGCTGCGCCCGGCGGGGATGCGCACGCGGCGCTGCTCGGTGATGAGCGCATAGCCTTGGAGCCATTCACGATCGATCGCCTCATCGGCATCGCGATCGGGTGCGCGGTAGATCGTCACCGCGACCGTGTCGGGTGCGGGTGAGATGGTTTGGGCGGCAACGGCGAAGGGAAGGAAGACCGTCAGGATCGCAGTCAGCGCCCCGAATTTCGACGTACCGGTCAACCGGATTCCTTCCCCGGCGCAGGCCGGGGCCCAGCATCGCAGCCCGAGAAACGCTAGCGCTGCGTCCAACCTCCGGCGTTTCGCGACTGGGCCCCGGCCTGCGCCGGGGAAGTGTTTCTGTCTATGCAGGCGCATGCCCGCCGCCGCTCAGTAGCGCGTTTCGAAGGTGGCGGTCACGCTCGCCGATCCGTTGGCGGGGACCTTGACCTGCCACACCGCCTCATCGGCATCGGCGCGCGCGCTCTGCTGGCTTTCGCTCACGATCTTCGTATCGTGCCAATAAGTGTCGAGCCCAGCCTGCACCAGTTCGACCGTGGCCTCGCTGCCGCGCGCATTGGTGAGTTTGTAGGTCATCGTCGTGCGCCAGCGGGTAGCCGACAGCGCCTCGCGCTTCTCGACCATTGGCAGCACCTTCACATCGAACGCCTCGCCCGTTTTCAACGCGAGTTTCGAGCCCATCGGCGTGTGCGGGATCGCGCTTTCACCGATGAATTGCGGGTTGCCGCGCGCATCGCGCATATAGACGCGCACCGTGCCCGCCGGGAGTGCATCGCCCAGCCCCCCGTCACGCGACGAGCTGAATTTCAGTACGGTATCGACGCTCACCGCCTCGTCGCGCTTGCCGAGCCACGGGTTGCGATAGAAATACGCCTTGGCCGCCGGTGCCCCACCGACATCGAGGAAGCTGACTTGCTTGGTCTGCGCGTTCGCGATCGTCGTGCGCTCGGCGAGCGGATAGATGTAAAAATCGCCGAGCTGTTCGCGGCCCGCCGTCTCGGTCCCGGCCTGATTGCCGCGCGGGCTGGCCGAGGGGCGCGGGTAATTCGGGCGATAGCCTTCATTGTTCGACTCGCCGACCGCCCCTGCCACGAGCAAGGTCTTCGCCGCCGCGAAGGTGGTGCCGCTGGTGTTGGTCAGCGTGATCCAGCCCTGCACGTCGAGCTTGCCCGCTTTCTCATCGAACAAAGCGACGTAATCCGCCTTCCAGCCAAGCCCGCGCGACAGATAGTTGAGCGTGGCGGGGCGCGTGGCGGGGCTCGCGCTGTCGAGCGTCACCGACAGCGTCGGCCGCGCGCGCAAATTGGCCGGGAGCGACGGGAAGATCACACGCCCGCCATAGCGATCGAGCACTTCGATCCGGGTGCCGATCTGCACCACCGTACCACCGTTATTGGCGAGGATGCGGGCGCTTTCGCGCGTCTCGGCACCGTTTGCGGGGTTGGTGCGGACCAAAGTCACGGTCTGCCCGACCGCCTTGTCCATCAGCTTTTCGGGCGACAGCAGATCATAATCGAAATTCTGTTCGACGATGCCCGTGCCCGCTGCCGTGAGCGTGACCGTCTCGGGCCGGATCGCGGCGGAGACGTCGGCGAATTCCTGGACGCTGCGCCCGCGCGGCAAGCTGAGCTGGCGCGTGTCCTGAATCAGCGCGAGGTCATTATTGTAGATCGTGACCGCGACATCACCTTGCGCGCTGCGGTTCGCCACCGGCGCGAGTTCGGGCGCGGTCTGCGCAAGGGCCGCGATCGGCAGCGTCGCGATTATCGGCAAGAGCGTGGCCGCAAGGGCCCTCAACGTCAGCCGGACCCCAATATCGTGTGCCATCGCGCCTCTCCCGTGTCGCGGTGCTAGGCTATGGATATAACAGGTACGTTACAATGCCATATCTGCCTGCACCGCGCGCACGGTGTGCGATCACTCGGCCGTCGTGGCCGCGCTTGCGGGTGGGCGGCCGCGGCGGCGGCGCGGCTTTTCGGCCACGTCCTCCCCATCGGTGTCGCCCGCGCTCTCGGCGACAGCCGATACATTCAGCGATGGCGGCAGACGTTCCGCCATAAAGCCGACATTCTCGAGACCGGGCGCATCGGTTTCTACTGGCGCGACTTCGCGGCGCGGGCGACCGCGGCCACGGCGCGGTGGCTCGGCGACTTCGGGAGCGTCGGCCGCGACGGCGACGGGCACCTCCTGCTCGACTGGCTCGGCCGGACGCGCGACGCGCTCGGTCCGCTCATACCGCTCGCGGCGGGGCGGGCGCTCATTCTGCTCTTCGCGCGGAGCCTCGGCCTGACGCTCGGAACCGCCCTCGGCCACATTGCCATTGGCGACCGTGCGACCACGATTGTCATAGTCCTGGCCGTTGCCGCGTTGCTGATCAGCGCGACCATCCGACGCGCCATTCTGGTCGCGTTGGGCATTGCCGTTCTGGTTGCCATTCTGCGCATAACCGCGATTACCATCCGGACGCCCGTCTTGGCGCCCGTCTTGGCGATAGCCATTTTGCTGGCCGCGTTGCTGCCCATCGCGATTTTGGCCGTCGCGCGGTTGGTTATCGCGCTGATAGTCGCGATTTTGGCCTTCGCGTTGCGGGCCACGGTTCTGGTCGCCGCGAGTCTGCTCGGGCTGGGGCTGTTCGCCGCGCTCGCCCTCATCCTCATAATCAGGCTCGTCCTCGTCGAGCGTCGCACCCTGGATGCGCCGCGTCGAGACCGCCCCGCCATTTTCCTCAAAGCGAGCGCGCGTTTCGGCGAGCACGCGGAAATAATGGTCGGCGAATTGGAGGTAATATTCGACGTTGACGCGGTCGCCCTGCATCTGCGCGTCGCGCGCAAGCGTCTTGTATTTTTCGAGCAATTGGGCGGCATTACCGCGCGCGCGATTGTCGATGCGATTGCCGCTATCCTGACGACCCGGATTGCCACCCGACGAGCGCTGCTGCTGCCCGCCACGGCCGCGACGGCGACCGGCCTGACGATTATTGATCAAGTTCTTGTTGTCCTGTCTTCAGAAACCAAACCGGCCGTGCTCCAGAATATGGATGCAAATGCCCCCGGCCCGACACCCGCCGATCACACGGCGGAGAGAGCCTGCCACGGTCGCCGGACGACAGCGTTGCCATGACTAAAGGAGCGGACAACAGCCCATTTTCAAAATGTTATTGTGAAAATGCGTGCCCCTGCGCCGTGCAATAGCCGCTTCGCCCACAATCTCCAAGCGGAATGTTGTGACGGCGGGGTGACAAATCATGTCCGCCATGTCGCGATCAGCGCGCGCGGATTGCGGCCGAGGTCATATCGCAGCGCGACCCTAAAGCCTTGGACTTCGAGCAAGGCGGTGACGGCAGCGGCTTGGGTCGCGCCGATTTCGAGGATCGCCGCGCCGCCAGGGGCGAGCAAGGCCGGGAGTTGCGGCGCGATGCTGCGGTAATCGGCGAGGCCGTCGGGGCCAGCGAACAGGGCGATGGCGGGTTCATGGTCGCGCACGTCATCGGGGAGGCTTTCGCCGGTGCCGATATAAGGCGGGTTGGCCAGGATCAGGTCGAAATGCCCGACGAGCCCCGCCGCCCAAGCGCCACGCGCAAACTGCGCCCGCTTGGCCATGCCCAATATCGCAGCATTGCGCTTGGCATAGTCAAGCGCGTCCTCCGAGGTATCGATCCCCACCCCGGTCGCCTCCGACCATTGATCGAGCGCGGCCAGCAGCAACGTCCCCGGCCCCGTCCCCAGATCGAGGATCGTCGCCGGCGCGCGTTCGCGAAAATGCTCGACCGCTGCCTCAAGCAACGTCTCGCTATCGGCACGTGGCACAAGCACGCCGGGGCCGACCGCGAGCTCGATCGTCCAGAAGGCGCGGGTGCCGGTGATGTAGGCAATCGGCTCGTGCGCGAGACGGCGGGCGAGCAGCGCCGCGAAGGCGGTGGGTTCGGGGACGTCGAGGTGCGCGAGGAGCAGCGCTTCGCGCGAAATGCCCAGGGCGTGCGCCATCAGGAGTTCGGCGTCGAGGCGGGGGGTTTCGCTGATCCGGGCGAGGGCGGCGGTTGCGGAAGCGAGCGCAGCCCTGACTCCCTCTCCCCCTTGGGGGAGAGGG
>NZ_JBBATX010000010.1:33352-34420 GCF_040398505.1 Sphingomonas sp. | reverse complement strand
GCCTCACCCATCCAGCGACGCCAGCCGCTCCGCCTCATCCTGCGCGATCAGCGCGCCGATGAGGTCGTCCATCTCGCCCTGCAAGATCTCGGGCAGACGGTGCAGCGTCAAATTGATGCGGTGGTCGGTCACGCGGCCTTGCGGGAAATTATAGGTGCGGATGCGCTCGGATCGGTCGCCCGATCCGACCATCGACTTGCGCGCGCCCGCGCGTTCCTGATGCAGCCGGTCGCGTTCAGCCTCGTAGAGGCGCGTGCGCAACACCCGCATCGCCTTGGCCTTGTTCTTGTGCTGCGATTTCTCGTCTTGCTGGATCACGACGAGGCCCGAAGGAATATGCACGATCCGCACCGCCGAATCGGTGGTGTTGACCGATTGCCCGCCGGGGCCGGACGAGCGGTAAATGTCGATCCGCAGATCCTTGTCCTCGATCTTGATGTCGACTTCCTCGGCCTCGGGCAGCACCGCGACGGTTGCGGCCGAGGTGTGGATCCGCCCTTGCGCTTCGGTCGCGGGGACGCGCTGGACACGGTGGACGCCGGATTCGAATTTCAATTTGGCAAACACGCCCTTGCCCTCGACCGAGGCGATCACTTCCTTGAAGCCGCCGCTGTCGGAGCTTGAGGCGGAGATCAGCTCGACGCGCCACCCCTGCCCTTCGGCATAACGCTGATACATGCGGAACAGATCGGCGGCGAACAGCGCGGCTTCGTCGCCGCCGGTCCCGGCGCGGATTTCGAGCATCGCGGCGCGCTCATCGGCGGCATCGCGCGGCAGCAGCGACAGCGCGAGCGCGCGTTCGGCCTCGGGCAAGCGATCGCGGATCGAATCGATCTCCTCGCGCGCCATCACCTTGATGTCGGGGTCGTCGTCGCCTTCCATGCCCGCGAGCACGCCGAGTTCGGCGCGCAGCCGCCGCACCTCGCCCGCCGCGCGGGCGACGGGTTCGAGCTCGGCATATTCCTTGGAGACCGCGACGAAGCGCTCCGACGGCAAATCCCCCGACGCCATCAACGCCGAAAGCTCGTCACGCCGCGCCTCGATCTGCAGGATGCGTTCGGGGGAGAT
>NZ_JBBATX010000010.1:24163-33252 GCF_040398505.1 Sphingomonas sp. | reverse complement strand
GCGGTGTGGCGGTAATAATCAAGGCCCCGCACCAGCCGCGCGTTGCGCGTCCACGCCACGCCCGCCGCATCCAGCCCCGCCGTCACCGCATCGAAGAAGGCGCGCGCTTCGGGCGTCAGATAGGCGTCGATATCGGGCGCGCTGTCCGCCACCGGCCGGTCACGCGGGTCTTTCGAATCAAGAATCCGAAGCGGGTTCTTGTCCAGCCGCGCGAGGCTGTCCTCGCTCAGCACGTCGCGATGCGCCTCGAAATGCGCGACCAGCGCCGCGCGCCAAGCGTCACGCGTCTCGGCATCGCCCAGCGTGTTGAGCTGCAGCGTCACCCCGTCGGCAATGCCGAGTTCGTGGAGCAATTGATCCGCCAGCACGAGCAATTCGACATCCGCCGCCGGTTCGGCCGCACCGATCACTTCGGCGTCGATCTGGTGGAATTGGCGGAAGCGGCCCTTTTGCGGGCGTTCGTAGCGGAACACCGGGCCGTGCGTCGCGATCTTCAGGGGCGCGTATTGCTGCCACCCCTCGGTCAGATACGCGCGCGCGATGCCGGCGGTGAATTCGGGGCGCAGCGTCAGCGAATCGCCGCCGCGATCCTCGAACGTGTACATTTCCTTCGACACGACGTCGGTCGTCTCGCCGAGCGAACGCGCGAAGACGGCAGTTGCCTCGAACACGGGAAGCTCGACGCGCTGAAAGCAATAGAGCCGGCGGATGCGGTCGAACGTGTCGACGACGCGGGCAAAGCGGCGCTGTTCATCTCCGAAGATGTCCTGCGTACCACGGATGCGTTTGGGAGTTTCGATACGAGCCATGAAGCAGCGCTATCTAAGCGAAGGCGGGGCGTTAGGCTAGATAGGTCGTTTTCCTTCCTCCCCTCCCTGGAAGGGAGGGGAGAAGATTTCTTGACACACCTAGCGCCGCACCGCAGCCTACTCCTAATCGGGGCGACAACAGCTCCTTTCAGCATCCGCAGGATTCCCGGACTCATTTTCCGAAGGTATCCATGCGTCCCCTGAAGTTGCGTCGACAATGAGCCTCATGATCGAATGGGGTCCGGTGATCCTCGCCCTGCTAGCCGCCGGACTGTTCGCCGGGTTCGCAGCGGGGCTGTTCGGCATTGGCGGCGGGTTCGTCGTGGTGCCGGCGATGGTCGCGCTGTTGCCGCTGTTGGGCGGCGCGCGCGCCGAAGATACCCATGTTGCGATCGGCACGTCGTTCGCCACGATCGTCATCACGTCGCTGCGCTCGACGCTCAGCCATGCCAAGCGTGGTGCTGTGGATTTCGCGATCCTCAGAAGCTGGGCTCCCTGGATCATCGCGGGGGTCGGGATCGGCGTGCTGCTCGCCAGCCGAATGACCGGCATGACGCTGACGATCATCTTCGCGTGCGGCGTCGCGCTGATGGCGGTCAATTTTCTGATACCGAAACTCGCGCGGCGGCAGATCAGCGACACAATGCCGACGGGGGCGGCGCGCGCCGGGATTGCGGGCGGGCTCGGGCTGTTCTCGTCGCTGCTCGGGATTGGCGGCGGCACGGTTGCGGTGATCGTGATGACGCTGTGCGGCCGCACGATCCACCGCGCGATCGCGACCGCTGCCGGGTTCGGCTTTCTTATCGCGGTGCCGGGCACGATCGGCTGGATGCTGATCGGCCTCGGCAAGCCCGGTTTGCCGGTCGGATCGGTCGGCTATGTCAATTTGCTCGGGGCAGGCGTCATCACGTCGATGTCGATCCTTACTGCCCCGCTCGGCGTTGCCGCGGCGCACGCGCTTCCGGCCGAACCGCTCAAGCGCGTGTTCGGCCTGTATTTACTGTTCATCGCGGGTCTCATGCTGCAGCGCGCGTTGCATTGAGGGGGTCGGGCGCGGTAGCACCCCGGTTATGACCCTCAATCTCGGCCAGAAAATCGCGCCCCCGCGCTTCATCCTGTTCACATTGCTGTTCGTGGGCGGGCTGTTCGTGGCGATTCCGCCGCTCGGCTGGGGTCGCGGCACGATGGCGGCATTCGACGGCGCGGCAGCGGTGTTTCTGATCGCGGTCTCCACATTGTTGCGCAAAGGCGACGCCGCGCAAATGCGCAAAGCAGCCGAGGCGAACGACGCCAACCGCGCCGGGCTGCTGATCCTGACCGGGGTCACGATGATCGTGATCCTGACCTCGGTCGCCAAGGAACTACACGGCAAAGCCGACGCCTTCGCGATTGCCCTGGTGATCGTCACGCTGGTGCTGGCGTGGCTGTTTTCAAACTCCATTTACGCCCTGCACTATGCGCATCTCTTCTATTCCGACTGTGACGGCGATGGGACCGACGCGGGCGGCGTCGACTTTCCGAAATGCGACGAACCCGATTATTGGGACTTCCTGTATTTCAGCTTCACGCTGGGCATGACCTTCCAGACCTCCGACGTGGAGATTTCGTCACGGGAAGTGCGCCGCGTCGTGCTCGGCCACTGCCTTGCCGCGTTCGTGTTCAACATCGGCGTGCTCGCCTTCACCATCAACGTGCTCGGCAGCGGCAGCGGATCCTAGACTGGACGCCGGGCGTGATGCCCGCTTACACCACCGCAAATTTCTATCTCAGAGGCTTAACCATATGATCCGTCGCGCCGCGTTCACCGCCATGCTGCTTGCCTCCTGCGCTGCCCCGGCGGGCGCGGAAAATTCCAAACCGCAGCCAGTCCCCTTCATCGACACGATCCCGGCGGCGCGCGACATTCCCTTTCCCGGCCGGATCGAGCTCGACATCGACGCAACCGACACCAAGCGCGGCATCTTCACCACGCGCGAGCGGATCACCGGCGTCTCGGCCGGGCCGATGGTGCTGCTCTTCCCGAAATGGCTGCCGGGCAACCACTCGCCAAGCGGGCAGATCGACAAGCTCGCCGGGCTGCACATCCGCGCCGGGGGCCCAAATGGTAATCGGGAGATCGCGTGGACGCGCGACCCGGTCGATGTGACGGCGTTCCACATCGATGTGCCCGCCGGTGCCAAGGCCCTGGATATCGACCTGCAATTCCTCTCCGCCACCGCTGCCGACCAGGGCAATATCGTGATGGGGCCGGACATGCTGCGGCTGCAGTGGAATTCGATGAGCCTGTATCCGGCCGGCTATTTCACGCGGCAAATCCCGGTGCGGGCGAGCGTGACCTATCCCGCCGGCTGGACTGCCTCGTCGGGCCTGCCGTCCAAGGCGGCCGGATCGGTCTACAGCTATGAGCCGACCAATTACGAAGTGCTGGTCGACTCACCCGTGCTCGCCGGACGCTATTTCAAGCGCTGGGAACTGTCGCCGCGCGTCGATCTCGACGTCTATGCCGACAAGCCCGAGGAACTCGCCGCGACGCCCGAGCAGATCGACGCGCACAAGAACCTCGTCACACAAGCGGTGAAGCTGTTCGGCGCGCAGCATTACGACAATTATACCTTCCTGCTGTCCTTCTCGGAGCAGATTGGCGGGCAGGGCCTCGAACATCATCGCAGTTCGGAAGACGGCGTGAAGCCGGGCTATTTCACCAAGTGGAAGGAAGGCCCGGGATCACGCAATCTGCTGCCGCACGAATATACCCATAGCTGGGACGGCAAGTTCCGCCGCGGTGCCGATCTGTGGACCCCCGATTACCGCACCCCGATGCGCGATTCGCTGCTGTGGGTCTATGAAGGCCAGACGCAATTCTGGGGCTATGTGCTGCAGGCGCGTTCGGGGATCGTGTCGAAGCAGGATACGCTCGACGGCTATGCCGCGATCCTGGCGCAGCTCGACAATCGCCCCGGTCGCAACTGGAAGCCGCTGCTCGACACCACCAACGATCCGACGATGTCGCAGCGCCGCCCGCGTGGCTGGGTCAGCTATCAGCGCTCGGAAGACTATTACAATGAAGGCCTTTTGGTGTGGATGGAGGTCGATTCGATCCTGCGCGCGCAATCGGGCGGGACCAAGTCGATCGACGATTTTGCCGCCAAGTTCTTCGGCCTGACCGACGGCGATTATGGCGAGGTGACCTATACGTTCGACGATGTCGTCGCGACGTTGAACGCGGTGCAGCCGTACGATTGGGCGCGCTTGCTCAAGCAGCGGCTGACCGAGACGGGCGCACCCGCCCCGCTCAAAGGGTTCGAGGCGAATGGCTATAAGCTCGTCTATGACGAGACGCCGACGCTCGCGTTCCGGAATGCCGAGGCCGCGCGGAAGAACACCGATCTCAGCTATTCGCTTGGGCTGACGATCAACAAGGATGGCGGCTTGACCGGCGTGAGCTGGGACGGCCCTGCCTTCAAGGCGGGGCTAACCCCCGGCGACACGATCGTCGCGGTCGACGGGACGGCGTTTTCAAACGAGGCAATGAAGGTCGCGCTGACCGCAGCCAAGACGCGCAAGGAGCCGATCGTGCTGCTGGTCAAGGCCAATGACACGATCGCGCCGGTCAGCATCGACTATCACGGTGGCCTGCGCTATCCGCACCTCGTGAAGGTTGGCACCGGAGAGGGTGGCCTCGATCGGTTGCTGATGCCCCGATAAAGGGGCGCAGCGCCACAATATTTCATATCAAGGATTTCACATGCGCATCGACATGATTCCGGTTGGTAAAAACCCGCCCGAAGACCTCAACGTCATCATCGAAGTGCCGAGCGGCGGCGAGCCGGTAAAGTATGAATTCGACAAGGCCTCCGGCGCGTTGTTTGTCGATCGCATCCTGCACACGCCGATGCGCTATCCGGCGAATTACGGTTTCATCCCGCACACGCTGTCGCCCGATGGCGATCCGCTCGACGCGCTGGTCATTGCGCGCTCGCCGTTCATTCCGGGCTGCGTCGTGCGCGCGCGGCCGATCGCAGTGCTCAACCTCGAAGACGAAGCCGGCGGCGACGAAAAGCTCGTCTGCGTGCCGGTCGATTCGACCTTCCCTTATTATTCAAACGTCAATGAGCGCGGCGACATGCCCGACATCGTGTTCGAGCAGATCGAGCATTTTTTCACGCATTACAAAGATCTGGAAAAGAAGAAGTGGGTGCGCGTCGGCACTTGGGGCGACGCGGCCGAAGCGCACCGCGTCACGATCGAGGCGATCGCACGCTATGAAGCGGCGAAGGCTGGCAAATCCTGATGGACCAATGCGCCTGGGGGGGCGGGGCTCAGTCCCGCCCCGCCAAGCTCGCCAGCGCATCGCCGGTGACACGGTACACGGTCCATTCCTCCATCGGCTCGGCGCCCATCGCCTTGTAGAAGCGGATCGCTTTCTCGTTCCAGTCGAGCACCGACCATTCGAACCGTGTACAGCCGCGTTCGACCGCGAGCGCGGCCAGATGCTGGAGCAGCGCCTTGCCGACCCCCGCGCCGCGCGCCTCCGGCGTCACATAGAGATCCTCAAGATACAGCCCGCGCCACCCGGTCCAGGTCGAGAAATTGTGGAAGAACAGCGCCATGCCGACAGGTGTACCGTCAAGCTCGGCGATCACCGCCTCGGCTGCCGGATGCGGGCCAAACAGCGCCTCGAACAGCATCGGCTCGGTCGCGATGACCTTGTCGCTCTCGCGTTCAAACGCGGCGAGATCGCGCACCAATTGCAGGATCAGCGGCACGTCGGCAGAGTTGGCGGGGCGAATTTGAGTGGTCATGCGGCAGCCTCGGTTTGGGGAGCGGGGGCAGTGGTCGATCCGCGCACCGCAACGATGCACCCGGCGATGATCAGGGCCGCCCCCGCGACCGTGTAGAGCGACACGCTCTCGCCGAACACCCACCAGCCGAGCAAAGCCGCCCAGACAAAGGCAGTATATTCGGCCGGGGCCAAGACTTGCGCCTCGGCGTGCCCATAGGCCCAGGCCAGCGCCATCGCCGAAACCGAGCCGAGTGCGGCGGCACCGAGGATGTGCGGAATATAAGCGACGGGTGGGATGGCCGAGAACCACGGCGCCCCGACCAGCAGCATGCCGCCCAGCACGATCGAGGTGAACAAGGCGACCTCCAGCGGATCGGCGACCTGCGCTTGCTTGCGCAGCAGGATCAGGCTGCCGGCATAAAGGACCGAGGCAAGCACGACTGCAACCGAGCCAAGCACGACCTCGGTCGAGGCGTGCGCCTGGACTTGCCCCGCAGCGATCACGAGCACGCCCATGCTGGCGACGACCGATCCGGCGATCGCCGCGCGGCGGATGCGCTCGCCGAGCGTTGCGGCGGCCAAAAACAAGGCGATCAGCGGGGCAAGGAACGTCAGCGCCACGCTTTGCGCCATCGGCACGCGCACCAGCCCCCAGAAGAACAAGAGCACCGACGCGCCTGCCACGGCACTGCGCGCGATGTGGAGCGTCATTGCCGCACGCCCGGGCCATGCTTTCCGCCGCGCGACGAAGATCGGCCCGAGCAGGAACGCGCCCCCGACCGACCGCCACAGCACCGCGCTATACGCGCCGTGCAGGATCGACATGTCCTTCATCACGGCATCCATCACCGAATAACTGGCGATGCCGGCCGCGGCGACGGCGAAGGCAAGTTTGGCGGACACGGCTTTCATGATGGGCGTCGATAGCGTCACCGACGCCCCGTGTCAGGGAAAAGATCGCCGCTGGGACAGCACGCTATTCCAGAGTCATCCTGTCGTCGCTGATCTTCACGGTATCGATGTGGCGCAGATAGGTCTGCCCCAACAGCGACATTTCGCAGTCCTGCAGCACCACACCGCGGACATCGGACACGCGTTTGCCGTCGAGCACGATGTCGGCGATCCGCACTTCCTGCCCACGAACATCGCCGGCCGCGCCCTTGCCGACAATTTCGAACCGGTCGGGATCAAAATCGACATGCGCGCGCCGGGCATCCGCTATCGTCAGCGCGACGGTATCGGCTCCGGTATCGACGAGGAAGCGGATCGGCTCGCTGTTCACCTCGGCAACGGCTAGGAAGTGGCCGCTGTTGCTGCGATCGATCCGGGTGGGTGTCGGCACGGCGCGCGGGGCGGTGCCATCGGTGGCGGTGGCGGCAGCGACCGCAGCCGCTGCGGGCGCAGGTGGGCGCTTGGCCGCGGGCAGCGCCAGCCCGATGCCGATCCCGACGATGATGAAAGACCCGAGCGCGAGTGCCAGCGTAATACAGCGGCTTTAGGGCGCGGCTAAGGGTTATGGATAACGCGCGATAAAGGCGGCGCGGCTAGCGAATCATGCGAATGTCGAGGTCGAGGCCAAGCTTCATCCATTTACCGTCGCAAGTTAGAATGGGTCGGTCGGTCATGCTGCCGAGCGCTAGGCACGCGCGATCTGCGAACGACGTCCCGGTCCGAGCGACCCGGGGATACAAATCGGCCGTTACCCGAGCGGCGGCGGAATCGAACGGTGCGATCTCGATTCCGAGATTACTCAACTGCCGAACCACATCCTTTGCAGCGATGTTTCGACGAGCGCATTTATGCAAAACTTCATCGAGATTGACTGCCGACGCCAGCGCGCCATCGCTTTCGTCAATGGCGGCGTCTGCGCCTGCTTCTTCGAAGATAATCGCCAATATCGAAGATGCGTCGAGAACGACGTTCACCGCCGCGCCGCCAGCCATGCTTCCAGATCGAGATCTTCGCGTCTGCCCTCCTCGCGACGTTCGGCGATAAGTTCGTCGACCACGCTATTGCCGTCGCTCGGGCCTCGCAAGGCGCGAAACGTATCGCGAACTTCCTGTACGACTTGCGCACGCGTCTTGAGCACGATGCGCCCTTCGTCGTCGCGATCGACGATCAGCGAGTCGCCGGTCTTGATGCCAAGCTCACGACGCAAGTCAGCCGGAATGACCAGCTTTCCTCCAGCGATTACCTTTGCCTGATAGGTCATGAGCGACTCCTGATACCCATGACGTAGCACAGGACCTATTCCGCCGCCACCGCCTGTGCTCCCGCCACCGCCGCGTCATGCGCTTCGATCGCCGCCGCCTTTTCCTCGACCAGCTTGACGATATGTTCGAGCATGTCCTCGGAATTGACCGTGTGATCGGTCACGCCCGAGAGATAGACCATATGCTTGCCATTGCCGCCGCCGGTGAGGCCGATATCGGTTTCGCGCGCTTCGCCGGGGCCGTTGACGACGCAGCCGAGCACCGAAAGGCTCATCGGCGTGCGGATGTGCTGGAGCCGTTCTTCGAGCGCCTGCACCGTGCGGATCACGTCGAAGCCCTGCCGCGCGCAGCTCGGGCAGCTCACCACGCGGACGCCGCGGTTGCGGATGCCGAGCGCTTTCAGGATCTCGAAGCCGACGCGGACTTCATCCTCGGGCTCGGCCGAGAGCGAGACGCGGATCGTGTCGCCAATCCCGTACCACAAAAGCGAGCCGATCCCGATCGCCGACTTGACTGTCCCGCCGACGAACCCGCCGGCTTCGGTGATACCCAAGTGCAGCGGGCAATCGACCAGTTCGGCGAGCTGCTGATAGGCGGCGACCGCGAGGAAGAAGTCGGAGGCCTTCACCGCGACCTTGAATTCGTGGAAATCATGGTCTTGCAGCAGCTTGATGTGATCCATCGCCGATTCGACCAACGCATCGGGGCACGGCTCGCCATATTTTTCGAGCAAATGCCGCTCAAGGCTGCCGCCATTGACGCCGATCCGGATCGCGCAGCCATTGGACTTGGCCGCATCGACCACTTCCTTCACGCGCGCCGCCGAGCCGATATTGCCGGGGTTGATGCGCAGGCAGGCCGCCCCCGCATCGGCGGCTTCGAGCGCGCGCTTATAGTGGAAGTGGATATCGGCGACGATCGGCACCCGGCTCGCGCGGACGATTTGCTTGAGCGCCGCGGTGCTTTCGACATCGGGGCAGGACACGCGGATGATGTCGACCCCGGCATCCTCGCAGCGGCGGATCTGGTCGATCGTCGCCTTCGCGTCGTTGGTCGGCGTGTTGGTCATGGTCTGGACGGTGACCGGCGCGTCGCCGCCGACGGGGACATTGCCAACCATGATCTGGCGGCTCTGACGGCGGTTGATGTCGCGCCACGGGCGGAGGGACATGATCGATTTCCTCTGGTTGCCTGCGCGCTATAGCGCCGTTGTCGGCCAACCGAAATAGCTTGCGATGGGACGAACGCGATGCGGAACGTTCGAAAACGCGGTGCGCCGCGTTT
>NZ_JBBATX010000010.1:16275-24063 GCF_040398505.1 Sphingomonas sp. | reverse complement strand
CTTGCGATGGGACGAACGCGATGCGGAACGTTCGAAAACGCGGTGCGCCGCGTTTTGGCGGTGCGAAGAAATGCGCTCTTCCGCGTATTTCAAACAGACCCTAAGGCCGCGCGATGGAACGGCACCTAGGTCTCGACTGGCTACGGATCGGCGCGTTCGGTCTGCTCATCTTCTATCATATCGGCATGGTGTTCGTGCCATGGGGTTTCCATGTCAAAACCGCGCAGCCGCAGGATTGGGTCGCGCTGCCAATGCTTGCGCTGAACAGTTGGCGGTTGCTTTTGCTGTTCGTGGTGTCGGGCTATGCCAGCCGCGCGCTCCTGATCAAGGGGTCGGGTACGCCAGGCTTTGCCGCCAATCGCACGCTGCGGCTGATCGTACCGTTGCTGTTCGGGGTGCTGATCGTGGTCCCGGTGCAACCCTGGATCGAGCTCACCACGCAGCGCGGCTATGCCCATGATTTCGGCTATTTCCTGACCCACGATTATTTTCGCTTCGGCATCCTGTCGGGCGTGGCGCTGCCGACGTGGCAGCATTTGTGGTTCGTCGCCTATCTGTGGTTCTACACGATGCTGCTTGCTTTATTGGTCGCAGGCTTCGGGGCGCGCAGCGGGCAAGGGCTGTTCGACCGCGTGTTCGGAACGGTGCTGGTGTGGCTGATCCCGGCCGCATGGCTGGTCGCGGTCAGCGCGTGGCTGTTTCCTGGGGTCGGGCCGACCAACACGCTGGTCGACGATCTGGTGTCGCACGCGCAATATTTGCCGGGGTTCCTGTTCGGCTTTGCGCTCGCCGGGTCGCCGGGCGCGCTGGCGGCGATGCGGCGGTGGTGGCCATGGGCGCTTGGCGTCGGGCTGCTCTGCTACGGTGTCGTCGTGGCGATCGAGATCGAATGGCCCGGCAGCACGACGCCAGCCTGGCCATACGGCATCCTCTTCGCCAGCGCGCGTGCGGTGCAGGGGTGGAGCATCATCGTCGCGCTGATCGGCTTCGCCGACAGCTATCTCAACCGCGATCATCGGTGGCGGCGCGTGATGACCGAAGCGGTGTTCCCCTTCTATATCATCCACCAAACGATCATCGTCGGGGTCGAGGGCGCGTTGTTGCCGCTCGGCTTGCCGGCGGTGGTGGAATTCCTGATCCTGCTGGCGACGACGGTCGGCGGATGCTGGGCCTTTTATGCAATCGGGCGCGAGATTGGCTGGCTCCGCCCGCTGATCGGGTTACGTCCGCGCGAACGACAGGAGCGAACGGCATGAGCTGGACATTGGTGCTGCACGGCGGCGCGGGGCAGATGACGCGCGCGACGGTTACGGTCGCGCAAGCCGAGGGCGCGCGTGCCGCCTTGAGCCGCGCGCTCGATGCCGGAGCCGCGATCCTGACCGGCGGCGGCGCGGCGCTCGACGCGGTCGAGGCCGCGGTGCGCGTGCTTGAGGACGATCCGCACTTCAACGCCGGACGCGGTGCTGCGCTGACGCAGGACGGCGTGGCCGAACTCGACGCCGCAATCATGGACGGCAGCGACCGGAACGCCGGGGCGGTGGCGGGGGTCAGCGCAACGCGCCACCCGGTCAGCGCCGCGCGCGCGGTGATGACACATTCGCCACACGTGTTGCTGAGCGGCGCGGGGGCCGACGCCTTTGCGCGCGCGCAAGGCTGCGAAGCGGCGACGCAGGACTGGCTCGCTTTGCCCGAACGCCGTGCGCAGCTCGCCGAGATGATCGCGGGCGGCGGAGCGTTCGATGTCGACATGAAATATGGCACGGTTGGCGCGGTCGCGTGCGACGAACATGGCCATGTCGCCGCCGCGACTTCGACCGGCGGGGTGACGGGCAAGCGCTGGGGCCGGATCGGCGATTCGCCGCTGATCGGGGCTGGCACTTATGCCGATGACCGAGCGGCGGCAGTTTCCTGCACCGGATCGGGCGAGTTCTTCATCCGCACAGGCGTTGCCCACGAGATTTGCGCGCGGGTGCGACTGGCGGGCGAATCGCTGGAAACGGCGGTGGCCGCCGTGCTGGCGGAGGTCACTGCACTCGGCGGAGCGGGCGGGGTGATCGCCACCGGGCCGCAGGGCGAGGCGGTGTGGCATTTCACGACGCCGGGCATGTACCGCGCGCGGCTTACTTCGGGCGGCGCGAGGGAGATTGCGGTGTTCGCGGAGGACTAACCGACCTGTCATCCCCGCGAAAGCGGGGACCCGGCTTGGGGAGCGGGTGATGCGTCCCCGCTTTCGCGGGGATGACAAGGCGAGTAGGGCCAAGCGCATGATTCGTCCCCTCCCCGCTTTACTCGCCGCCGTCGCGCTCGTCGCGACCGCATCCCCCGCCTCGGCCTATTGGGAATATGGCCACCAGACGGTCGCGCAGATCGCCGAGGCCAACGTCCGACCCAAGACGCGGGTCGCAATCCGCGCCTTGCTCGCGCGATCGGACCTGCTCGCCACGCCCGAGTGCAAGGCATCGACGATGGCCGATGCGAGCGTGTGGGCGGATTGCATCAAGCCGCTCAAGGATGCCGACGGCAAATCGCGCTTCGGCTATGCCTATGCGTGGCACTATCAGAACGTCAGCATTTGCCGCCCGTTCGACCTGACCGCGCCGTGCAAGGACGGCAATTGCGTGTCTGCACAGATCACGCGCGATGTCGCTTTGCTCAAGAACAAGCGCGCACCGCTCAAGGACCGGGTCGAGGCACTCGCTTTCCTGATCCACTTCGTCGGCGATTTGCACCAGCCGCTCCACGCCGGCGACAAGGACGACAAAGGCGGCAATGACGCCAAGGCCGATTACGGCATTTACGGCCCGGCCCGGCTCGATCTGCACAGCATTTGGGATGGCTATCTCGCCGAGCGCGCGATCTCGTCGGGGCCGTCGCTGATCCGGCGCTATCCCGCCGCGGTGCGCGCTGCTGTCACGGCGGGCGATGTCACCGATTGGAGCCGCGAGAGCTGGCACATCTCGCACGACGCGGTTTATGGCAGCGTGCTGTCCGACCCGTGCGCCCCGACTCCGGCGCGCGTGAAGCTCGACGACGCCACGATCGCGAAGCTCGCGCCGATCGCGCGGCTCGAAGTGGAGCGCGGCGGGCTGCGGCTGGCGAAGCTGCTCGACGCGGCGCTGGGTTAAGCGCCCATCCCCTTCAGCAAGATCACCTCAATCCGTTCGGCCCCGGACTGGATCCGGGGCTGTCGAAGCCCTGTTCGCCACCCGCGGGCCGAGTTCGTGTGGAGACGTGCCCTTCAGCAAGCTCAGCCCGAACGGGGGGTGATGCAGCGTTATGTCGAGGGCTTCACGAACCCCGCCACCGCCGCCGCCACGGCGGGGGAAATCGGCAGCGACGCATCGGCATAGGTCGCGACGTTCGCCATGCGATCGTCGCTCGCAACCGGGCGCAGCACATGGTTAACGCCGGGGAGCAACGCCAGCGTCGCCCTGGGCTGCGCGACCTTCAACGTCTCGGCATCGGCGACGCTGACCTGAATGTCGCGCGTCCCTTGCAGGATCAACACCGGCAGCTTCACGTTCGCGATCAGTTTCGCCGGATCGTGCGCCATCAAATCGATCCAATACCCCTGAAGCTTGTCGGCAAAGAGCGGCTGGAGCGGCGCGGGCAAGGTCGCCGCAGGCACGCGTTTGCCCGCCTCCAGCGCATCGATCGCGCCGAGCGCGGGTGCAAGGATCGGCGCATTGAAGGGGTTGGCTTTGAGTTGCTCGCGCAGCACCGTCGCCATCGGCCGACCGACCGCGCTTAGCAGGATGATGCCACACAGGCCCTCGGGTCGCTGGGCCGCGACCAACGCGACCAGCCCGCCTTCGCTATGCCCGAGCAGCCAGATGCATTTCCGCCCGGTCTTTGCCCGCGCGACCTTGCTCCACGCTTGCACGTCGTCGGCATAGCCCGCGGTGGTCGCGGCATTGGGATCCGCCACCGCCGCGCGGCTGCCGAACAGCCCGCGCTTGTCGATGCGCAACGTCGCGATCCCTTTGGCGGCAAGCGCCTCGGCGAGCTGGCGGTACGGGCCGCCCGCGACCCCGGCGGGGTTGTTACCATCGCGATCGGTCGGGCCCGAGCCGGGGATGATCAAGACCAGCGGTGCCGTGGGATCGGGATCGAGCAGCGTTCCGGCGAGCGATCCTTGCGGCCCGGGCGCGGTGAGCTCGACTGGCGGTGGCGCGGCGACCGCGGGTGAAGCGGCGAGCAAGGCCGCGACGGCGAGCAAGCGGATCATTTGCCCGACCGTTTCCGCGCGCGGCGTTCGGCGAGCAAGTCATCGATGTTGATGACTTCCGACTTGGTCAGCGCCCAACGGACGAACAGGATCCACATCACCGCGAGGATCACCAGTGGTGCTATGATCAGCATCGGCGTCGCCTTCACGCGCGGCATGATCGCGAACATCGGCACCAAGGAGGCCAGCGTCATCGCGATCAGCGCCGTCCAGCCCCTGACATTGGTCGGCGTTATCTGGAGTTTGCCACGCCCGCGATAAGCGATGAACCAGGGATCATCCATCATCATTCTCCGTCTTGGCGGGCCGCCCACGCTTGGGCGTCTCGCTCTGCGCCACCTTCACCCCCCGCTTCGCCAGCGCCTCGCGCAGCAGGCATTCGAACTGGGCGTTGACGCTCCGCAGATCGGCCGCCGCCACGCGCTCGACCGCCGCGTACAGCGCGGGATCGAGGCGCAGTGGAAACGCCTTTTTGGGAGGAGCGGCCAACGCGTCTGGCCGATCAGTAGAGCGAGCCGGCATTGACGACGGGCTGCGTATCGCGCTCGCCGCACAACACGACCATCAAGTTCGACACCATCGCCGCACGGCGTTCGTCGTCGAGGTCGACCACACCCTTCTTCGACAACAAGTCGAGCGCCATTTCGACCATCCCGACCGCGCCCTCGACCAAGGTCGCGCGCGCCGCGACCACGGCTTGCGCCTGTTGCCGCCGCAGCATCGCGCCGGCGATCTCGGGCGCATAAGCGAGGTGCGTGAAGCCGCATTCGTCAACCGTAATGCCCGCCGTCACCAGCCGCGCGATGAGTTCGGCGCGCAGTTCGACCGCGACCTGATCGTGATTGCCGCGCAGCGTGACTTCCTGATGCTCGTAATCGTCATACGGATAGCGCGCGCCGATCGTACGCACCGCGGCCTCGATCTGGACGATCACGAATGCCTTGTAATCGTCGATATCGAACAACGCTTGCGCGGTATCGGTGACGCGCCACACGACTTGCGCGGCGATCTCGATCGGGTTGCCGCGAAGGTCGTTGACCTTCAACCGCTCGGAAATCATGTTGTTGGCGCGCAGTGACACTTTCTTGCGCCCGAGCCACGGCATCAGCCAGCGCAAGCCCGTATTGCGATCGGTCCCCTTATACGCGCCGAACAAAGTGATCGCGGTCGCCTGGTTGGGCTGCTGCATGTAGAAGCCGCACGCGACGAACAGAAAAACGATGCTGGCAAGCGTGATGACGATCCCGCCGAGCGCCGGATTGGCTTCGAGCAGTGTCCCCCCGAAAATCCCCACCGCGAGCGCAGCCAGCATCACCAGCAGCATGGCATAGCCGCTCGACGTGGCTGCGCTATGCTCGCTCGACAGCGTCAGCGCGGTGTTGCGTGTACCCGAATCACCCATGAATGCCTCCCGTTAATATGATATCATATTTATATCGGCATTATGGCGGATGCAAGAGGTTTTCCTCCCCTCCCTGAAAGGGAGGGGTAGGGGGTGGGTCGGTATGGGGAGAGGACGGAGTTCGATTACGAACCGACCCACCCCCAGCCCCTCCCTTTCAGGGAGGGGAGCAGCAACGAAAAAGGGCGGCGCTGCCTAAGCAACGCCGCCCTTCGCGTTACCGAGAGTGGCAATCAGTTCAGGACGATCGTCACCGCGCGGCGGTTCTGCGCCCAGCTGGCTTCGTCCGACCCCAAAGCGATCGGGCGTTCCTTGCCATAGCTGATCGTCGAGATCCGCCCCGGCGCGACGCCGCGCGCGGCGAGATAGTTTTTCGCGGCAAGCGCACGGCGATCGCCCAGTGCGAGATTGTATTCGCGCGTGCCGCGCTCGTCACAATGCCCCTCAAGGCTGACCGGCACATTCGGGTAGCGCGTCAGCCATGTCGCCTGGCTATCGAGGATCGCGCGCGCGCGCTCCTCCAGCGTGAAGCTGTCGAGCGCGAAATTGACGGTGTTGCTGGTGACCGAGCGTTCGAAATCGCCGCGTGACCCCGGCACGACGCCATTGCCCGGAGTGACCGGACCCGTGCCGGGCGCAGGCGGAATATAGGCTGGCGGTTTCTTGGCGCAGCCGGCCACAATCAGCGTGGTGGCGAGCAAGAGAGCAGTGGTCAGTTTTGCCATGGCGGTTTCTCCCAGAGTGAGACCGGCAAGCGCCGGACATTGGTCAGTCGGTACAGGCACGCGCTAAACTGGTTAACGACTTCGCGTGTGAAGCCGCGAGAGTCAACGCGCGGTGTGTCTCAGGGACGTAACGGTCCCCAGCCCGGATCGGATCCATCGAGCGGTGTCGGGACGCGCCGGAGGTTGACGCCGGTCAAATCGACCGACCACAAATTCGCCCGCCCGCTGCCACCGCTGGTCGACCGGAAGAACATCAACACGCGGCCATTGGGCGACCAGCTCGGCCCCTCATCCTGCGCGCCGTCGGTCAGCAATTGCTCGTTGCCACCGGCCGGACTCATCACGCCGATGCGAAAGCTGCCGCCCAATTTGGTGAAGGCAATCAAATTGCCGCGCGGACTCCAGACCGGGGTGGCATAGCGCCCGCTGCCAAAGCTGATGCGCTGTTGCTGCGATCCGTCGGCGTTCATCACATAGAGTTGCTGCGTCCCCGAACGGTCGCTTTCGAACACGATCCGTCCGCCATCGGGCGAATAGGTGCCGCCCGTGTCGATACCCGGCGAATCGGTCAGCCGCTGCGGCGTCCCCCCACCCAAGGCGACGCGGTAGACATCGGTGTTGCCGCCGATCGCCATCGAGAACAAAACCCAGCGCCCGTCGGGCGAAACGCGCGGGGCGAAGGTCAGATTGGTGTTGGGGACCAGCAGCCGCTGCCGCTTGGACGCAACATCGTAGACGTAGATCGCCGGGCGATCATCGAGATAGCTCATATAGACGATCGCGCGCTGATCGGGCGAGAAACGCGGCGTCAGCGCAATCGCCTGCCCGTTGGTCAGGAATGTGTGATTCTCACCGTCCTGATCCATCAAAGCGAGCCGCTTGATGCGCTTGCCCTTGGGGCCGGTCTCCGAGACATAGGCGACGCGGCTGTCGAAATACGGGCCTTCGCCGGTCAGCTTGGAATAGACCATGTCGGCGCATTTATGTCCCGCGCGCCGCCAGTCGGCCGGGGCCACGACGAACCCCTGCCGCGCGAGTTCGCGGCGCGAGAAGACGTCGTAGAGGTAGCAGCCAACCGTGAGCGTCCCGTCGCCATTGGCGCGGATGAAGCCCTGCACCAGCGCGGAGGCACCCGCCGGCCCCCAATAATCGAAGGTCGGGGCAGTCACTTCGGGATAAGGGATCGGCTTCACGCCCGAGTCGAGCGGCTTGAACAGGCCCGAATTGCGCAAATCGCCCGTGACGATCTGCGCAAGTTGCTGGCCCAGCACATCGGTACGCCCGGCCGGGGTATTGGCGATTTCGGCGGTCGGCATCACCGGAATCGCGATGCCGAGCGGCGCGGAAACGCCGCCGACGACATCGACCACCAGCTCGCCTTGCTGTTGCGGGTCGGTCGGGCCCGCGGGGGCGGGCGACTGCACCGGGGCGGG
>NZ_JBBATX010000010.1:7620-16175 GCF_040398505.1 Sphingomonas sp. | reverse complement strand
CGGTCTGGGCCAGCGCGGCGGTGGCCGCCGCCGCCAATGCCACGGCAAAAATCGACTTGTGCAGCATCGTCATCATTCCTCAGCCCGGAAGTTTGTAGCGCAGGATAAAGGCCTTCCACCCGCGTGGCACGTCATAAAGCTCGGGCGGAAGCCCACGCAGCGGTGCGCAGCCCGAAAAGGTCGCGATGGCATTGCGATCGACCGCATCGACATAGCGCCGATTTTCGTCATCGACACCGCCATGATCGTCCGACACGCTGGGCCGTGCCGCCAGCGAGCCATCACGGTTCAGCGACAGCCGGATCGTCACGACGATTCGCGACGCTCCGGGGCCCGGATTGACTTGCCGGTCGGCGCAGGGCTGCACCTGCCGCCGGATCGCCGAACCGATATCGGCGGCGGCCTTGGCATCCATCGTCGCGCCGGGGGCGGCAGCGGGCGATTTCGCCTTGGACGGCGTTTGCGACAGGCCCTTGCGAAAATCATCGTCGAGCAGCGACCCGGTCGGCTTGGCCTTGGTCGCCTTGGGATTGGCCCCCGCCGCCTTGCTTGCCGCGACCGCCTTGGCCGGGGGTGCCGCCGCCTTGACCGGCGCGGCCTTGGTTTTCTCGGGCTTTTCGACCTTCTCGGCGACGGGCTGCTTCACCGGCGGCAGCGGTTTGGTCGCGGGCTTGGGCGGTGCGACGGCTGCGGGCTGCGGCTTGGGCGGGGCCGGGTCGGGCGCAGGCTCGGGCGCCTTGGCTGGCGGCGGCGCGTCCTCGGGCGGGCCGGGATCGGGCGCGGTCGATTGCGCGGGCGGTTCGGGCGCGGGGGGTGCGCGCTGATCGAGCGCAACCGCGTCGACCAGCGACACGTCGATCGGCTTGGGGGTCGGCAGCGGCACCGGCTTGGCCGACCAGACGACCGACAGGATCGCGAACAGCACGACATGGCCGATCGCGGCCGCGGCCAGTCCGACACCCTCGTTACGCGTCATTTGCCGCCCTGTTCGACCGTCACGAGCGCGACGCGGTTGAGCCCGGCGCGGTTGAGTTCGCCCATCACACGCATCACGCGGCCATAGTCGAGCCCCTTATCGGCGCGCAGCAACACTTGCGGCGGCTTGGCCGGGTCGCCCTTGGCGACGATCTGCGACAGGATGTCGGGCAGCAGCGCCTCGCTCACTTCATCCTTGTCGACATAGAGCTTGCCCGCGCGATCGAGCGAGATTTCGACGGGCTTCTGATCCTGCTCCACGGCTTTCGCGCGGGCATCGGGGAGTTGCACCGGCACCCCCGCCGTCAGCAGCGGCGCGGTCACCATGAAGATGATCAGCAGCACCAGCATCACGTCGACCAACGGCGTGACGTTGATGTCCGCCATCGGCGCGCGCCGCCCGCGCCCGCGTTGCGAGGGGAGATTGATGGCCATCGCTTAAAATTCCCCTCCCACTTGTGGGAGGGGTTGGGGGAGGGCAATTCGGCCAAGGACAGTGCTCGCGGCACTGCCCTCCCCTAGCCCCTCCCGCAAGCGGGAGGGGAATGAAGTACGCAAGCCCCTCACCGCTTCACCTCGCTCTCGAGCTGACGGCTCAGCGTCGCATGGAACCCATCAGCGAAGCGGTTCAAGCGCGCTTCGATGCGGTTGATACCGTGGCTGAAGCGATTGTAGGCGATCACCGCCGGAATCGCCGCGAACAAGCCGATCGCGGTCGCGAACAGCGCCTCGGCAATGCCCGGCGCGACCACCGCCAGCGACGTGTTCTGTGCCGCCGCGATGCTGGTGAAACTGCGCATGATCCCCCACACCGTGCCAAACAGCCCGACGAACGGCGCCACCGATCCGACCGTCGCAAGGATGTTCAACCGGTCCGACAGCGCGTCGATCTCACCCGCGACCGCAGCACCCATTGCGGTTGCCAGCCGCTCGCGCGTGCCGCCACGATCAACCTGGCCGCCTGCGGTCGAGCGGCGCCATTCGGCAACGCCGCTGGCGAACACCTTGGCGATCGGCAAATCGCTTTCGCCTTCGATCCGGTGGAACGCGTCGATATCCTCGGCCTTCCAGAAATCGCGCTCGAAGCGTTCGGTCTTGCGGCGCGTGCTGCCGAGCCGAAAGACGAAGCCGAGGATGATCGCCCAGGTCCAGATGCTGGCGAGCAACAGCCCGACCATCACGATCTGCACGACCGGATCGGCGTGCAGGAAAATCCCGATTGGCGACAAGCTCGTCGCATCGGTATTGAGGGCAAGGCTGGTCACGAAAAACGGTCCCCTGATTCCATCACGCGGGCAAACGCCGCGATCCATTGCTTGGGCTGGCGCTGCGGCCGCCCCGATGCGCCGACCAAGGCCGCCGTCACCTCTGCCTGCGTCAGCACCGCACCACCGCGCATGACTCGTTGCTGAATATCGACCGACGCCGCGCGGACTTGGGTGAGACGCGTCAGCACGAGCAGCGCATCATCGAGCCTGGCCGGCGCGCGATAGCGGATGGTGAGCGCAGTCACCGCATAGGCCCCGCCGCCCGCCTCCTGATGCGCGCGCTGATCCACCCCGGCCAGCCGCAACATGTCGGAGCGGGCGCGTTCCATGTAGCGGAGATAGTTGGCGTGATAGACGATGCCCGAAAGATCAGTGTCCTCGAAATAGACGCGAATCGGAAAACGGTGCTCGCCCGCGACGATGCGGCCTTCGGCAGGCAAGTCGAGGTCGGGTGACGGCATGGCCTCGCCTGTAACGACACGGCGCTCCCACGAAAACCCCCGCGTGACGAAACGCCGCTTGCACACGAGTAACGCCTAGGTTACATGTAACCTAGGCGTTACTAAAAGGGACTCTCGTCATGGATTTGATCGACCAGGCAGAACGCAAGGCGCACGCGCGGGCGCTGGGCCTGTATGTTTTTGCCGGCTTTACCGTGCTGTTTCTGGCCTTTAGCTTTTCGACGTGGCGGCCGTCTTTCTTCCAGGGGATGTGGCTCGGCTTCACGCTCGTCTCAACGCTCTATCTCTCGCCGCTGGCGACGCGGTTGAAGAACGGCCCGCTCGCGCAATTACTGGAGGATGAAGTGACGCGCGAGCATCGCCGGGTGAGTAGCGAAAGCGGCTTTTGGGCGGCGCTGGTCGCGGCGGCGGGGATGCTGATGCTTAGCGGCGGCGCGACCGCGCTGACGCTTGGGGACGGCGCGCGCCTCATTTTCACCGCCGCGATCGTGGTGGCACAAGTCCGTCTCGCGACACTCGAACTGCGGGCCGCGCGCTGAATGGCCGACACCCTCCGCAACACGCTGAAGGACGAACGCGAGCGCCTGGGGCTGACTCAGGCGGCGCTGGCCGAGCGCGTCGGCGTGAGCCGCAAGACGATCAACACGGTCGAGAATGGCGTGTTCGTACCCTCGACGATCCTCGCGCTCAAACTCGCGCGCGCGCTCGATCGTCCGGTCGAGGCATTGTTCCGGCTGGACGGCCCCGGTGTATCGCTTAAACAGGACACATGACCGAATCCGCACCCCCGCCCGCCTTGCGGATCCGTGGCCTTTCCAAGGCCTTCGACAAGCCGGTCATCGCCGGGCTCGACCTCGATATCGCCGCCGGACAGCTTTATGCGCTGCTTGGGCCGAATGGCGCGGGCAAGACGACGACGCTCAGGATGGTGGCGGGGTTGACGAAGCCTGATGCGGGCTCGATCCAGATCTTCGGGGTGGACGCGCTGCGCGATCCGCTGGCGGCCAAGGCGATCACCGCCTGGCTACCCGATGAGGCGATGCTGTACGACAAGCTCTCGCCGCTCGAATATCTCGCCTTCGTCGCCGGGCTGTGGCGAATGGACCCGCAACATGCCGCCGCCGAGGCCGATCGGCTGCTGCACTGGCTCGATCTGTGGGACGAGCGCGATACGCGCTGTGAAGGCTTTTCGCGCGGCATGAAGCAGAAGGTGGCACTGGCCGGGGCGTTGATCCACGATCCCAAATTGCTCATCCTCGACGAGCCGCTGACCGGGCTCGACGCGAGTATGGCGCGGTCGGTCAAGGACGCTTTGCGCGCGCAAGTCGATGCCGGCAAGACCGTGATCGTCACCACGCACATCCTGGAGGTCGCCGAGCGCATGGCCGACCGGATCGGGATCATCGGCGGCGGTACATTGCTCGCCCAAGGCACGCTCGACGAATTGCGCGAGAGCGCCGGCACGGCGGGCATGACGCTGGAGGACACCTTCATCCGCCTGACCGATCCGGCGGCGCACGCCGCCACCGCCGCATGAATTGGGCGATGCGCCGGATGCGCCCCGGCAGCTTTGCCTGGCTCGCCTTGCACGAAGTGCGGCTGACAACGCGCGCCACCCACCGCAAGCCGCGGCGCGGGCTGTTCGGGCGGGTGCCCGGTGCGGCGCAGATGATCGGTTACATCCTGGCGCTGTTGTGGCTGGCGCTCGGCTGTACGATCGCCTGGGCGTTGCGCGACACGCCGATCCCGATCCTGCCCGAAATGCTGGTCGGGGTGCTGGGGATCAGCATCGTCGCGCTGACCTTCATGACCGCGCAAGCAATGATCGGCAGCCAGCGGACGCTGTATGAAAATGGCGATCTCGCCTTGCTGTTTTCCGCGCCGATTCCGGAGCGCACGGTCTTGCTCGCGAAGCTGCTCGGCATCGCCGGGACGATCGCGCTGACCTATACCGTGCTGCTGTTGCCGATCATCGTTCCCGTCGCGATCCTCGGCCATCCACATTTGTTTGGGCTGGTCGCGTTGCTGGCAGCGCTCGCGCTTGCCGCTGCGGCGCTTGGCCTCGCTTTGACGCTCGCCATCGCGACGCTGGTCGGCCCGCGCGCGGCGCGCACCGTCGGGCAAATCATGGCGGCACTCGTCGGGGGTGCCTTATTCCTCGGCTCGCAACTGCTGTCGCATGCCGACCGTAAGGGGGGTGCGACGATCGCCTTGTTCGAGCGGCTGCGCGCCGACGGGCTGGGTACCGAAGGGCTGAGCGGGCTGCCCGGCCGGGCCGCGTTCGGCGATCCGCTGGCGATCCTGCTGCTGCTCGGTGGCGCGACACTCTTGTTCGTCGGCGCAGGCGCGACGCTGCAGCGGCTGTTCCTGTCGGGCTATCAGGATGGCAGCACGCGTCTGTCGCGCAGCAAACCGACGGGCCGCGCGAGCGGGCGGCTGTTTCATGCCGGCCTGACCCGCTCAATCTTTGCCAAGGAATGGCGGCTGCTGGTGCGCGATCCGGCGCTCGCCTTCCAGATCGTGTTACGGCTGATTTATATGGCACCTTTGCTCTTCGTGGCCTTCGGGCGCGGCAATGCGCTGCCAATCCCCGCGGTGCTCGCCTTTGGCAGCGTGCTGATCGCGAGCCAGCTCGTCGGCAGTTTCGCGTGGCTGGCGGTGTCGGCCGAGGATTCGCCCGATCTGCTCGCGGTCGCGCCGGTCGCCAAGGACGAGATCGATGTCGCCAAACTGCTTGCCGCCTTTGCTATGGCGGCCCCGTTCGCGGTGCTGCTGCCGATCGCGATCGCGCTGCAGACGCCGGTCGGTGCCGTCATCACGCTGCTCATGACAACTTTGGGCGGCGCGGCCGCAGGTTTCGTCGAGCTGAAACTCGGCAAGCCGGGCCAGCGCAGCACCTTCGCCCGACGGCGCCAGGGCGGGTTTGTCGCGGGCATCCTGTCGCTGCTGATCGCGGTGGTGTTTGGTGGGGGCGCGGCGCTTGCGGTGTTCCTGGTGACCAGCGTTACCGGGGTGTTGCGGTTCAGTTGAAGTCCGACAGTAATCTGACCCTGGGGTAAACCGCCGACGCCTTGGCCTGGAATTTTGCGTCGCAGGTCGCGAGCTCGCAATCGAGCTCGATTGCCAGCGCGAGGTAGATACAGTCGGCCAGGGGATGACCAAGGTCGATCGCAATATTGGTCGCGCGTTGAACCATTCGCCAATCGACCGGGTGAAGCGGCATCTGGCCGGACTCGATCCGTGCGAGCCATACCCGGATCGCCGATCGTGCAGTTACCGCTTCGACCCGCCGGGCGTTAGCGGCAGCGACCAGCGCGCGGCAAACCTCTTGCCCGAGAAAGTGCGGGCCGCATAAGTCGGGTTCGGCGCGTTCCAACAGATCAAGCGCCAAGTTGCTATCTGGCTCGGTCAGAAACCATTTTACGGCAAGACTAGCATCGACGACGATCATTCCTCGTCGCGGATCGACCGGATCAGCGCAACGCTGCCTTCGTAATCCGGACTGGGATCGATTGCGACGCGCCGGAACGCCTCGGCCAACGAAATGCCGTCGGAAACAACCGCCGGACCTTCGATCCGCGCACGCGCCTCGGCCTCTAGCGAACGATGGTTCGCCTTGGCTTCGCGTTTCAGCCGTTCATAGACGGCGTCATCGACATTGCGGACGGTTATGGTGGCCATCGCTGAAATTTAACAAAATGCTAGCAAAATGCAAGCATCACCCCGCGCGCTGACCCAGTGCCGTCGCCGCTTCGTCCATCAGCAACGCAATGATCTCGGCAACCGGTTCTTCCTTCGTCACCATCCCGACCGATTGCCCGGCCATCAGCGAGCCATGCTCGACATCGCCGTCGATCACCGCGCGGCGCAAAGCGCCTGCCCAATAATGCTCGATCTGCAATTGCGCCTCGGCCATCGCGACCTTGCCCTCATCGAGCAGTTGCGCGACTTCGCGCTGCTTGGCGGTGAACAGGTCCGCCCCGGCATTCTTCAGCGCGCGGACGGGAATGACGGGCAGGCGCGGGTCGATCTGGACGCTCGCCACCGCATCGCGCGCCGAGGCGCGCAGGAACGCCTTTTTGAAATTGGCGTGCGCGATGCTTTCGGTCGCGCAGACGAAGCGCGTGCCAAGCTGCACGCCCGCCGCGCCCATGTCGAGATAGGCCGCGATCGCCTCGCCGCGCCCGATCCCGCCCGCGACGAACACGGGGACTTGATCGGCGACTTCGGGCAGAATTTCCTGTGCGAGGACCGAGGTCGACACCGGACCGATATGCCCGCCTGCCTCCATCCCCTCGACGACGAGCGCATCGACGCCCGAGCGGATCAGTTTCTTGGCGAGGCTCAAAGCGGGGGCAAAGCACACGACCTTCGCGCCGCTCGCCTTGATCGCGTCGAGCGCGCCCGCCGGGGGGAGCCCGCCCGCGAGCACGACGTGCGTCACCTGATGCTTCGCGCACACCGCGATCAGATCGAACAGACCGGGGTGCATGGTGATGAGGTTCACGCCGAACGGCTTGTCGGTCATCGTCTTGGTCGCGGCGATTTCGGCATCGAGCAGCTCGGGCGTCATCGCGCCGCACGCGATCAAGCCGAAACCGCCCGCGTTCGAGATGGCGGAGACGAGATGCCGCTCCGACACCCACGACATCGCGCCGCAGATGATCGCAGTCTCGCTGCCAAGAAAGGCGGTGCCGCGCGCCATGCGGGCGGAGAGGCGCTCGGCGCCGATCGAAGATGTTTGTGTCATCGTCGGGGCCTAGCGCCGCGCGGGGCCTTGGGGCAAGCCCATGTCATGCGACAGGACATCGGCGACCTCGACATCCGCACGCCCGGACAGGGACTGCACGACTGTACGCGCGACGTTTGCGACTGGGTTGCTGGGACCGGGATTGCCACCGGGCTGCTCACGCTGTTCGTGCGCCACACGTCCTGTTCGTTGCTGATCCAGGAAAATGCCGCCCCCGCCGCGCGCCGCGATCTCGAGCGCTGGTTCTCCGGGATCGCGCCCGAATCGCGCGGCTATGAGCATGACGACGAAGGCCCCGACGACATGCCCGCCCACCTCCGCGCCGCGATCACCGCGACGAGCCTGTCGATCCCGGTCGCGGACGGACGGCCGGTTTTGGGGACATGGCAGGGCATCTATCTGTTCGAGCACCGCCGCGCCGCGCACCGCCGGACGGTGGCGGTGCATCTTATGGGGGAGTAGGGAGGGGCTGAAAGCGCCCGATTGCGGACATCCGTATGTGATGGCAGGCTCCTCCATAGCTGCCGTCGCGTAATACGACCAAATCGAGAGGGGGCCGCATGTTCGAGCTTGGGAATAGGAGATACGCCGGGCTTCAATCGCTCGTCTGCGCACTTGTCGGTATCGGCTTGAGCATAGTATTAGACCAAATCGGCTATAGAGACATTTCGCTAGTAGCTGGGCTGATATTATCGGTGACCCTTATGCTCATAGTGGTAGGCTGGCCGTCGATAAAACTGGCGCGAGTCTGGGCGCTGATCTTTGCGCTCACCATGCTACATTTATTTTGTGCTTTCTGGTTTTTCCCATACCAAAATTTCAAGCCGATCATGCTTCTGCCGTTCGGGTTGATCGAGGTCTCGGCATATCTTTATGCCATTGACAGGATGACACGATCCCACTGAACGTCTGCTTCCTTGATTGCTTCAACCCAAAGCGGTCAGGCGGCAATCTACCACATTTTACGCGACCGCTCCTCTCTATCCGAGCGACACACTCAGGCCGCAACATCCTCCGCATCCAGCCCATACGCCGTATGCAGCACGCGCACCGCGAGTTCGGTGTAATCCTCCTCGATCAGCACGCTGACCTTGATCTCGC
>NZ_JBBATX010000010.1:0-7520 GCF_040398505.1 Sphingomonas sp. | reverse complement strand
CGCACCGCGAGTTCGGTGTAATCCTCCTCGATCAGCACGCTGACCTTGATCTCGCTGGTCGAGATCGCCTGGATGTTGATGCCGCGTTCGCCCAGCGTCGTGAACATCGTGCTCGCGACACCGGCATGGCTGCGCATGCCGACGCCGACCACCGAGATTTTCGCGACGCGCGTGTCGTGGACCAGTGTTTCATAGCCGATCTTCTCGCGCGACTGGGTCAGCACTTCGATCGAGCGCGCCAGATCGGCCGCAGGCACGGTGAAGGTCACGTCGGTCGATCCCGCCGCGTGCGCGATGTTCTGGATGATCATGTCGACGTTGATGTTCGCACCCGCCAGCGGCGCGAAGATCGCAGCGACCGCGCCCGGCTTGTCGGGCACCGCGATCAGCGTGATCTTCGCCTCATTCTTGTCGTGCGCGATGCCGGTGATGAGCTGTCGTTCCATATCGCCTAATTCCTCTTCGCTCACGATCATCGTTCCCGGCAGCGTATCCGCCATCGGTGCGTCTTCGCCAGTGAAGGAGGACAGCACTTGCACGCGCACGCCTTCCTTCATCGCCAGGCCGACCGAGCGCGTCTGCAACACCTTCGCCCCGACCGAGGCCAGTTCGAGCATTTCCTCGTAGGTGACTTTCTTCAGTTTTCGCGCGCGCGGCACGATCCGCGGGTCGGTGGTGTAGACACCATCGACATCGGTGTAGATGTCGCAGCGATCGGCCTTCATCGCCGCCGCGATCGCCACCGCCGAGGTGTCCGATCCACCGCGCCCGAGCGTGGCGACGCGGGCGTCGTCATCGACGCCCTGAAAACCGGGGATGACCGCGACTTCGCCCGCCGCGAGACTCGCGTCGAGCGCGGTGGTGTCGATAGTCTCGATCCGCGCCGAGGCGTGCGCATCGCTCGTCGCGATCGGGAGTTGCCAGCCGAGCCAGCTCCGCGCCGGGACGCCCGCCGCCTGCAGCGCGATCGCGAGCAAGCCGCTGGTGATTTGCTCGCCGGCCGAGACGACGACGTCATACTCGGCCGGATCATAGAGCGACGACGCCTCGCGGCAGAAGCCGACCAGCCGGTCGGTCTCGCCCGCCATCGCCGATACGACCACCGCGACCTGGTTGCCCGCCGCCACTTCACGCTTTACCCGCGCCGCGACCGCGCGGATCCGCTCGATCCCCGCCATCGAAGTGCCGCCGAATTTCATCACGATACGGGCCATGGGGTGCGCGGAATTCCTTGGGAGGGCCTTGGGGTCTTGGGGCGGTCCTGATAGAAAGCAGACATGACAAGCGCAACCGTAACAAAAGCAACCACTATCGATGCGGGCGAAGCCGCGCATTTCGGCGCGATGGCGGCCGAGTGGTGGGACCCTAACGGATCGTCCGCGATGCTCCACCGGCTCAACCCGGTGCGGCTGCGCTATCTGCGCGCGGCGGTAGACGCGCACTGGCTGGGCGACGAGGCGAGCTTTACGCCGCTTAGCGGCAAAAGCGCGCTCGATGTCGGCTGCGGCGCGGGGCTGCTGTGCGAGCCGCTCGCGCGGTTGGGCGCGGCGGTCACCGGGCTCGATGCGGCGGCGGAGAATATCGCAGTGGCGCAGGCCCATGCGGCGCAATCGGGGTTGGCGATCGACTATCGCACCGGCAGCGTGGAAGGGTTGGGCGACGAAAAATTCGATCTCGTCACCAGCATGGAGGTGATCGAGCATGTCACCGATCCCGCTGCGTTCATTGCCGGGCTGGCGGGTGCGTTGGCTGAAGGCGGATTGCTCATCCTCTCGACGCCCAACCGTACTGCGCTGTCGCGCCTCGCGCTGATTACGGTCGGCGAAGGACTCGGCCAAATCCCGCGCGGGACGCATGATTGGGATAAGTTCCTGACGCCCGATGCCCTAACCGCGCTGGTCGAGGCGGCAGGCTTGCGTGTCGTCGATGTCCGCGGGTTGGGGTTTTCGATCGCCAAGGGGTTCGTGCTCAGCGACGATACCAAGCTCGATTATTTCGTGACGGCGGTTCGCTGAGCCTCCCCTCCCTGGAACGGAGGGGTAGGGGTGGGTTGGCTCGTTATCGAGCGTCGTCCTCGCCCCAGACCGACCCACCCCCAACCCCTCCCTTCCAGGGAGGGGAGAGGTTAAAACCCCACCCTCTTCTCCAACCACCGCGCCGCCGCCTCGGGCGAATCCTTCTGATCGTCGCGATCGACCCGGTAATTCGCCGCGCGCATCGCATCGACCGGGATCCGCCCAACGAGCGGCTGCAGCGCCGCGATCAGCTTGGCATCCTTGGCCCGCCCCGGCGCGACCATCAGGATCGCGTCATAGCCGGGGATCGCCCCGCGCGGGTCGGTCAGCACGGTCAAATGCTGCGCGGCGATCCGCCCGTCGGAGGAGAAAGCCGAGATCACATCGGCCTGCCCGCTTTCCAGCGCGCGGTACATAAAGGTCGGGTTATAGGCATTGGCCGCCGCGAATTTCAGCGGATAAGCGCGCTTGATCGCCGCCCATTCGGGCCGCTCGAGAAATTCGAGGTCGGAGCCCAATTTCAGCCGCGGTGCCGCCGAGACCAGATCGTCGAGCGAGCCGATGCCCTTCGCCTTGGCATCGGCCCCGCGCATCGCAAAGGCATAGGCATTTTCGAACCCGAGCGCGCCGAGCAGCCGCACGCCCGAGGTCTTGGCGCTCCACGCGCCGATCGCCGCGACCATCGCGGGCCGCGCCGGGATGTCGCTACGCTTCATCTCGTTGGTCCAGATCGTGCCCGAATAATCGACATAAACGTCGATCGCGCCCGATTTGAGCGCGCCGAACACCACTGCCGACCCGAGCCCCTCGCGATATTGCACATGATAGCCCGCACGTTCGAGCCGGTGCCCGATCAGCCGCGCGAGGATATATTGCTCGCCAAAACCCTTCGCGCCGACGGTGATCGTCTCGTCCGAGCGCGGCAGCGCGGGGGCCAGCGCGACCAGCACGCCGACGAGCAACACGCCGCCCGCGACAAACACGCGCATCCGTTTGCGCGCGGCGATGCCGTGCTCGATCACGCCGAGCAGCGCATCGACCGCGAGCGCCAACGCCGCCGCGCTGAGGCACCCGGCGAGGACCAGCGCCCAATTCTGCGTCTGGAGTCCGGCGAAGATCATGTCGCCAAGGCTCGGCTGGCCGACCGTGGTGGACAGCGTCGCCGCACCGATCGTCCACACCGCCGCCGTCCGGATGCCCGCCATCAGCACCGGCGCGACCAAAGGCGCCTCGACCAGCCGCATTTTCTGCCACGCGGTCATGCCGACGCCGTCGGCCGCTTCGATCACCGCCGGATCGAGCCCGGTGAGGCCGGTCACGCCGTTGCGCAGGATCGGCAGCAGCGCATAGAGCGTCAGCGCCAGCAGCGACGGCAGGAAACCGAGCGCCGGGATTCCGCCGCCGACTGCCTGCGACAGGAACAGCAGCAGCGGGTAAAAGAGCGCGAGCAGGGCAAGGCTGGGGATCGTCTGGACGAGACTCGCGAAGCCGAGCGCGACGCGCGCCACCCCAGGCCGCCGCGCCGACCAGATCGCCAGCGGCAGGCTGATGATCAACCCCAGGATCAACGCCGACGCCGCCAGCAACAAATGCGCGGCGAGCAGATCGGGCACGCGCGTCATCGCCTCAAGGAACGGGCTGTCGCTCACGCCTCGAGCGCCCGCATCCGCCGCGCTTGCTCGCGTGGCACTGCGACCAGCGCATCGGCGACGGCGCCCCCCTCGCCCGCCAGCAGCGCTTGCGGGGTCGCATCGGCGACGATTTGGCCGCAATCCATCACCAGCACGCGATCGGCCAGGATCAGCGCCTCGGCCATATCGTGCGTCACCATGATCGTGGTGAGGCCGAGCTGGTCGTGGAGCGCGCGAATCGCGGTGCCGAGTTGATCGCGCGTGACCGGATCAAGCGCGCCGAACGGTTCATCGAGCAGCAACAGCCCCGGCGCGGTGGCAAGCGCGCGGGCGACGCCGACGCGTTGCCGCTGGCCGCCCGACAGCGCATCAGGCATGCGCGCGGCGAACGCCTGCGGCAGATCGACCAGATCGAGCAATTCGGCGACGCGGGGCGTTCGCGCCTTTTCACCTGCGAGCCGCAAGCCAATCGCGATGTTTTCGGCGACGGTCATATGCGGGAACAAGCCGATATTCTGGAACACATAGCCGATCCGGCGGCGGAGTTCGTGCGGGGCGGCATCGCTGACCGGCTCCCCGCCGATCCGCACCGCGCCCGCGCTCGGGTCGATCAGGCGGTTGACCATCTTGAGCAAGGTCGATTTGCCCGAGCCCGAACTGCCGACCAACGCCACGAAACTGCCGCCCGCGATCGCCGTCGACACGGTGTCGACAGCAATGGTACCGCCGTCATAGCGTTTGGACACATCTTCAAAGGCGACCGATGGTCCAATAGAGTGCGTTTGCGGCATCGACGCGGACAGTGGGGCACGATAACGCAGGCGTCAAAGGGGTAGCGGCATGAGTGGGCAAGAAATGGCTGGGCAAAAAGCGATCTTCATCACCGGCGGCGGATCGGGCATCGGTCAGGCGACCGCCAAGCTGTTCGCCGCCAAAGGCTGGCGCGTGGGCTTGGCCGACGTGAACGCGAAGGGCTTGAGCGAAACCGCCGCGATGCTGCCAGCAGGCATGGCGACGACCTATGTGATGGACGTGCGCGATCGCGACGCCTGGGTCGCCCATCTCGACGCCTTTACCGCCACCACCGGCGGTCGGCTCGACGTGTTGTTCAACAATGCCGGGATCGGCACGGGCGGCCCGCTGGTCGAGATGAGCTTCGACGATCTTGACCGCGTCGTCGCGATCAATCTGGTCGGCGTGCTCAACGGCGCGAAGATCGGCTACGCCTATCTCGCCAAGACGCCGGGATCGTGCTTGCTCAACACCGCCTCAGCTTCGGCGATCTACGGATCGTCGGGCCTGGCGGTCTATTCCGCCACCAAGTTCGGCGTGCGCTCGCTGAGCGAGGCGCTCGACGGCGAATGGTATGGTGCGGGCGTGAAAGTGCGCGATCTGGTGCCGAGCTTCATCGACACGCCGCTGCTCGCGACCCCGGCTGGGAACAGCAATTATTCGATTCGGCAGGTCGTGACCAATGCCGGGCTCGAACTGACCGGAGTCGATGCCGTCGCGCAAGCCGCGTGGGATGCGGTCCACGGCGACAAGGTCCACACCTATGTCGGCAAGACCGCCGACCGCATGGCCTTTGCCGCGCGCTGGATGCCCGGGCGGCTGCGCAAGATGATGCGCCGCGGGATTGTCGAGGCGAACTGACCGATTGGGCTCCTGCGCAGGCAGGAGCCCAGAGTTACGCGCGTCTTCCTCGGCATCGCTGGGTTCCTGCTTTCGCAGGAACCCGCATGCTACCCGACCAGAGCGTCGATCGCCTCGGCCAGCGCCACGTCCTTGTGCGACAGCCCGCCCGCATCGTGCGTGGTCAGCGCGATGTCGACGCGGTTCCACACGTTCGACCATTCGGGATGATGATCGGCCTTTTCGGCGAGCAAGGCGACGCGCGCCATGAAGCCGAACGCTTCGCTGAAATCGGCGAAGGTGAAGGTGCGCGTAATCGCGTCGCGCGCTTCGTCAAAATCCCATTCGTCGAGCGTATCGAGTGCCTCGGCACGGTCTTCGTCGCTCAGCGGTTCCACGGTCACACATGCTCTCCTGCTGGCGCACCGCGCGCCTTGGCCGTAAAGCTTAGCGGATGGTGCCGCCCGATCAACTCCCGCCGACCGCCGACACGATCGAAGCCATAGCGCGGGCGACGATCGCGGGGCTGCCGCCCGAATTCCGCGCGCATCTCGGCGAGATCGTGCTGATCGTCGAGGATTTCGCCGATGACGAGACGCTCGATGCGCTGGGCATCGAGGATCCGTTCGCGCTGAGCGGGGTCTATCATGGCCGACCGATCGGCGACAAATCGTCGATGGATTCAGGCGCGCCGTCCGACCGCATCCATCTGTATCGCCGCGCGATCCTCGACGAATGGGTCGATAGCGGAATCGGGCTGACCGCGCTGGTCGCGCATGTGATGATCCATGAAATCGGCCATCATTTCGGGCTATCCGATGCCGATATGCACGCACTCGAAGCGGGTGCCGACGGATGAACGCCGCGCTGGGCTTTCGCGACGTGACGTGTGTACGCGGCGGACGGATTTTGTTCGAGGGATTGTCGTTCGGGATTACCGGAGGCGGCGCGGCGCTGGTGTCCGGGCCGAACGGGGTCGGGAAATCGAGCTTGATCCGCGTGGCTGCGGGGCTGCTTCCGCCAGCCGCCGGAGAAATCATCGGATCGCCCGTACGCGCCTTGATCGCCGAGGCGGCAGCGCTCGATTCCGGTCTGCGGTTGTGCGACGCGCTCGCTTTCTGGGCGCGGCTCGATGCCGCGGACGATCCGCGCGGTCGCATGACACGGGCGTTGGAGGCGGTCAGCCTGGCGCACATCGCCGAAGTGCCGGTGCGCTTGCTTTCGACCGGGCAACGCCGCCGCGCCGCGCTCGCGCGCGTGGTCGCGAGTGGGGCACCGGTCTGGCTGCTCGACGAACCCGCCAACGGGCTCGACGTAGCAAGCGTCGCGATGCTTGAGCGGCTGATCGCCGATCACCGCAGTGGCGGCGGCGCGGTGCTGGTCGCGACGCACACGCCGATCGCGCTGCCGGACGCGGTGGATGTCTCGCTCGGGGCCTCCTCATGCTGACCCTGATCGCGCGCGATGTACGGATCGGCTGGGCGAGCGGCGGGATCGTCAACGCGCTCGCTTTCTTCCTGCTGGTGACGATCCTGTTCCCCTTCGCGGTCGGCCCCGACACGGCCTTGCTCGCGCGGATCGGCGGTGGGGTGATCTGGGCGGCGGCGTTGCTCGCCGCCCTTATGCCGGTCGAGCGGCTGGTCGCCCCGGATATGGACAGCGGCGTGCTCGACCAGCTCGCGGTGCGCGGGCTGTCGATGCCGAGCGTGGCGGCGGCAAAGATCGTGGCGCATTGGCTGGGGTTCGGGCCGCCGCTGATGCTGGCGGCGGTGATCGCGGCGGGGTTGCTCGGGCTGGACGCGCGGACGCTGGGCGCGGTCGAACTGGGGTTGCTGATCGGCACGCCAGGGCTCGCGGCGCTCGCGGTGGCGACCTCGGCGCTGGTGACGGGCTTGCGCGGGGCGGGGTCGGTCGCGGGGCTGGTGATGCTGCCGCTCGCCGTGCCGCTGCTGATTTTCGGCGCTGGATCGCTCGATCTGGGCGCCGATGACGGGATGGGCGCAATCAAACTGCTCGGCGCGGTCAGCCTGTTGCTGCTGGCGGGCGCGCCATTCGTGGCGGGCGCGGCGATGCGGGCTGGGATGGAGTAGAAGGCAGAAGAGGGTTCACGCGAAGGCGCGAAGAGAAGGTAAGGGCGCGAAGGGGACGGGATGGACGTCGAGCATATTGCATCGATCGCAGTCGATTGTGGGTTCAAGCTCCACCAGCGGGTCGGTCCGGTTTTGCTGGAATCTGCCTATGA
>NZ_JBBATX010000009.1:38849-44232 GCF_040398505.1 Sphingomonas sp. | reverse complement strand
TGAGATTACAATGCGGCACGGGTGGCACGGCGTAGGGTTTCGGTGATCCGTCATCCATCCCAGTAGCCGGACTCGCCGCGGCTGCGGGATAAGCGCGCGATGGCGAGCGCGGTCGCGCCGGCTGAGGCACGTGATTGGCATGGGCGCTGGCGGAACGCGCCGCCCGCGCCCATGTTAGCGCATCATGCGCGCCTTTGCCGATCTCCTCGACCGTCTGATCTACACGCGGTCCCGCAACGTCAAGCTCAAGCTGATCGTCGATTATCTGCGCGCGACGCCCGATCCCGATCGCGGCTGGGCGATGGCGGCGTTGACCAGCGCGCTCGATCTGCCGGGCGTGAAACCCGCGGTGATCCGCGCGCTGATCGAGGCGCGGGTCGATCCGGTGCTGTACCGGATGAGCCGCGACTATGTCGGTGACTCGGCGGAAACCATTGCCTTGTTGTGGCCGACCCCGCTGGTCGTGGCTGAGCCCGAGCCGCTGCGCATCGCGCAAGCGGTCGATCGACTCTCTGTCCTTTCCCGATCCGACACGCCTGCGGTGCTGGCTGGGATGCTCGACCGGCTCGATGCCGATGAGCGCTTCGCCTTGCTCAAAATGGCGACCGGGGCTCTGCGGATCGGTGTGTCGTCGCGGCTCGCCAAGACCGCGTTGGCGCAAGCGTTCGACCTCGATGTCGAGGCGGTCGAGGAAGTGTGGCACGGCATCGACGCGCCCTACACCGCGCTGTTCGATTGGGCCGAGGGCAGGGGTGCGCAGCCAAGCGCTGCCGATGTACCGGTGTTCCGCCCGTTCATGCTGGCGCACCCGCTGGAGGATTTGCGCGTCGATCTCGCCGATTATGCCGCCGAGTGGAAATGGGACGGCATTCGTGTCCAGATCGTCCACATCGCGGGGCAGACCCGGCTCTACAGCCGCACGGGGGACGACATCACCGCAAGTTTCCCCGAGGTGGCGCGCGATTTCGGGAGCGCCGGCGTGCTCGACGGCGAGTTGATGGTGAAGGGCGACGCGCAAGGCACGGCGACCGAGGAGGGCGGGGCGGCGAGCTTCAACGCGCTGCAGCAGCGGCTTGGACGGAAAATCGTGTCGGCGAAGATGCTGGCCGAGGCGCCGGCGTTCGTACGGCTCTACGATATCCTGTTCGATGGGGCGGAAGACCTTCGCGGCTTGCCTTGGGAGCAGCGCCGGGGGCGGCTTGAAGCGTTCGCAGCGGCGCTCGATTCCGGGCGGTTCGACCTTAGCACGGTGATCGCGGCGGAGGATTTCACCGCGCTCGAAGACATCCGCGCCGGGGCGCGCGATGCGGCGATCGAAGGGGTGATGCTCAAACGGCGCGATTCACCCTATGTCGGCGGGCGCAAGACCGGGTTGTGGTACAAATGGAAGCGCGATCCGCTGACCGCCGATTGCGTGATGATGTATGCGCAGCGTGGGAGCGGGCGGCGGTCGTCTTTCTACAGCGACTATACCTTCGGCTGCTGGACCGAGTCGGGCGAGTTGCTGCCGGTCGGCAAGGCCTATTCGGGGATCACCGATGAGGAATTGAAACTGCTCGACCAGTTCGTGCGCAACCATACGACCGGACGCTTCGGCCCGGTGCGCGAGGTCGAAAAGACGCTGGTGCTCGAGATTGCGTTCGATTCGATCCACACATCGAAGCGCCACAAATCGGGGGTCGCGATGCGCTTCCCGCGGATCGCGCGCATCCGCACCGACAAGCCGGCGGGCGAAGCCGATACGGTGGCCGGCCTCAAGCGGATGATCGTCTGAGCCCTCGACTTGTGCGTGCAACCTTCTACGTTGCTTACAAAATAAGGGGAAAACGATGCGCACCTTTCTGATCGCCGCGATGGCTTTGCTCACCGCAACCACGGCAAACGCCGAAACCTTTGCGATCCAGGCGGGGCATTTGATCATCGATGCCGCCAAGCCCGAGCGCGGCGCCTCGACCGTGATTGTTACCGACGGCAAGATCGTGCGAATCGACGATGGCGCGACCGCGCCCGACGGTGCGACCGTCGTCGACATGCGCGATAAGACCGTCTTGCCCGGCTTGATCGACGTGCATGTCCATTTGACCGGCAATGCGGGCGAGCCGTGGTATCAGGGGCTGACCCCGAAATATTCCGAACCCTATGCCGCGACGGTCGGCCTGAAGAACGCGCTGATCACCGCGCGCGCCGGCTTTACCACGGTACGCGATCTGGGCGGCGGGCCACTTGCCAGCCTGGCGATGCGCGATGCGGTGAAGGAAGGAAGCTTCCCCGGCCCGCGGATCCTGGTGGCGGGGCCGGCGCTGTCGATCATCGGCGGGCATGGCGATGGCACGGTCGGCCTCAACCCCGATTTGCGTGCCGCGATCGATGCGACGGGCGAGCAGTTCTGGGTTTGCACCGGGCCGCAGGAATGCGCCAAGGCGGTGCGGCGGATCGCGGCGTATGGCGTCGATGTGATCAAATTCCACGCGACCGGCGGCGTGCTCGACGATGGCAAGATCGGGCTCGAACAGCATTTCACCGATGAGGAAATGAAAGCGATTTGCGACACCGCGCACCAATTGGGGCTGAAGGCGGCGGCGCATGCGCATGGTGCCAAGGGGATTGCCGCGGCGGTGCGCGCTGGGGTCGATTCGATCGAGCATGGCACCTTCATCGACGATGCCGGGGTCGCGTTGATGAAGGCGCACGGCACTTATTACAGCGCGACGCTGATGGCGTTCAGCGGTTTGCAAATGTATCTCGGCACCGGGCGCTATACCGCCAATACCGAGGCGAAGGGCCGCGCCACGCTGGCGGTGTGGGGCAAGGGCCTCAACCGCGCGTATAAGGCCGGCGTGCCGATCGCGCTCGGCACCGATGCCGCGGTCTTACCGCATGGCCGCAATGGCGAGGAGCTCGGCCTGATGGTGAGCAAGGGCGGGATGACGCCGCGCGACGCGCTGATCGCCGCGACCAAGGGCGGGGCCGATTTGCTCGGCCTGTCGGCGGAGACGGGGACGCTCGATGTCGGCAAATCGGCCGATCTGATCGCGGTGACGGGCGATCCGTTGGTCGATCCGGCGGCGGTGACGCACGTCAATTATGTGATGGTGCAGGGCCGCGTAATCCCGATGCGGTGACGTGACAGCGGAAGTCGCGCGGGGTATCCCTCGGCGATGACCGACTTCCGCACGCTGTACCCCGAGATCGAACCCTATGCGACGGGGATGCTCGACGTCGGCGACGGGCACGTCATCGCCTATGAGCGGTGCGGGACGCCGGGCGGCACGCCGGCGGTGTTCCTGCACGGTGGCCCGGGCGGCGGCATTTCGCCGAGCCACCGGCAGTTGTTCGATCCGGCGCGCTATGACGTGCTGCTGTTCGATCAGCGCGGCTGCGGTGGTTCCACGCCGCACGCGTCGCTCGAGGCGAACACGACATGGCATCTCGTCGCCGATATCGAGCGGCTGCGGGCGATGGTCGGGGTCGACCGCTGGCTCGTGTTCGGCGGATCGTGGGGGTCGACGCTGGCCTTGGCCTATGCCGAGACGCATCCGGAGCGTGCCAGTGCGCTGATCCTGCGCGGGATCTACACCGCGACGCGACCGGAACTCGCCTGGTATTATCAGTTCGGCGTGTCCGAAATGTTCCCGGACAAATGGGAAGCGTTCGTCGCCCCGATCGCCCCCGAAGAGCGCGGCGACCTGCTGCAGGCGTATCGGCGGTTGCTGACCGGCGACGATACGGCGCGGCAATTGGAAGCGGCCAAGGCGTGGACGCTGTGGGAGGGCGAGACGGTCACGCTGCTGCCCGATCCGGCGCTGTCCGAGGCGTTTAGCGACGGCCATTTCGCGCTCGCCTTCGCGCGGATCGAGAACCATTTCTTCGTGCATGACGCGTGGCTGGAAGACGGCCAATTGTTGCGCGATGCCGGGCGGCTCAGCGGCATTCCCGGCACGATCGTCCATGGCCGCTACGATATGCCATGCCCGGCACGCTATGCCTGGGCGCTGCACAAGGCGTGGCCCGAGGCCGATTTCCATCTGATCGAGGGCGCGGGCCATGCCTATAACGAACCCGGCATCCTCGACCAGTTGATCCGCGCGACCGATCGCTTCGCCGACGGCTGAGCGCTTGCAGGGCGCTTGCTTCGGGGCGCGGCGACGGGCAGGCGCGGTCGATGGCCCCGTTCACGCTAGCCGCCTTGCTGATGATCGCGTCCGGGTCGATCCACGCTGTGGTCAACGCGATCGTCAAGGGTGGCAAGGACAAAGCGGCCGGCCGCGCCATCACCGATGCGACCGGCGCGGTCATCCTGCTGCCCGCGATCGCCTTCGTGCCGTGGCCGATCGGCGCATGGGGCTGGCTCGCGGCGAGTGCGGTATTGCACGCCTTCTATCTTTATGCGCTCGTTCGTGCCTACGCGATCGGCGACCTTTCGGCGGTCTATCCGGTGCTGCGCGGGACAGCGCCGCTGATCACCGCGGGGGTGTCGATCGGCATCCTGGGGGATCATGCAACCAACGGGCAGATCGCCGGGATCGCGGTGATCGGGGTCGCGATGTTCGTAATGGTGTCGGGCAAGCATATCGGGCGCGCAGCGCTCGGCTGGTCACTGCTGACCGGCGCGCTGATTGCGAGCTACACCGTGATCGACGCGATGGGGGTGCGCGCCGCGCCCAGCCCGGCGAGCTATATCGTGTGGGTCTTCGTGCAGATGGGCTTCGTCGTGGTCGTTTTGTTCGGGGTGTTGACGCGGGGCGGCATCTTTACCTCGGCGCGCGCGCAGTGGAAGTCGGGGATGATCGCGGGGCTGCTGTCGGTGTTCACCTATGGCGGCGCGCTCTACGCCTTGTCGCTGGGGCCGACCGCACCGCTCGCCGCGCTGCGCGAGACGGGGATGGTGACCGCGTTGCTGATCGCGATCCTCGTGCTGAAGGAACGCGCGACCTGGGGGCGGGTGGTTGGCGTGCTCGGGATTTTGGCGGGCGCGGCGCTGATTCTGGTGGGGTGAGTGGGCGCGGAAGGTTAGGCTAAGGTTAGGCGTAAACGCGGTGTTCAAGGTCCGTGCGCGGGCGGGCATCGCGTGTCGGAGAGCACCCGACGCTTTGCGCTAAAGTCACACAGAGTCGCACCATCGGCGTCCTTCTTGCGTGGACGGTGCGCGGGGTGGTGGATCGACGGATTGAAAGAGCCGGGGCGATGGTGACAGACTCGGATCGGGTAGGACAGCGGATGTTAGGTTGTTGTGGGGAGCGGACATCTGATCCCGCGCAATCCTTCCCCTGGCGGGGGAGCATTTCGAGCTTCAACTGGGCGCAAACCGTCCCCCGCTACTCCACCCATCCCGCCAGCCAGTCCGACTGCGCTTGCGGGGTGAGCGTGCGGGCGTCGGCAAGCG
>NZ_JBBATX010000009.1:28340-38749 GCF_040398505.1 Sphingomonas sp. | reverse complement strand
CCCGCCAGCCAGTCCGACTGCGCTTGCGGGGTGAGCGTGCGGGCGTCGGCAAGCGTGTCGGTGCGCGGATCGACGATCAGGACGCCGGGGACGCCGCCGCCGAAATGCTCGTTGAGGCCATATTGCGCGGCGATATCGAGGTTTTGTCGAAGCGGCCGACATTGACGGTGACGATCTCATAATGTTTGGCGAGGAAGCCGCGCAGTTCGGGCAAGTCCATCGTTCTGTTGAGCAAGCGGCAATCGAGGCACCAGGTTCCGCCGAGATCGATCAGCAGGAGCGTGTGCGCGGCCGTCGCGCGGGCGCGGCGAGGGCGGCGGCGCGCAGGGCGAGGCGCATGGCGGGCCCTTCGTGTTTCCGATCGCTTCCCCGGCGGAGGCCGGGGGCCAGCTGCGCTTGCGGAGGTGGTGAGCGCGGCGCGCGCCAATGCAGGTTTCGCGACGGGGCCCCGGCCTTCGCCGGGGAAGCGCTACGGGGAACACGGTAAGGCGTAGCGCTCGCATTGCAGACACAGAAAAACCCGGCGGGCGTAAAGCCCACCGGGTCTATCTGTCCATCAGTCGAACGCGGTTACGCGATCGACGTAAGGTTCACCGCTGCCATCTTGCCGCGACGATCGACTTCCAGTTCGAATTCGAGCCGGTCGCCCTCGTTGAGCGACGACATGCCGCCACGCTCGACCGCCGAGATGTGGACGAACGCATCGGGCTGTCCGTCGTCGCGCTGAATGAAGCCGAAGCCCTTCATCGCGTTGAAGAACTTGACCGTGCCGGTCGCCTTTTCACCGGTCAGCGAACGCTGCGGTGCGCCGCCGGGGGCAGCGCCACGCGGGCCGCCTGGGGCTGCGTCACGCTCACGCGGCGGGCCGCGGTCGGTGACGGCCATCGGCTCGCCGTCGATCTTGAGATCGGTCGCCGAAATACGGCCACCGCGATCGACCAGGGTGAAGCCCAACGGCTGACCCTCGGCCAGACCGGTGAGACCGGCCTGCTCGACAGCCGAAATGTGCACGAACACGTCCTCGCCGCCATCATCGCGTACGACGAAGCCGAAGCCCTTTTGCCCGTTGAAGAATTTTACGACACCGGTACCTTCGCCAACGACCTGCGGGGGCATGCCGCGGCCAGCGCCGCCGCCTGCGCCACCACCGCCGAAGCCGCCGCCACCGCCGCTGCGGAAACCACCGCCGCCGCCGCCGCCGAAGCGATCACCGCCGCCGCCGCCGAATCGGTCGCCGCCACCGCCGAAGCGATCACCACCGCCACCGAACCGGTCGCCGCCACCGCCGCCGAAACCGCCGTCGAAGCCGCCGCTATCGCCGAAACCGTCGCGCTTGTCGCGCCCGCGCCCGCCACGATCGCCGCGGCGTCCTTTATCGAAACTCATGCCCTGTTCGTCTTCCCGGCTCGTCCGAAACCATCATAGTAACCGCAGCGTCGGACGAAGGACGCGAAGGCACATGCACCAAAACGATTATGGTACCGACTCGTGGTAGCCTAAAAACCGCAGCGCCGCGAATGAATTCGTCTAAAATACGGCACGCCTCACACGGTTCTTGCACGGGCGTTGCAAGCGCGGCACAGAATTGATGATGTCGATCATGTCCCTTATCGCCGATCCCGCCGCCTGGGCGGCGCTCGCCACGCTGATCGTGCTGGAGGTGGTGCTCGGAATCGACAATCTCGTTTTCATCTCGCTGCTGTCGAACAAGCTGCCCGCGGAGCAGCGTATTCGGGCGCGCCGCGTCGGAATCGGGCTGGCGCTGATCCTGCGGCTCGTCTTGCTGTCGGCGATCGCATGGATCGCGGGGCTGGTCGCGCCGGTGGTCGATCTTGGCATCACCGGGGCGGTCGGCGAAAATGGCGTGCCGAGTTTCGAGACAGCGTTTTCGGTGCGCGACCTGATCCTGATCGCGGGCGGCCTGTTCCTGTTGTGGAAGGCGACGACGGAGATTCACCATTCGCTCGACCCCGAAACGGACGGCGGTGGCGAGTCGGGCAATTTGCTCGACAAAAAGCGTGCGGTCGCCCTGTCGTTCGGCGCGGCGATCGTACAGATCCTGCTGCTCGATATGGTGTTTTCGGTCGATTCGATCCTGACCGCGATCGGCATGACCAACGATTTGCCGATCATGATCGTCGCGGTGATCGTCGCGGTCGGCGTGATGCTGCTCGCGGCCACGCCACTCGCCAATTTCATCGAGCGCAACCCGAGCGTGGTGATGCTGGCGCTCGGTTTCCTGCTGATGATCGGCGCGGTGCTGATCGCCGATGGCTTCGGCGTGCATGTGCCCAAAGGGTATATCTATGCCGCGATGGCGTTTTCGGGCGGGGTCGAGGCGCTCAACATCGCGTCGCGCAAAGGGCGGGCGAAGAAGCGCGCGCATTGAACGCACGCGCGCTTCCCGCTAGGGCCGCGCGATGACAGTATATCTCCACGAAGAAGACCTTCCCGCCGACATCTTCGCCGCAGGGGTCGACATTGCCGTCGACACCGAGACGATGGGTCTCATCACGCCGCGCGACCGGCTGTGCCTGGTGCAATTGTCGGATGGCGGTCCGCACGAGCATCTGGTGCGCTTTGGCCCCGACAGCGATTATGCCGCGCCAAACCTGCGCGCTGTGCTCGCCGATCCGGCGCGTGTGAAGCTGTACCATTTCGCGCGCTTCGATCTGGCGGCGATCAGCCATTATCTCGATGTGACCGCCGCGCCCGTCTATTGCACCAAGATCGCCTCGCGGCTGATCCGCACCTATACCGATCGCCACGGGTTGAAGGAGCTGGTGCGCGAATTGCTCGGCCAGGATATTTCCAAGGCGCAGCAATCGTCGGATTGGGGCAGCCCGGAGCTGAGCGACGCGCAGAAGGATTATGCCGCCTCGGACGTGCGCTATCTCCATGCGATGCGCAACGAGCTCGACCTGCGCCTCGCGCGCGAGGGGCGCACCGAGTTGGCGCAGGCGTGTTTCGACTTCCTGCCATGGCGCGCCGAGCTCGACATTGCCGGCTGGCCCGAGGTCGACATCTTCGCGCATGCCTAATCCGGCGCGCACCTCCCGCCAGATCTGGGCCGCACCGGGATCGAGCCACGACCGCGTGATCGCGGTGCTGCGCCGGGTGTTGCCAATGGCGATCGGCGTGCTGGCGGCGTTTGTCGTGGTGTTGCCGCTTTATGCCGGCGGCGATGTCAGCTTCCTGCTCGACAAGAATAAGGTCGAGGTGGCGAAGGAACGCTTGCGCGTCCAGTCGGCGACGTATCGCGGCGAGGATGACCGGGGGCAGCGGTTCGCGCTCAGCGCAGGCTCGGCGGTGCAGAAGAGTTCGGCCGAGCCGATCGTGCTGCTCCATCAACTCTCGGCGCGAATCGACTTGCGCGACGGGCCGGCCAGCATCGTCGCCGATCACGGCCATTACGACATGGACAAGCAGCAAGTCGCGATCGACGGCCCGGTGCGCGTCGACAGCAGCGGCGGATATCGGCTGGAGACACAGAATTCGACGGTCGATCTCAGGACCAAGACGCTCAAAAGCGGCGGTGCGGTGACCGGCACGGTGCCGCAGGGGACGTTCAGCGCGGACCAGATGAACGCCGATCTGGAGGGGCATGTCGTCACGCTCGACGGCAATGCCCGCTTGCGGTTCGTGCCGCGAAGGACGAAATAGTGGCGATGCGCATCCCTCTCCTCTTTGTCGCCGTCACGCTTGCGTGTGCGGGTTCCGCCGCCGCCCAGCAGGCGCACAATTCGAACGCGCCGATCAATTTTGGCGCCGACCATATCGAATTGCAGGACAAGGCCAATCGCGCCGTGCTGTCGGGCAAGGTCTCGGTCACGCAGGCGGAGATGACGCTCAACGCCGCGCGGATGACGGTCAGCTATACCGGCCAAGTCGTCGATGGCAGCCCGCAAGTCTCACGGCTCGACGCGTCGGGCGGGGTGACCGTCACCCGGCCCGACCAGACCGCGCGCAGCAATTTCGCGGTGTACGATCTCAACAAGCGTGTGGTGACGATGCTGGGCGGAGTGACGCTGATCCAGGCGGGCAATACCGTGAGCGGCGGGCGGCTGACGATCAACCTCGATACGGGCCGCGCGATCATCGACGGATCTTCTGTCGGCGGCGGCGGCGCGGGCGCGACGACCAGCAGCGGCGGGCGCGTCAGCGGCACCTTCTCGGTCCCCAAGCGCAACTGACGCGGGCAGCGGGGCGATGCCCCGCCCCACACCTTTCGCGGACGCCGGGTTTCGCTTATACATGCAACAAACCTGCCAGATGCCGGACATCAACGTTTCGGTCACTCTTAAATGCGAGCACGGGACCTGCGATGACCGATAGCCTGACCTTAGACGCCGCACCGCCAATGACCGAAACCGCTGTTTCGGAGGGCCTTTCGGTCGTGTCGATCGCGAAATCGTACGACAAGCGCACGGTGCTGACCGACGTCTCGCTCACCGTTGGCAAGGGCGAAGTGATCGGGCTGCTTGGGCCCAATGGCGCGGGCAAGACGACGTGTTTCTATTCGGTGATGGGTCTGGTGAAGCCCGATTCGGGCCGCATCATGCTCGATGGCGACGATATTACCGGGTTGCCGATGTACCGCCGCGCGATCCTCGGGCTTGGCTATCTGCCGCAGGAAACCTCGATCTTTCGCGGGATGAGCGTCGAACAGAATATCCTGAGCGTGCTCGAACTGGCGGTGCCCGATAAGGACGCGCGCAAGGTCCGGCTCGAGACGCTGCTTGAGGAATTCGGGCTGACGCGGTTGCGCGCATCTCCGGCGATGGCGCTGTCGGGCGGCGAACGGCGCCGCGCCGAGATTGCCCGCGCACTCGCCGCCGACCCGTCGATCATGCTGCTCGACGAACCGTTTGCCGGGATCGACCCGCTGTCGATTTCCGACATTCGCGATTTGATTTCGCAGTTGAAAGACCGCGGCATCGGCGTGCTGATCACCGATCACAATGTGCGCGAGACGCTGAGCATCTGCGACCGCGCCTATATCATTTATGACGGGCGCGTGCTGTTCAGCGGGTCGCCCGACGAATTGGTCGCCGATGCCAATGTGCGGCGATTGTATCTGGGCGAGGGCTTCTCGCTTTAGTCATGGGAATCGGAGCCCATCCTCGCTCCCTTTCCCGTCACCCCGGCCTTATGCCGGGGTCCACCGGCCCGCTTGGGCTGTGGGATGAGGCTCTGGCGTTTCGCGTGCGGCTTGGTGGACCCCGGCACGAGGCCGGGGTGACGGAATTGGGTGTTTGTTCGCCCCCCGAGACGTTGTGAGCCTCGCCCCGCGCCTCGATCTGCGCCAGTCGCAATCGCTGGTGATGACGCCGCAATTGCAGCAGGCGATCCGCTTGCTCGCGCTGTCGAACCTCGAAGTCGAAGGCTTCCTTGCCGAGGAAATCGAGCGCAACCCTTTGCTCGAAGCCAGCGCCCCCGATGACGATGGCCCGACGCAGGAACGCGAGGCCGAGACGCCGCTGCGCGACTCCCCCGCCACCGCCGACGAACTCGTCATGGGCGGCGGCGATGCGAGTGAGGCTTCACTCGACGTCGATTTCACCGCGGAGAGCTTCCACCACGATTCGGTCGCCGATCAGCCGGGCAGCGCCGGAATGGATGGTGCGCTTGGCCTCAACGGCGCGAGCAGCGGCGGCGGGATGGGGGAGGACGGCCCCGATTTCGCGCAGATTGCCGATACCGGCCTCAGCCTGTCCGACCATTTGCTCGCGCAGGCCGGGACCGCCGTCGATGGGCCCGATCTGTTCATCGCGGCGCATTTGATCGATCAGATCGACGAGTGCGGCTATCTCAGCGCGTCCTTGCTCGACATGGCGACGCGGCTCGGCGTGCCGCTGGTGCGGGTGGAGCAGGTGCTCGGCATCATCCAGACCTTCGATCCCACCGGTGTTGGCGCGCGCGATCTCGCCGAATGCCTCGCGCTGCAAGCCAAGGAAGCGGATCGCTACGACCCGTGCATGGCGCGGCTCCTCGATAACCTCGATCTGGTCGCGCGCGGCGATCTCGCGCGGCTGCGGCGGCTGTGCGATGTCGATGACGAGGATCTCGCCGATATGATCCGCGAACTACGTGGCTATGATCCGAAACCCGGCTGCCGCTTCGGCGGGGAGGCGGCGCAAGCGGTGGTGCCCGATCTGTTCGTCGCGAAACGCAAGGATGGCTGGGGCATCGAAATCAACGCGGCGACGCTGCCGCGCGTGCTGGTCAATCGCAGCTATTATACCGAATTGTCGACCGCGCGCGGCGACAAAGCGTCAAAGGCGTGGCTCGGCGAAATGCTCGCCAGCGCCAATTGGCTGGTCAAGGCGCTCGACCAGCGCCAGCGCACGATCATCAAGGTCGCGACCGAGATCGTGAAGCAGCAGGAGGCGTTTTTCCTGCACGGGGTCGCGCATCTGAAACCGATGACGCTGCGGCAGGTAGCCGACGCGATCGAGATGCACGAATCGACGGTGAGCCGCGTCACCAGCAACAAATATCTGTCGTGCGCGCGCGGGCTGTATGAGCTGAAATATTTCTTCACATCGGCGATTCAATCGTCCGACGGCGGCGATGCGGTGTCGGCGCAAGCGGTGAAATCGGCGATCCGCGCGCTGATCGGCGCCGAGGGCGACAAGATCCTGTCGGACGATACGCTGGTCGAACTGCTCAACGCCAAGGGCTTCGACATCGCGCGGCGGACGGTCGCGAAATATCGCGAGGCGCTGGGGATCGGCTCCTCGGTGCAGCGCCGCCGCGCGCGGGCGCTGGAGGGGGCATAGCCGCTGTGATCGTTGCGCTCGATCATGTCCAACTTGCCATGCCCGAAAGCGGCGAGGCCGCGGCGCGGGCGTTTTATCGCGACACGCTCGGCATTCCGGAAGTGCCCAAACCGCCGCAGCTCGCGGCGCGCGGCGGATGCTGGTTCGAGCGCGGGGCGCTCAAGGTGCATCTTGGCGTTGAGCGCGATTTTCGCGCGGCACGAAAGGCGCATCCGGCGTTGCTGGTCGCGGATTTGGCTGCGCTAGCGGCCGCGTTGGCGGCGGGCGGATACCGCGTCGTGGCGGACGAACCGCTGGAGGGGTATGAGCGGCTTTATGTCGATGATCCGTTCGGCAACCGCATCGAGTTGCTGGAGGCGCGACCCTAGTCGCCAATCGGTCGGCCGAACCCGAAGGTCTCGGCCGACCATGCGCGGGTTAGCGTGAAGCAAGCGCCGCGTCGCGAGTCAGTGCCTGACGGGCGATCTGGTGCGACCAGACCGAATCGCCGGTTGGCGTTTCGAGCATCGCATTGTCGAGTGTGAGCGCGCGGCGCAGCGCGGTATTGGCATCGGCAATGCGGCCCGCGCGCTGATAGGCGGCGGCGAGTTCGATCGCGACGCCGCCATCGCTCGGCGAAATCTGCGACACTGCCTCAAGCGCGCGCACGTCGGCGGCGGCGGCATTGCGCGCAGGCGCGGCCGCGGCCGGAGCGACGGCCGCTGCTGCGACAAGGATGGCGATAGCGAATTTCATGGTCATCATCAGTCTCCTGCTTTGATCTGTTACAGAATGATGACATATGTTGCAGATATGTGAAGTGGTAATTTCACTTTTGTGACGAAACGCGGGATTCTCCTTAGTCCGGGAGCGGGGTTGGGGTGGGGCCTCTCCACGGGTGCGTCGGTCTCGGTGATACGGAGACGCCCCACCCCCAGCCCCTCCCCTAAAGGAGCGGGGAGTCCGTCAAATGTCATCGCGCTCTAGCGCGTCCTCGTGACCATGCTTCACCCCCAGCTTCCCGCGCCGCGACTAGGGAGACGAGCAGAGGATCATCGGGACCGGCAGCGTCACCGCACGGCTCGAATTCGTCGCGACGGTGCAAGCGATGGCGGTGTCGAGCGAGCGCATCGCAATGGTCGACACCGCACCGGTCAGTCCGGCAGCGTGATCAGCACTTCATTGCGGCGTAGCGGTGCCGGCATGAGGGGCGAATTATAGAAGGCATAGCTCACCGCCCCGCCGTTGAGCTTTTCCTGCGCCATCCAGCCGCGCAGCGCCGCCTCGGCCTTGGCCAGCGCCGCATCGTTCGCCACGCCCGCAAAGCGATACACCGCGACACGCCGCGGCGGCACCGTCGTGATCGTCACGCCGAGGCCGGGCGAGGGCAGCGTGGCGCGGGTATATTGGGCGGGCATCACGAAGCGCGTGCGCCACTGGTCGCCGGTCCGCTCGCTCGTCACCGGCGCGGTCATCGCGATCGGCGCGTCGCGTTCGCTGAGGACGGGCGCGGTCATCGCAATGCCCTCGCCGCCGCGATTCTTGGCGAAGATATAGTCGGCGAGGCGGCTGAAGCCGCTGCCCAGCGCTGCCTGCCGGGCGCCTTTGGTCTCGGTCTCGGCGACGAGCAATTCGGGATAGCGCCTGATTTCAACCGGCCCATCGGTCCGCTCGACGGTGTAGGGCGGTTGCTCGGTGCGCTTTTCCTGCACGATGAATGCGGCGGCCCCGGCCACCGCGGTTCCCGCGACCGCCGCCGCAATCATCGCCCAATTTCGTTTCTTCATGGCTTGCTTCCTCAATCGTCTTCGTCTTCGAACCCGGCCAGATGCAGCGGCCGCGCCTTGATTTGGCGCGTCTGGCACCAGTGCACCAGCGCATCCTCACGCCCGTGCGTGACCCATACTTCTTTCGGCGCGATTTCGGTCAGGGTGTCGGTGAGTTCGTCCCAATCGGCGTGGTCGCTGAGGATCAGCGGGAGTTCGACCCCGCGCTGCACCGCGCGCTGGCGTATGCGCATCCACCCCGACGCCATTGCGGTGATCGGATCGGGCAAGCGGCGCGACCAACGGTCCGCCAATGCGCCAGGTGGGGCGATGACGATATGGCCCATCATCTCGGCCTTGTTCGCGACCGTGGCAGGGCGCAGCTCGCCGAGGTCGACGCCATGCGCCTGATACAGAGCGCACAGCTTTTCGAGCGCGCCGTGAATATAGATCGGCGCGTCGTGCCCGCGCGCGCGGAGTTCGGCGATGACGCGCTGCGCCTTGCCCAGTGCATAGGCCCCGACGAGCACGCAGCGCTCCGGATTGGCGTGGAGCGCGGCGGTCAGTTTGTCGATCTCGTCGCCGGTTTCGGGGTGGCGGAAGACCGGAAGCCCAAAGGTCGCTTCGGTAATGAAGACGTCGCATTTGACCGGCTCGAACGGAGCGCAGGTCGGGTCGGCGCGGCGCTTGTAATCGCCCGACACGACGATCCGCTCGCCACGATATTCGAGCAGGATCTGCGCCGAACCGAGCACATGGCCTGCGGGGACGAAGGTCGCGGTCACCCCATTGCTTTTATCGGGGCCGAAGCTGCGGCGCTCGCCATAGGCCACGGGATGCCCGGCTTGCGCGCCGTACCGCGCGTCCATGATCGCAAGCGTCTCGGGCGTTGCCCACACCGCATCGTGCCCGCCGCGCGCGTGATCGGCATGGCCATGCGTGACGAGCGCGCGCGCGGTGGGGCGCGACGGGTCGATCCACACATCGGCGGGCTTCACGTAAATGCCGTGGGGTTGGGGATCAATCCAGTCGCCGAGTTTGGTCATGCGGGCGATATGGGGGCTCAAGCCGCGACCAGCAATCGCCGCACGGTCACCGACCCGCGCGCGCCCGAAGCCTTTGGAATTGAGAGTGTTCGCATAACCGCCGGATGCGTTCCCCCCACCGCATAAGGCGCACAGCCCGGCGGATTGTGATTGCCAAGCCTGCCTCCCCCGCCCTTGGTGCGCGCACCCCGACAGTATCAAGAGGTAAGTGTATGCGTTCCAACATTACGAAATCCGCAGCTCTGGCAATGGTGCTGGTCGGCTCGATTGCGCTTGGCGGCTGCGCCACCAAGGGCTTCGTCCGCAGCCAGATCGCCACCGTGAACGAACGCATTGACGGCATTGACGGGCGCGTGCGGACGGTCGAAGGCACGTCGGGTCAAGCCCTGGCGCAAGCGCAAGCCGCCAGCGGTCAAGCGCAGCAGAACGCGCAGCGGATCGACCAAATCAACGGTCGGGTCGATGGACTCGACCAGCAGATGCAAGCGCAGAAGCGCCGGCCACGCGGCTGAGCCCTGCGCACCATCATTTCGCAGCGATGGACGGCCCGGTGAGGCGCGCAAGTGCGTTCACCGGGCCGTTCGCGTGCCTCGGCGCCGCCATCGGGGTGGCGCTGCTCCCCGTGCCCCCCGCCGCCGCGGCCGCGTCGGCCAAGCCCGCGCTCGCCGCAAAGCCCCCGGTCAAGCGCCCGGTCGAGCGCCCCATCAAGCGCAAAGCCGCAAAACCTCCGCCCGTCGTCGCGACGCTGTCGGTGCCCGAACCCGTCCGCTCCGCCGACGCAAGTCGGCTGATCGCGTGGATCGCTTCGGCGCGCGACAATGGCAAACTGCCCTATC
>NZ_JBBATX010000009.1:0-28240 GCF_040398505.1 Sphingomonas sp. | reverse complement strand
AGTCGGCTGATCGCGTGGATCGCTTCGGCGCGCGACAATGGCAAACTGCCCTATCTCGTCATCGACAAGCACGCCGCGTCACTGTCGCTGTTCCGCGCCGACGGGACGTTCGTCGGCGAGACGCCGGTGCTGCTCGGGATCGGCGTGGGCGATGATTCGTCGCCCGGGATCGGTGCCAAGAAGCTCGCCGACATTGGCCCGGCCGAGCGGACGACGCCGGCGGGCCGCTTCGTCTCGAAATTCGGCCGCGCGTTTGGCGGTCAGCGCGTGCTGTGGGTCGATTATGCCAATTCGGTTGCGCTTCATGCGGTGATCACCACCAACAAGAAGGAGCGGCGCGTCGCGCGGCTGCTGTCGCCGACACCCGACGACAACCGCGTCAGCTTCGGCTGCATCAACGTCGGCACGCGCTTCTACACGCGGAAAATCGGCGCGCTGTTCGGCAAGGCCGGCGGAATCGTCTATATCCTGCCCGACACCACGCCGTTCGACACGGTGTTCCCGCGCGTGCGCTTGCTGCCCTATCTCGGCGCGGCGGACGGGCGATCATCATGATCCTGCTCGCGGTCGCACTCGCCGCCGCGACGCCCGCCCCGGTCGTCGTCAGCGCGCTCGAAAGCGAGCAGCTCGCGCGGGCGTGCCAGGGCAAGGACCGCGATCCGCGTCCGAACTTCTGCACCGGCTACATCCTGGGGGTGTTCGATGCGCTGTCGCTGACGCACGAAATCTGCCCCGCGCCCGCCAAGGCATCGACCGGCGAGGCGATCGCCGCCGTGCGCAAGGCGCTGCGCTCGCGCCCCGAGACCTGGATCAGCGCGCCCTCGTTCATCGTCCGCGACGCGCTGCAAAAGGCCTTTCCATGTAAGCGCCGGTGAAGCCGCGGTAGCCGCGCCCTGCGCCGCGCCCCATATACCCAATAATGACGGCTCCTCGCCTCCCCGTATCCATCACCGACTGGTTTGCCGCGAAGGGCTGGGCACCGCGACGCCATCAGCTCGCGATGCTCGAGGTCGCGCGCGAGGGCCGCCATGGGCTGCTGGTCGCGACGACCGGCGCGGGCAAGACGCTTGCCGGGTTCCTGCCGACGCTGGCCGAGCTGATCGAGCATCCGAGCGCGGGGCTGCACACGCTCTACGTCTCGCCGCTCAAAGCGCTGGCGGTCGATGTGCAGCGTAATCTGCTCACCCCGATCGACGAGATGGAGCTCGCCATTCGGGTCGAGACGCGCACCGGCGATACCCCGTCGGACCGCAAGGCGCGGCAGCGGATTCGTCCGCCGCACATCCTGCTGACGACGCCCGAATCGCTCAGTCTTTTGCTGAGTTATCCCGACAGCTTCACGATGTTCGAAGGGCTGAAGACGATCGTCGTCGATGAAGTCCACGCCTTTGCCACGGGCAAGCGCGGGGATTTGCTCAGCTTGTGCATGGCGCGGCTGCAGCGGATTGCGCCCGATCTGCGCCGCGTCGCGCTGTCGGCGACGGTGGCGGACCCCGACGGCTATCGCGCGTGGCTCGCGCCCGATGGCGACATCGATAGCGTCACGCTGGTGCAGGGCGAGGCCGGCGCGCCGCCCAATGTCACGATCCTGCTCCCACAGGGCCGGGTGCCGTGGTCGGGCCATTCGGGGCGCTATGCCGCCGAGCAAGTGATCGCCGAGATCGAGACGCACAAGACGACGATCGTCTTCTGCAACACCCGCGCGCTCGCCGAACTGATCTTTCAGGATTTGTGGAAGGTCAATGCGATGAATTTGCCGCTGGGGGTGCATCACGGCTCGCTCAGCCTCGAGGCGCGGCGCAAGGTCGAGGGCGCGATGGCCGATGGGCGCTTGCGCGGGCTGGTCGCGACGGCGAGCCTCGATTTGGGGGTCGATTGGGGCGATGTCGATTGCGTGATCCAGATGGGTGCGCCGAAGGGGTCGTCGCGTTTGCTGCAGCGGATCGGGCGCAGCAATCACCGGCTCGATGAACCGTCCGAAGCGATCGTCGTGCCGGGCAACCGCTTCGAATATCTCGAAGCGCGCGCGGCGCTCGACGCGGTCGAGGCGGGCGAGCTCGACCCCGATATCTTCCGCATGGGCGCGCTCGACGTGCTGGCGCAGCATGTGATGGCCTGTGCGTGTGCGGCACCGTTCGAACAGGGCGCGCTGCTCGACGAAATCCGCTCGGCCTTGCCCTATTCGGCGCTGCCGACCGACACGTTCGAGCAAGTGCTCGGCTTCGTGTGCGACGGGGGCTATGCGCTGAAAGCCTATGACAAATTCAAGCGGCTGACGCGCGCGCCGGACGGGATTTGGCGCGTCAGTCTCCCCAAATTTGTTGCGCAGCATAGGTTGAACGCAGGGATCATCGTCGAGGCCACGATGTTGAGCGTGCGCTTCGGCAATGGGCGCACCTTGGGGCGAGTCGAGGAGGGGTTTGCCGCGACGCTCACCCCGCGCGATACCTTCTTCTTCGCGGGATTGAGCCTTGAGGTTGAACGGATCGATACCGAGTCGATCGTAGTCCGCGCGACCTCGCGGCCCGCGCGAATCCCGAGTTACGGCGGGGCGCGGATGCCGCTGTCGACCAACCTTGCCGATCGCGTGCGCGCTTTCCTTGCTACGCCCGAGGAATGGCGGCGCTTTCCCGACGATGTGCGCGAATGGCTCGAGGTGCAGCGCGTGCGTTCGGTCATGCCGCGCCCGGGGCAATTGCTCGTCGAAACCTTCCCGCGCGAAGGGCGGCATTACATGGTCGCCTACAGCTTTGAAGGGTGGAACGCGAATCAGTCGCTCGGGATGTTGGTGACGCGGCGGATGGAGACGCAAGGACTCAAGCCGATCGGCTTCGTCGCGAACGATTATGCGCTGGCGTGTTACGGGTTGGAGCCGATCACCGATCCTGCGGGCCTGTTTTCGCGCGATATCTTGGAGGATGAGTTCGTCGATTGGGTGCAGCAATCGTCGCTGCTCAAGCGCGCCTTCCGCGAAGTCGCGGTGATTGGCGGGCTGGTCGAGCGGCAGATCCCGGGCAAACGCAAGACCGGCAAGCAAGTCAGCTTCTCGACCGATCTGATCTACGATGTGTTGCGAAAGTACGAGCCGGGTCACCTCTTGCTGCAAGCCGCCTGGGCCGATGCGCGCGCACGGATGACCGATGTCGGGCGGCTCGCCGATCTGCTCGATCGCGCGGGCGATACGATGCTGCACGTCGCGCTGGAGCGGATTTCGCCGCTCGCGGTACCGGTGCTGACGCTGATCGGGCGCGAACATGTCGCGCAGGGACTGGCCGACGATGCTTTGCTGATCGAGGCCGAAGTGCTGGCGGCGGAGGCGATGCGTCTGGATTAGGGGCGGCGCGATCGAGTCGGCTTGTCGAAGGTCCGAAACGGGCGTACCTTGGCAACATGAACCCGGCGCTGCTCCTCGCCTCCCCCTTGCTCGCATTATTGAGCCCGGGCCAACCTGCGCCCGATCCTGCTGCGCAACAAAAGGCGCAGCAAATTCCGCGCGATCAGCTCGATTTCGGCACCGACGATACGCGCATGACGGTTCCGGTGACGATCGGGACGGCGGGTCCGTATCGCTTCGTGGTCGATACCGGCTCAGAACGCACCGTCATTGCGCGCGAACTGGCCGAATCGCTCGGCTTGGCGCAGGGGCGCACGGTGCGGATCACGGCGATGGCGGGGTCGGCGAGCGTCGGCACGTTCCTGATTCCCGATATCGGGGTCGGCACTGCCGGGCGCGGGGCGCGGATCACGAGCTCACGGATCGAGGCGCCCGCTTTGGTGCAGCGGCATCTTGGCGCGCAGGGTCTGGTCGGGATCGACACGTTGAAGGATCATGCCGTGACGATCGATTTCGGGCGGCAAGCGATGACGGTCACACCGTCCTTCAAACGTATCCGGGTCGAGCATTTCGGCCCCGACGACATCGTCATCCGCGCGAAAAGCTTGCTGGGTCAGCTTGTCGTGACCGACGCCAGCTATCGCGGCCGTCGCATTCGCGTCGTGATCGACACCGGATCGGTCGTCAGCATGGGCAATCTGGCCTTGCGCCGCCTCGTCGCGCGCGATTCGGGAATGATGAGTCCGGTTACATTGACGAGTGTCACCGGCGGCGTGCTGGAGGCCGACTATACCCAGGTCGGGCAAATCCAGCTCGGTAAGATTGCGTTTGCCAATCTGCCCGTGGCGTTTTCGGACGCGGCACCGTTTGCGCGGCTGGGCTTGCGCGAGGTCCCTGCCTTGCTGCTTGGGATCGATGCGCTGCGCCTGTTCGGGCGGGTGCGGATCGATTTCGCCAATCGCGAACTGCGACTGGCGCAGCCGAAGGATGCGGCTCCGCTTTAGACTGGCTCAGCGCACGGTCGTTTGACCTGAGCTTTCCCCCTCCGTTCGGGCTGGTGATGAGGTGGAAACGTCCCCCGGACGCTTCCAGCCGAGCCGGGGGCTCGGCGACCTCATCACCAGGGCGAACGGGGGCCCGTAACGGTTGCGTTCGTGGCGCAGCGCGCTAGCTTCCGCCCCACATAACAGGGGCCTTTCACATGCGCGCACGTACCACCGCAACGATCCTTGGCCTGGCGGCGATCGCCAGCGCCGCATCGGCACAGGACCGGCCCGACCAAAAGCGCTATTTCGGGCTGTACAAGCAATTGGTCGAGACCAATACGACGCTATCGACCGGCAGTTGTACCCAAGCCGCAGCGCAAATCGGCGCGCGGCTGACGGCGGCGGGCTATGCCGACAGCGACGTCACGCTGTTCTCGGTGCCCGAGCGCGCCAAGGAAGGCGGCATCGTTGCGGTGCTGAAGGGCAGCGATGCCAAGGCCAAGCCGATGCTGCTGCTCGGCCATCTCGACGTGGTCGAGGCCAAGCGTGCCGATTGGGTGCGTGATCCGTTCACGCTGATCGAGGAAGGCGACTATTATTATGCGCGCGGGACGGTCGACGACAAGGCGATGGCGTCGGTCTGGGCGGATACGCTGATTCGCCTGAAGCAGGAGGGGTATAAACCGAAGCGCACGATCAAGCTTGCGCTGACCTGCGGCGAGGAGACGACCTTCGCCTTCAACGGCGCCGAGTGGCTCGCCAAGAACAAGCGCGATCTGATCGATGCCGAATTTGCCCTGAACGAGGGCGGCGGCGGGCGGTACGGCCCCGACGGCAAGCCGCAATTGCTGGCACTGCAAGTTGGTGAAAAGGCCGCGCAGAATTACACGTTTGAGGCGACCAACAAGGGCGGGCACAGCTCGCAGCCGGTGCCCACCAACGCAATCTACGAACTGTCCGACGCGCTGAAGGCGGTGCAGGGCTATGAATTCCCGATCAAATTCAGCGACACGACGCGCGCCTTTTTCGGCATGGCGGCGCTCGGCTCGCCGCCGCCGTTGCGCGCTGCGATTACGAAGCTGCTCGCCGACCCGAGCGATGCCGCCGCCGACACAATCGTCAGCGCTGACAAAATGATGCATTCGACGCTGCGCACGACGTGCGTCGCGACGATTGTCAACGCCGGGCATGCCGAGAATGCGCTGCCGCAGCGCGCCACCGCCAACGTCAATTGCCGCATCTTCCCGGGCGAGACGGTGCAGGGTACGCTCGCCAAATTGCAGGAATTGGCGGGGGCGAAGGTCAAAGTCAGCGCCAATGCGCCGATCCGCCCGACCGCCATCCCGCCCGCGCTCGACCCCAAAATCACTGGCCCGGTGAAGGCGGTCGCGGCCAAGCACTACCCCGGCCTGCCGCTGCTCCCGCTCATGTCGACCGGCGCGACCGACGGCGTCTTTCTTGAGGCGGTCGGTATTCCGGTCTACGGCGTGCCCGGCTTTTTCACCGATGCCGACGGCAACGGCACGCACGGTTTGAACGAGCGGATCCGCAAGGATTCACTGTATCAAGGGCGCGACTATCTGTTCGATCTGGTCAAGGCGTTTGCCGGATAAGCGGCAGGGAAGCGCGCGCTATTTCTGTTCGGGCGCGTCGAGGATCAGCGGTTTGACCGAACCCGGGTTGGGGCGCACGATATGGCGCCCCTTGCCGTGCAATTCGTCGATTTGCGCCTGACGCCGCGCGAGGTAAAATTCACGCGTTGCCTGATACGCTTTTTGCTTGTCCTGACGGAGCGCTTGGAGTGTTTCGTCGAGTTGCGCGCGCTGGTCGAGCGTGCCTAACACGCCGATGGAAATCGTAACCGCCGGATTTTTGAACGGACCGCCGACCACAAACGGCAGCATGAACCGGTCGACGGTCGTTCCGATCAGATCGCGCACTGTCGTTGGGCCGACCAGCGGCACGAACAGAAACGCACCGGGTTTCACGCCGTAAAACCCCAGCGTGTTGGCAAAGCCATTGGGGCGGAGCGGCAGCTTGAAGGGCTTGCGCCGCGCAATGTCGATCAGCCCGGCGACGCCGATCGTCGAATTCACCGCGAAACGAGCGAGGCTTTTCGCCGCTCGGCCGATTTTGTGCTGCAGAAGGAAATTCAGGAACGTAACTGGCTCGCGCAAATTGTTCAAAATGTTGCGGATGCCATCCCGGGCAGGCGAGGGGACGATCTTCTCATAGCCCTTTGCCACGGGGCGAATCACCGCGAGATCGACCGCCTGCGTTACCGCGAAGCTTTCGACATTGACGCTTTGGAGCGGGTCGGTTGGGCTGCGCCGACTGCCGGTGACGACGATGTCCTGTTCGGCGGGAAACACGGGTGTCGCTTGCAGCTCGACCGGCGGTGACGGCTGCGCGACCATCGGCGCGTCGGTTGCGACGAGCGCAACCGGAGCGGGCGGGGTGAGCGAAGCTGGCGGGCCGATCAGCAACAACGCTGTGGACAAGGCAAAACTGCTCAACGCCTGCACTTTCGGCATGGCCCGAAGCCCACACAGGCCTTCTTCGCGTTTCGCCTGCGCACACCCATTCCCCAGTCCGACATAATGAGAAGACGTTGCCGGAGAGCGATTTCCGTACACGATTCGGACCAGGTCGGTGCTATTTTTTCAAATCGCCCCACGGGGCGGTTCCGGGCGCGCTATACGGTAACCTGCTCGCCCAGCTCGAGCACCTTGCCCGGCGGGATTTTGAGGAAATCGGTCGGGTCGCTGGCGTTGCGCTGCAAGAACATGAAGATGCGATCCTGCCACAGCGGCATGCCCTGGTCTGCTGTTGGTTTCAGCGTGTTGCGGCCGATGAAATAGCTGGTCTTGGCGGGGTTGAGCACCTTTTTGTGGGTCGCGGCCTCGAATCCCAGGTCGCGCGGGCAATCGGGCGATTCCATGAAGCCGTAATGCAGCACGACGATCGTGAAATTGTCGTCGACCGGGCGGATTTCGGCGCGGTCCTCCGGCTCGACCGCGGGCCGGTCGGCGGTGCGGATGCTGACGATCAGATTCTTTTCGTGGAGCACCTTATTGTGCTTGAGATTGTGGAGCAAAGCGCCGGGCGCACTGTCGGGGTTGGCGGTCAGGAACACGGCGGTTCCCTCGACGCGCTCGGGCGGGCGTTTGGCGAGCGCGGCGGCGAGATCGACCAAGGGGATGCTTTGCCGCTGCTCGAATTCGCGCACGATGCTGCGGCCGCGATTCCAGGTGTAGATGATCAGGCCGATCGCGCCCGCCACCACCAACGGCACCCAGCCGCCCTCAACCACGCGCAGGATGTTGGCCCCGAAGAAGATCAGGTCGAGCGTCAGGAACGGCACGATCACTGCGAGCGCGAGCGGGCGCCCCCAATTCCAGCGATGCCGCACGACGATATAAGCGAGGCAGGTGGTCACCACCATCGTGCCGGTCACCGCGATGCCGTACGCGGCCGCCATTGCGGACGACGTGCGGAACTGGATCACCAGCACCAGCACGCCGACCAGCAGCAGCCAGTTGATCGTCGGCAAGTAGATTTGCCCCGCCTGCGTCGCCGAGGTCTGGCGGATGCGCAGCCGCGGCAGCAGGCCGAGCTGGATCGCCTGTTGTGTGAGCGAAAAGGCGCCGGTGATGACCGCCTGGCTCGCAATCACCGTTGCCAGCATCGCCAGCACGATCAGCCACGGTCGCACCGTATCGGGTGCCATCAGGAAGAACCAGTCCTGATTGACGAATGGCGTGCCCGCCGCCGCCGCCGCCTCAAGGGCGTTGAGCGCAAACGCGCCTTGCCCGAGATAGTTGAGGACGAGGCACGGAAAGGCGAGGAAGAACCAGCCGAGCCGGATCGGCTTGATCCCGAAATGCCCCATGTCGGCAGTGAGCGCCTCGGCCCCGGTCACGGTCAGGAAGACCGCGCCCAGCACGAACAGCCCGGTCACGCCATGCGTCGCCAGCAGCATCACCCCGTAATGCGGCGAGACCACGCGCAGGATCGAGGGTTCGTCGGTGATGTGCCAGATGCCAAGCCCGCCGATCGCGAGGAACCACAGGATGCAGACCGGGCCGAACAGCGCGGACACGCTTGCCGTGCCGCGGCTCTGGATGAAGAACAAGGCGATCAGAATGACGATCGTCAGCCAGAGGATGACCTCTTCGCTGAACATGTCGCCGAGGCCGGGGATCGTCTTGAGGCCCTCGACCGCCGACAACACCGAGAGCGCCGGGGTGATGATTGCATCGCCATAGAAGAGCGATGCGCCAGCGGCACCGAGGATGAGCGCGATCAACGAGCGCCGCCCGAGCGCGCGGCGCGCCAGCGCGGTCAGCGCCAGCACGCCGCCCTCGCCCTGATTGTCGGCGCGCATCAGAAACAGGACGTATTTGACGGTGACGACCAGGATCAGCGACCAGATCGCCAGACTGAGCACGCCGAGAATCTCGCTCGCACCGATGCCGCCGGCGGCGGTCTGATTGAGCGCCTCGCGAAAGGCGTAGAGCGGGCTGGTGCCGATATCGCCGAACACCACGCCGATCGCGCCGATCGTCAGCGCGATCATCGCCGGGTGCGGCGCGGGATGCGTCGGTCTGGCCGCTGTCGTCGCTGTCGGTGTCACTGGGGCAGAGTTCATAAGGCTGGCATGGCTCGCCGGGAAGGACGGCGCGCTTTACGCCCGTGGCGGCTTTCCGCAAGCGCTTTGTCACGGTTGCGTCGGCGCGAGCGGTGCGACATAGCCGGGCGCATGGTTCCCTTTTCGTTCGCCGATCACGATTTGCTGGCGCTGGGCAGCGGTGCGCTGTTCTGGCCGGCGCGGGGCGCGTTGCTGGTGGCGGATCTGCATTTCGAGAAAGCGAGCTGGTTTGCGGCGCGCGGGCAAATGCTGCCACCCTATGATTCGCTGGCGACGCTGGCCGATCTCGCGGCAGTGGTCGCGGCGACCGGCGCGCGCGAAGTGTGGTGCCTTGGCGACAGTTTTCATGATGATGCCGGGTGCGACCGGTTGCCCGCAGCAGCGCAGGCGCGGTTGCGCGCGCTCACCACGGCGACGGCATGGACGTGGATCACCGGCAATCACGATTCGGCAAGCGGGGCTGGCCTCGTCGATCGCTGCGGTGGCACGGTGTTGCCCGAGGCGGTGGTCGATGGGCTGGTGTTGCGGCACGAGGCGTCGCCCGATGAAGCGCGCCCGGAGCTGTCGGGGCATTTCCACCCGAAACTGCGGGTGCGCGTGCGCGGGCGCAATGTCGCGCGGCGCTGTTTCGTCGCGACGCCGACCAAGCTGATCCTGCCCGCGTTCGGCGCGCTGACCGGCGGGCTCGATGCCGATCACCCCGAAATCGTCCGCGCGGTCGGGCGTGGTGCTGAGGCGCTGGTCCCGGTCGCGGACCGGATGCTGCGGTTTCGTTTGGCGGCGTAGTTTTCTCCCCTCCCTGGAAGGGAGGGGAGGAACGCCGATCAGCGCGTCGCCGTCGCCAGTTGCGGGAAGCCGGCCTTGAACGCGGCGACCTTGGGCTTGTCGAAGGTCACGATGTACGGGTGGTTGGGATTTCGGTCGTAAAAGTCCTGATGATACGCCTCGGCCGGGAAGAATTGCCCGGTCTCGATCTTGGTCACGATCGGCGTGGCGAAGACATGCGCCTGCTGCAGCTGCGCGATGTACGCCGCCGCCACGCCGCGTTGCGCCGCGCTTTGCGGGAAGATCGCCGAGCGATAGCTGTAGCCGCTGTCGGGGCCCTGACGGTTGAGCTCGGTCGGGTTGTGCGCGACCGAGAAATAGACGCGCAGCAGCGTCGCATAGCTGACCTTGGCGGGATCATAGACCAATCGGATCGCCTCGGCATGTTGCGTCGTCTCGCTCGATACCGCTTCATAGGTCGCGGTCGCCTTGGTGCCGCCGGCATAGCCTGCGGTCACCCCGGTCACGCCCTTCACCTGTTCGAACACCGCCTCCATGCCCCAGAAACAGCCGCCCGCGAACACCGCGACCTGGCGGCCCTTGGCGGTGACGTCGACCTTGGCAGCGGGAATCGGCACGGCGCGTTCGGCCTGCGCGGCGCCGCCGCCGAGCGCAAACAGCGCGGCACCGGCGATTCCGGCAGTGATCAGCAGGGGTTTCAACATGGACAGCCTCGTTGCAGGGATGGTGCCCGTGATACGGGGCAGCGCCGCACACAGTTACGCGGCTCCCGACAAAAAGATGTGGGAGCGCTCAGCGCCGCTTCAAGCCGTGCAGCTTGTGCCAGACATAGAAACTCACCGCTGCCACCAGCACCAGCGCGATCAGCGCGTCGGCGCTGTGGAACGCAGCCTTCATCGCCGGGCTGTTGTTCCATTGATCGCCCAGCTTCATGCCGACCCAGGCGAGGCCGAAGCACCACGGCCACGAGCCGATGAAGGTGTAGATGTGGAACGGCACCAGCGGCATCCGCGCGACGCCTGCCGGGAAAGCGATGAACGAGCGGATCACCGGCAACAACCGCCCGATCAGCACCGCGGCATTGCCGAAGCGCGCGAAGAACCGGTCGGCGGCGTCGAGTTCGCCCGGGCCGATCAGGACGTAACGGCCCCATTTCTCGGCGAGCGGCCGCCCGCCGCGCTTGCCCACTTCATACGCGACGATCGAGCCGAGATTGCAGCCGATCGCCCCGGCGGTTGCCGCCAGATACAGGTCGAACCGCCCGGTCGAGACGAGATAGCCCGCAAACGGCATGATGATTTCGGACGGCAGCGGGATGCACGCCGATTCGATCGCCATGAGCAGGACGATGCCGAGATAGCCGCCCGCCGAAATGACGCCGATGGTGAAGGTGGCAAGGATGCCCAAGATTTTTTCGATCATGGGCGAGTGCTTTGGCGTGGGATGGGGCGGGGGGCTAGGGGAAATGTGTTGCAGGCGCGTGCGTGCACGCTTTCTTCATTCTCCGCCTCCCCGGCGAAAGCCGGGGCCCAGTCGCGAGCGGAATGGGGCGAACGCCGAGCTTGCCTTGCTAAGCGTGCGTTACTGGGCCCCGGCCTTCGCCGGGGGGGTAATTGGTGTAGAATGGAAAAATGACCGAAACCGACAAACGCCTCGCCGCCCTCGCCGCCGTAGCGGAGGTGCGCGCCGGGATGATCGTCGGCCTCGGCACCGGCTCGACCGCCGCGTTCGCGATCGAGGCGCTGGGCGCGCAAGTGCGCGCGGGCCTTATGATCGGCGCCGTCGCCACCAGCCTCGCGACCGAGCGCCACGCGCGTGCGGTGGGAATTGCGCTGATCGACCTGCCCGCCACGATCGACCTCACGATCGACGGTGCCGACGAAATCGACGACGCTTGCCGCGCTATAAAAGGGGCAGGCGGGGCGATGCTGCGCGAGAAGATCGTCGCCGCTGCCAGCACGCGGATGCTGGTCATCGCCGACGGATCGAAGCGCGTCGCCCGCCTTGGTGCTGCCAAGATCCCGGTCGAAATCCTGCCCTTTGCGGAAGCCTTCGTCGCGGCGCGACTCGCAGACCTTGGCGGTGCGCCGGTCCTACGCGCCGGATTCGTCACCGATCAGGGTAACCACATCCTCGATTGTCGTTTTCCGATCGATACCGACAAGGACGCGCTCGCCGCCCAAATCGACGCGATTCCGGGCGCTTTGGGGCACGGCCTGTTCCTGAGCGAGGTGGACGCTGCCTATATCGCGTCAAATGGCGTCGTTACGCGACTGGAACGCGGCGCAAGGACACGATAAGGCCCGCAGAAACTGCAACCGGGCCGCAACCGGGCGCGCGCGCGTGCGTTCAGACCCCCAAGAGCGAGGCGAATTCTTTCCATGTCCGATACCCTGACCGACGTCGCAGCAACCGGCTTGCACGAAGATGGCAGCCCCGAGCGGCTGCAGATTGACACGATTCGCACGCTGGCAATGGATGCGGTGGCCGCGGCCAAATCGGGGCATATCGGCACGCCAATGGCGCTGGCTCCGGTCGGCCACACACTGTGGACCAAGTTCCTGCGGACCGATCCCGCGACGCCCGACTGGCCCAATCGCGATCGCTTCGTGTTGTCGGTCGGCCATGCCTCGATGCTGCTTTATGCACTGCTGCACCTGGCCGGCGTCGAGGAAATCGATGCCGATGGCAAGAAGAGCGGTGCGCCCGCCGTCAGCCTCGACGATATCAAGGCGTTTCGCCAGCTCGGTTCGAAGACGCCGGGCCATCCTGAATATCGCCACACCACCGGGGTCGAGACGACCACTGGCCCGCTTGGTGCTGGCTGCGGCAATTCGGTCGGCATGGCGATTGCCGAACGCTGGCTCGCCGCGCATTTCAACCGCGACGGTTTCCCGCTGTTCGATCATGACATTTACGTGCTCGCCGGTGACGGCGACATGATGGAGGGTGTTGCGAGCGAGGCGGCGAGCCTCGCCGGGCATCTCAAGCTCAGCAATTTGTGCTGGATGTATGATTCGAACCACATCTCGATCGAGGGCGGTACCGATCTCGCGTTTGACGAGGATGTCGCCAAGCGGTTCGAAGCCTATGGCTGGAACGTGCTGCACGTCGCCGATGCCAATGATTGCGGCGCGATGGCGGCGGCGCTTAACGGCTTCAAGGCGTGCAGCGACAAGCCGACCTTTATCGTTGTCCACAGCATCATCGGCTATGGCAGCTCGATCCAGGGCACCGCCAAGGCGCATGGCGAGGCGATGACCGGCGATGACATTGCCGGGACCAAGCGCGCTTATGGCTGGGATCCTGAGGCAAAGTTTCTCGTCCCCGACGGCGTGAAGGAAGGCTTTCACAAGGCGGTTGCCGATCGTGGTGGGCCGCTGCGCGAAGCGTGGGACGCGATGCGCGCGCGTTATGCCGAGGCCTATCCCGATCTGTCGCAGGAACTCGACTGCCTGCTCGCCAGCCAGCTCCCAGCGGGCTGGGACGCCGATATTCCGGTGTTCGACGCCGATGCCATGGGCATGGCGTCGCGCGACGCGGGCGGCAAGGTGATGAACGCGATCGCGCCGCACGTGCCATGGCTGATCGGCGGATCGGCCGATCTCGCGCCGTCGAACAAGACGCTGCTCGACAAGGGCGGCTCGTTCCAGGCGGACAGCTATGGCGCGCGCAACTTGCATTTCGGGGTGCGCGAACATGCGATGGGCGCGATCGTCAACGGTATGGCGCTGTCCAAGCTGCGCGCCTATTCGGGGACCTTCCTGGTCTTTTCGGACTATATGCGCCCGCCGATCCGGCTTGCCGCGTTGATGGAAATTGGCGTGACTTTCGTGTTCACCCACGATTCGATCGGCGTGGGGGAAGACGGCCCGACGCATCAGCCGATCGAACAAATCCTGTCGCTGCGCGCGATCCCGGGGCTCGACATGATCCGCCCGGCCGACGCGAACGAGACCGCCGTCGCATGGCGGGCGGCGATGCAGGCGGGCAACCATCCGACCGCTTTGATCCTCTCGCGCCAGGCTTTGCCGACGATCGACCGGTCGACCTATGCCAGCGCCGAGGGGCTGCTCAAGGGCGGCTATGTGCTCGCCGACAGCGAAAATCCGCACGTCATCTTGATCGCAACCGGTTCGGAAGTGTCGCTTGCGCTCGCGGCGCATGAACGGCTTGTGGCGCAGGGCGTCGCGTCGCGCGTCGTCTCGCTGCCAAGCTGGCATCGCTACGAATGCCAGGATGCGGCGTATCGCGAAGCGGTGCTGCCAGAAGCGATCAACGCGCGTTTGGCGATCGAGATGGGCAGCGAAATCGGCTGGGATCGCTATGTCGGCACCGCCGGACGCACGATTACGATGAGCACGTTTGGCGCCTCCGCGCCGCTCGCCAAATTGCAGGACAAGTTCGGCTTCACGGTCGACAATGTCGTGCGCGTCGCAACCGAAATGCTGGAGACAAAGTGATGAGCCGTCTGAAAGATCTCGCGGCACTCGGGCAGGCCGTCTGGCTCGATTTCGTCGATCGTAAATTCCTGTCCGAAGGCGGTTTGCAGATGCTGGTCGATGCCGACGCGCTGACCGGTGTCACCTCGAATCCGTCGATTTTCGAGAAAGCGATGGGGCATGGCGACGCGTATGACGCCGAGCTCGCGGCGTATGATGCGACCAACCCTGATGCGCCGACAATGGACCGCTACGAACATCTCGCGATCCTCGACATCCAGGCCGCCGCCGACACGCTGAAGCCGGTGTACGACCGGCTCGACGCCAGGGACGGCTATGTCAGCCTCGAAGTCTCGCCCTATCTCGCGAACGACACCGACGGCACGATCGCCGAAGCGCAGAAATTGTGGGCGGCGGTCGATCGCCCCAATCTGATGATCAAGATCCCCGGCACACCGGCTGGCGTGCCCGCGATCGCCGCGACGATCGATGCCGGGATCAACGTCAACGTGACCTTGCTGTTTTCGCAAAGCGCGTATCAGGCGGTGGCCGAAGCCTATGTCGAGGGCCTCGAAAAGCGCGCCGAGCGCGGCGATCCGATCGACCGGATCGCCAGCGTCGCGAGCTTCTTCGTCAGCCGGATCGATTCGAAGATCGACGACAAAATCGACGCGGGCGTCGGCGGGGATGAGGCCAAGGCGCTGAAGGGCAAGGTCGCGATCGCCAATGCGAAGCTCGCTTACGCCTGGTATGAGGAGTTCATTACCTCGGCGCGCTGGCAAGCGCTTGCCGCCAAGGGCGCGCAGCCGCAGCGGCTGCTGTGGGCGTCGACCGGCACCAAGAACCCCGATTATCCCGACACGCTGTATCTCGACACGCTGATCGGCAAGGACACGGTCAACACCGTCCCGCCCAAGACGCTCGACGCCTTTCGCGATCACGGCACGGCGGCGGCCACGCTGGGCCAAGATGTCGCAGGCGCGCGACACGTGCTGTCGGAGGCCGAGCGGCTCGGGCTCGACCTCGACGGCGTGACCGATACGCTGGTGGAGGAGGGCGTCGCGTCCTTCTCCAAGGCGTTCGACGATCTGTTGGGGGCGATCGCCGCCAAGCATCCCGCGCACGCCTGAAGGACAAACACATGAAGATCGGGATCATCGGCCTCGGCCGGATGGGGGCGGGCATTGCGCGCCGCCTGATGCGCGCAGGGCATGAGGCGGTGGTGTTCGACCGGGACGAAAAGGCGATGGCCACGCTGGCCGCCGATGGTGCTGTCGCGGCGAGCGGGCTTGACGACCTGCGCGCGAAGCTGGGGACGCCGGGAATTTACTGGGTGATGCTCCCGGCGGGCGACCCGACCGAACAGACGGTTGCCGCGATTGGCGCTTTCTGCGGCACGGGCGATATCGTCATCGATGGCGGCAACAGCTTCTACAAGGACGATATCCGCCGCGCGAAGACGCTCGCCGAAAAGGGTGCGCTGTACGTCGATGTCGGCACGTCGGGCGGCGTGTGGGGGCTGGAGCGCGGCTTTTGCATGATGGTCGGCGGCGACAAGGCGGCGGTCGATCATATCGACCCGATCCTCGCCGCGCTCGCCCCCGGCATCGGCACGATCCCGCGCACACCGGGCCGGATCGAAGAGAATGAGGACCCGCGCGCCGAACAGGGCTATATCCATGCCGGCCCTGCGGGTGCGGGGCATTTCGTCAAGATGGTGCATAATGGCATCGAATATGGCCTGATGCAGGCCTATGCCGAGGGCTTCGATATCCTCAAGGGCAAGGCCTCGGACAAGCTGCCCGAGGATGAGCGCTTCGACCTCAATTTGACCGACATCGCCGAAGTATGGCGGCGCGGCAGCGTAATCTCGTCGTGGCTGCTCGATTTGACCGCGATCGGCCTCGCCAAGGATCAGGACCTCGCGCAGTTCACCGGCAGCGTCGCCGATTCGGGCGAAGGCCAATGGACGATCGACGCCGCGATGGAGGAAAAGGTGCCCGCCAACGTGCTGACCGCGGCGTTGTTCGCGCGCTATCGCAGCCGTGTTGATCATACGTTTGGCGATAAATTGCTGTCGGCGATGCGCTTCGGCTTTGGCGGGCATGTCGAGATGCCGCAATGAGCTTCACGCTGTGACGATCGGTCTGGTCGTGTCGGATGTCGACGGCACGCTGGTCGACAAGCAGAAGCAGCTCACGCCGGGTGTGATCGCAGCGGTGGCGCGGTTGCGCGCGGCGGGGCTTGGCTTCACGATCATCAGTGCGCGCCCGCGTTCGGGGATGATGCCGCTCGCCGAGACGCTCAGCATCGATTCGCCGATGGGGGCGTTCAATGGCGGGATCGTGTTCACGCGCGACGGCGCCGTGCTGTGCCATCATCGCATCGATCGTGCCGTGGCGGAGGGGGTGTTCGCGCTGACCGCAGGCACCGCCGTCGATACCTGGGTGTTCGCCGACGACCTCTGGTATGCCAGCAATGACACCGGTGCGCATGTCGGGAGCGAACGGCGCGCCTCGAACCAGGCACCGATCGTACGGCAGGATTTCCGCGACCTGTACGACCGCGCCGACAAGATCACCTTTGTCAGCGACGACCCCGCCTTGCTGGCGGGGCTTGCCGACCAGGCCAAGGCGTTCGCCGACCGCGCGACGATTATGCAATCGCAAACCTATTATCTCGATGTGACCGCGCTTGCCGGGAACAAGGGCGATGGGATCGCTGCATTGGCGGATGCGATCGGCGTGCCACTCACGAAAACGGCGGCGCTGGGCGACCAGTTCAACGACGTGCCGATGTTTGCGCGCGCTGGCGTGTCCTATGCGATGGGGCAGGGGCCCGAAGCGGTGCGCGCCAAAGCCACACATGTGGTGGCCAGCAACGAAGCGGACGGCGTCGCCGAAGCGATCGACGCGATCCTCTCGGCGCGCTGAGCTCAGGGCGCGGTGCTGTGAAGCTGATGCGGCCCTAACCCCGTTCGGCCCCGGACCTGATCCGGGGTTATCGAAGCCCTGCGCGCAACAAGCGGTGCCGACCGTGTGGCATGCAGCCCTTCGACAGGCTCAGGGCGAACGGAAGAGGGGCGCGCGCCGCTACCGCCGCCCGGGCCACATCCGCTGCAATTCTTTCACCCCGTCGACCCATTGATGCTTCAGCGCGCCCGCGACGTGCAGCGCGAACAGCGCATAGACGGCGTAGGCGATGATTTCATGCGCTGCGCCAAAGCCGTCATGCACCGCTTTCTTGGTCGCCGGATCGAGCGCGACGATGAAGCCGAGCCGCGGCCATTGCACCAGGCCGTACAGATACATCGGCGTCGTCGCGGCTTTCGCATAGGCCGAATCCATGATCCAGCCGGTCAGCGGCATCGCGAACAGGATCGCATAAAAGCCCCAATGGACGACGTGCGACGCGGTCACTTCCCACCGGGCATAGCCCGCCGGTAGCGACGGCGGGCGGTGGGCAAAGCGCCACAGGATCCGCAGGATGGCAAGGCCGAGGATCGTGATGCCGATCGATTTGTGCAGATCGATCGCCGGGCGGACCTGCGCATCGGGATAAAAGTCCCATGTCAGCGCCAGCGCGACATTGGTGATGATCAGCAGCGCGATGATCCAGTGCAGCGCGATCGCGATTCCGGTGTAGCGTTGAACCACGGGTTCGCTCCTGCTTGATTTCGACGCTGTGACTCTAGCGGCCCCGGTCCGCGCGCGCTAGGCGCGTCATCGCACGTTCATCCTGGATCGGTATCGCCCGCGCAATGACATCGCTCGCCGACACGCTCGTCGCGGAATCCCCGCGGCTCACCCCTCGGCGCGTGCCCCTCGCCAGCCGATTGATCGGCGCGTTGGCGCCGATCCTGTTCCTCGCGCTGATCGTGCAGGCGTTTCAGCGCCAGGGGCTGGCGGTGTGGTCGATCGGGATCGCCTATATTCTTTACGACACGGCGCTGCTGCTGTTTACCGCGTGGAACATCCGCGATCTGCGGTTGGCGCCACCGCCCGCGCCGCACGCATCGCCGAGCTTCGGCGTTATCGTCGCGGCGCATAACGAAGCTGGCGTGATTGCCGCCGCGATCGACCGGCTGAGCGGACAGGCGACGCCGCCTGATTTGATCCTGATCGCCGATGACGGATCGAGCGATGCGACGCCCGAGGTGATGGCGCGGCGCTATGGGCTGCTTCCGCCGCCGCTCGGGACGATCAGCGATCCGTCGTCGGTGCTGCCGTCGCTGCGCTGGCTGCGGTTGCGGCATGGCGGCAAGGCGCGCGCGCTCAATGCCGCGATGCTGCTGGTCGATACCGAAGTCGTGCTGACGGTCGATGCCGACACGTTGCTCGAACCCGGCGCGATCGCGGCGATGCGCGCGGCGTTTGCTGTCGAGCCCGCGCTCGTCGCGGCGACGGGTGTGCTCGCGCCGATTTGCGGCCCGGATCTGCAAGGGCGCTTCTTCGAATGGTTCCAGACCTACGAATATGTCCGCAACTTCCTGTCGCGCCATGCGTGGGAGCGGCTGAATAGCCTGTTGCTGATTTCGGGTGCGTTCGCCGCGTTCCGGCGCGATGCCGTGGTCGAGGTCGGCGGGTTCGATCCGACAAGCATGGTCGAGGATTATGAGCTGATCCACCGGCTGCACCGCCACGCGGTCGATCACGATCGCGACTGGACCGTCCGCGTCGTTGGCGGGGCGTTGGCGCGGACCGATGCTCCGGCCAGCCCGATGGCGTTCCTGCGACAGCGGCGGCGCTGGTTCGGCGGCTTCCTGCAAACGCAACATTGGAACCGCGATATGGTCGGCGCGCGGCGGTACGGCTGGCTCGGCACCGCGATGCTCCCGGTCAAGGCGCTCGATACGCTCCAGCCGCTCTACGGCCTGGCGGCATTCGCGATCCTGATCGCTTTGGTGGTGACCGGGCGCTTCACCGTCGCTTTCCCGATCTTGATCGTGATGCTGGTCAAGATCGCGATCGATCTCAGCTTCCACCTTTGGTCGCTCGGCATTTACAAGAAATGGACCGGGCAGCGTGCGGGATTGGCGCTGTTTCCCGCGTTGATCGCAGCGGTGCTCGAGCCGTTCAGCTTTCAGTTGCTGCGCCACGCCGGGGCGGTGTGGGGCTGGCATGCGTTCCTGACGGGCCGCGAAAGCTGGGGACGGCAGCAGCGGACGGCGATTGTCGCGCCGGCGGAGTAGGGTTCTCCCCTCCCTTCCAGGGAGGGGGGAAATAAGCGTCATACCGCGAGCCGATACCCGATTCCCGGCTCGTTGAGCAGCAAGGCCGGGGCGGCCGGATCGACCTCCAGCTTCAAGCGGAGCGCGCGCATGGCGACGCGGAGATATTCGACGTCGTCGAGATGCCCGTCGCCCCACACGACTTTCAGCAAATGCGTGTGCGTCAGCAATTTGCCCGCATGGCGCGTCAGTTCGGCGAGCAAGGCGAATTCCTTGCGCGTCAGTTTTACCGGTGCGCCGTCGCGCCACACCTGGTGCGCGGCGAGGTCGATCTCGACTGGCCCTGCCTTGAGCCGGTCCTGCCCCGGCGCGGCCGCATTGTGCCGCCGCAAAGCGCTGCGGATCCGCGCGAGCAATTCCTCGGTATCGAACGGCTTGACGACATAATCGTCGGCGCCGAGATCGAGCGCGGCGACTTTTTCCGCCGTCGCATCGCGCGCGGTCAGCACGATCACGGCGCGGTCGATCGCTTTCAGCAGCGGCACGAGTTCAATCCCGTCGCGGTCGGGCAAGCCGAGATCGAGCAGCACCAGCTCGCACCCCGGTCGGCGTGCGGCGGTCAGCGCGTCGGCCGCGGTCGCGGCTTCGTCGACGCTCAGGCCCGCACGCTCGACCGCGCCGCGCACGAGGCGTCGGATTGCGGGTTCGTCATCGACGATCAGGATTTGCGCGGTCATTGGCGCGGTGGTCCCCGGCGCGGGCGACCCCACACCCCGTTCGCCCTGAGCCTGTCGAAGGGCACCGCGCCGCTGACGGGCCGCTCATTGGCGGAGAGGTGGGCTTCGACAGGCTCAGCCCGAACGGGGGTGAGCTGGCGCGCCACGTTCAAGACTGGAAACTTCATTCGCTCCCCATACGCCGGATCAACCGCTCGGGCCATGTGACGCAAAAGGCCGAGCCGCCATCGTCGCGGTTCGACGCGGTGACGCTGAGCCCCATCGCATCGGCAAAGCCCTTGACGATCGCCAGCCCCAGCCCAGTCCCGCCGCTGCGATCATCCCCATCGACGCGGGTGAAGCGATCGAACAAATGCGCTTCGCGTCCGATCGGCAGACCGGGGCCGTGATCGAGCACGCCGAGGGTCAGCCCGTCGGGGAGTCTGCGCCCCGCGATTACGATATCGGTGTCGGGCGGTGCGAACTTCGCGGCATTGCCGAGCAAATTGATCAGCACGTGGTGCAACATGCGCGGGTCGGCCTCGACCAAAGGCAGCGTCGGCGGCACGTCGAGCACCAGCCGGTGCCGCGCGAGTTCGGCCCGCAAATCGTGCGCGGCGGCGGCGACCGCGTCGGTCAGGTCAGTCGCCTCGTGCTTGACGACGAGCGCGCCTGCCTCGATTCGGGTCATCTCGACCAGATCGTCGAACACGCGGCGCAAGCGGCGGGCTTCGCTCTTGAGCGTGGCGGTAGCCGGCGATGCGCCATGTTCGACCGCGAGTTCGTCGGCGGCAGCGACGACCGCGGTGAGCGGGGTCTTGAGATCATGGCCGATCGAGGACAGCAAGGTCGCGCGCAGATCGTCGCGTTGTTTCAGCGCGCTGACTTCGCGCGCTTGCGCCTCGAGCTGGAGGCGTTCGTGCGCCAGCGCGGCCTGGCCGACCAGGGTTGCGAACAGCACGCGCTTGTCCGGCGGGATCGCGTCGCCCTCGCCCTCGCGCGCCACGCCGAGCACGCCGAGCACGCCCAATGCGGTCTTGAGCGGGTGGAATTGCCATTCGCTCGCGGTCAGCGTCCCGCTGTCGCGCCCCGCCATTTCGCCGCGATCGAACGCCCAATCGGCGGCGGCAATGTCGATCGGGCCAAGCGCGGGAATGTCGGGCGCGCTGGCGATCACCACGTGCCGCCCGTTCTGCTGGCCGAGCAGCACCGTTGCAACGCCGAGCAGCGCCGCGATTTCCTCGCACGTGGCGGTCGCGGTGCCGGTCTCGTCCGAGACCGCGGCGAGGCGCTGGCCGAAGGCCGCGAGCGCGGCGTTTTCGGTCGCGGTGCGCGCACCGATATTGGCTTCGTGGCGCACTTGCCCGGCCAATTGGCTCGCGACGACGGCGACGATGATGAACACCAGCAGCGTCACGACATTCTGCGGATCGGTGATCGTCAGCGTGTAGAGCGGCGGCAGGAAGAAAAAATTGTACGCGAGCGCCGCGCCGAGGCTTGCGATCAACGACGAACGCAGGCCGTAAAGCGTCGCGGTGGCGATGACCGGTAACAGATAAAGCAAGTCGATCGCATTGGGGCCAACGAGCGGCTGGACGAGGGTGGCAAAGGCGGTGTTGGCCGCGACAAAGCCAAGGCCGATCACGCTGCCACGTGCAAAGATCGGGCGCGTCGTCGGCGTTTCGCGGACCGCTTCGCTCGGTTCGGCGACGGGAACGACGTGGATCGCCACGCCGTCGAGTCCGCGCACCAGCCGATCGACCACCGATCCGTGGCGCAGCTCGAACCACCACGACCGGCGCGATTTGCCAATCACCACGGCGGTGGCGCGCGCTTCGCGGATATGCGCGACGAGGCCTTCCAGCACGCTGCGCGCCGGGACGGTGGCAATCGTCGCGCCAAGGCCAGTGGCGAGGTCGAGCGCGTCGGCCATCCGCGCGCGCGCCGCCGCGGAGAGCGTCGCGGTGCGCGGCGTTTCGACGACCACCGCGGTCCAGCTCGCACGCAACGCGTCAGCGAGCCGTTTCGCCGATCGGATCAGGGCGTCGTTGCCGGGCTGGTCGCCGACCGCGACCACGACGCGTTCGCCGCCGGCCCAGGTGCCGCTTTCGCCAAGGCTGGCGACATGGTCGAGCAGATGCCGATCAACCGTCTGCGCGGCGCGGCGCAGCGCCAGTTCGCGCAAGGCCGAAAGATTCGATTTGGAGAAGAAATGCCCGAGCGCGCGCGTCGCCTCGGCCGGGATATAGACCTTGCCCGCCTTCAACCGCTCGATCAGCTCGTCGGGCGGGACGTCGACCACTTCGATCTCGGCATCGTCGAGGATCGCGTCGGGCACCGTCTCGCGCACGCGGACGCGGGTGAAGCCGGCGACGACGTCGTTGAGGCTTTCGACATGCTGGATGTTGAGCGTGCTGAGCACATCGATGCCCGCCGCGCGCAGCTCCTCGATATCCTGCCAGCGTTTGGGGTGGCGGCTGCCGGGGGCGTTGGTGTGGGCGAATTCGTCGATCAGCGCGACGTGCGGGTGCCGCGCGAGCATCGCATCAAGATCGAATTCCTCGAGCCGGTGCGCGCCGTGGACGATCACGGCACGGGGGAGCAGTTCGAACGGCTCGGTCAGGCGGATGGTTTCAGTGCGGCCGTGCGTCTCGATGATTCCGGCGACGACATCGGTGCCGCTGCGCAGCAGCTCGGCACCCTCGCGCAGCATCTCGAAGGTCTTGCCGACACCGGGGGCGGCACCGAGGAAAATCTTGAGACGACCGCGCCCCTCCTGCTTCGCGGCCTTGAGCAGCGCGTCGGGGGAGGGGCGGTTGTCGGTCACTGGGGGTTTGTAGCGTCGAGCCGGCGATTAAGCAGCAGGACATTGACGTGGCGCTCGCCGATGATGCCGAGCAACGGCTCCTCGGTTTGCGCGGTGATGAGCGACTTCACGTTGGCGCTATCCAGTCCGCGCGCCTTGGCCACGCGCGGTGCCTGCAAAAAAGCCGCCTCGGGGCTCAGATCGGGATCAAGCCCCGAGGCGCTAGTGGTGACCAGGTCGGCGGGTATATCCCCGGTCATCCCGTCCGCCCGCGCGTCGGAAACGCGCTTGGCGATGGCGTCGCGCAGGTCTTTCGACCCTGGCGCTAGATTGGTCGCGGCCGATGCGCTCGCATCGAAGCCGTCCTTGCCGGCGGCAGAGGGACGCGGATGGAAGTAGCGCGCGCCCGCGAAATTCTGCGCGATCAGCGCGGAGCCGATCGGCTGCCCTGTGGCATCGCGCAGCACGCTCCCGTTCGCTTGCACCGGCAGCACTGCTTGCGCGACGCCGGCGATGGCGGCGGGGTAGAGCAGGCCGGTGACGAGCGTCACGAGGAACAGGAGGACGACGGTCGGGCGCAAAGCGCGGATGAGTTCGGTGAGCATGGAAGGATCCTCAAGCGAGATGGAGGCCGGCGACGACCAGATCGATCGCCTTGATGCCGATGAACGGGGCGATCAGCCCGCCGACGCCGTAAACGGCGAGATTGCGCGCGAGCAGCGTACCCGCCGGGGCAGGGCGGTACTTGACGCCCTTCAGCGCGAGCGGGACCAGCGCGGGAATGATCAGCGCGTTGAAGATGATCGCCGACAGGATCGCGCTTTCGGGGCTGGCGAGGTGCATGACATTGAGCACGCCCAACCCCGGATAGAGCACGACGAAGATCGCGGGCAGGATCGCGAAGTATTTGGCGACATCGTTCGAGATCGAGAAGGTGGTGAGCGCACCACGCGTCATGAGGAGCTGTTTGCCCAGACCCACGATCTCGATCAGCTTGGTCGGATCGCTGTCGAGATCGACCATATTGCCCGCCTCGCGCGCGGCTTGCGTGCCGGTGTTCATCGCCACGCCGACGTCGCTCTGCGCGAGCGCGGGCGCGTCGTTGGTGCCGTCGCCGCACATCGCGACGAGTTTGCCGCCCTCCTGTTCCTTGCGGATCAAAGCGAGCTTGTCCTCGGGCGTGGCCTCGGCGAGGAAATCGTCGACTCCGCTTTCGGCCGCGATGCTGGCGGCGGTGAGCGGATTGTCGCCGGTGATCATCACCGTGCGGATGCCCATCCGGCGGAGTTCGCCGAAGCGCTCGCGAATGCCGGCCTTGACGATGTCCTTGAGCTGGACGATTCCGAGCAAACGGTTGCCATCGGCGACCGCGAGCGGGGTGGCACCACCGCGCGCGATCTCGTCGGCGATCTTGCGCAGCGCATCGGCGTTGGGGGCATCGGGGAGGCGCTTGAGGATCGCGTCGACGGCACCCTTCACCAGCGACCGGCTCCCGATCTGGAGACCCGAAACGCGCGTCTGCGAGGTGAATTTGATCTCCTCCGCACCCTCAGGCATCGGCACCGCGGCGCTGCCATCGGCATCGGCGAGGACGACGATCGAACGGCCTTCGGGCGTCTCGTCCGACAGGCTGGCCAGCCGCGCGGCGGCGGTCAGTTCGGCGAGCGTGACGCCGGGGACGGGGAGGAAGGCGGTCGCCTGACGATCGCCGATCGTGATCGTGCCGGTCTTGTCGAGCAGTAGCGTGTCGATATCGCCTGCCGCTTCCACCGCGCGGCCCGACTTGGCGAGCACGTTGAAGCGGACGAGCCGGTCCATCCCGGCGATACCGATCGCCGAGAGCAGCGCCGAGATTGTCGTTGGAATGAGTGTGACGAACAAGGCGACCAGTACCGGCACCGCAATGCCGCCCCCTGCATAAGCGGCGAACGCCGGCAGCGTGCCGACCGCGATCAGGAAGATGAGCGTCAGCCCCGCGAGCAGGATCGTCAGCGCGATTTCGTTGGGAGTCTTCTGGCGTTGGGCGCCCTCGACGAGCGCGATCATGCGATCGAGAAAGCCCTGGCCCGCGCCTGCGGTCACCCGCACCGTGATCGAATCGGCGATGACGCGCGTCCCCGCCGTGACGGCGGAGCGATCGCCGCCGCCTTCGCGGATGACGGGCGCGCTTTCGCCGGTGATCGCGGCTTCGTTGACCGAGGCGACACCAGCGATGACTTCGCCATCGGCCGGGATCAGATCGCCCGTCTCGACCAGCACGTCGTCGCCGACGCATAGCCGGGTCGCGTCGACCATCTCCCACGCGCCTGCCACGCCAATCAATTTTTTGGCGCGTAGATCAGCTTTGGTGGCGCGCAGAGCCGCCGCCTGCGCCTTGCCGCGCCCCTCGGCGAGCGCCTCGGCGACATTGCCGAACAGGACGGTCAGCCACAGCCAGAACACCAGCTGCGCCTCGAACGGCGGGTTGCCGGTGCCGGTCACGAGACCCTTGAGCAACAGGATGGTCGACAAGCTCGCGACGATCGCGGTCACGAACATCACCGGCGTCTTGATCAGCTTTCGCGGATCGAGCTTGAGGAAGGCGTCCCGGACGGCGGCGGCGAGCAGCGGGCCGGTGAACAACGAAGGATTTTGCGTAGCCATTGTCTTATGACCTTTAAAGCAGCGTGCCGGCGGCGACTTGCGCCTGATCGGCGATCGGGCCGAGTGCCAGCGACGGGAGGAAGGTAAGGCCGCCGACAATCACGATGACGGCCGCGAGCAAGCCGATCCACAGCGGCCCGGTGGTCGGGAACGACCCCGGCCCCTCGGGCACACGGCGCTTGGTGGCGAGGCCCCCGGCGATCGCGAGCACGGGCAGGATCACCCCGAAGCGGCCGACGAACATGTCGAGCGCGAGCAGCAGATTGTAAAAGGGCGTATTGCCGCTGAGCCCGCCAAAGGCCGATCCGTTGTTCGCCGCAGCCGATGTGAAGGCGTAGAGGATCTCGCTGAAGCCGTGCGGCCCCTTGGCGAGCGGTCCGGCAAGACCTGCCCCGGTGATGCACGCGATCGCAGTCAGCCCGAGGATCATCAGTGGCGGCACGATGATCGCGATCACCGCGAGCTTCATCTCGCGCGATTCGATCTTCTTGCCGACATATTCGGGGGTGCGGCCGACCATCAGCCCGGCGATGAACACCGCGAGGATGCAGTAGATCAGCACCGCATACAGGCCCGATCCGACGCCGCCGATGACGAGTTCGCCAAGCTGCATGTTGAACAAGGGTATGAGTCCCCCGATCGCGGTGAAGCTGTCATGCATGCCGATGACGGCACCGCACGACGAAGCGGTGGTGACGACGGCTAAGAGCGCGGTGGCAGCGACGCCGAAGCGGACTTCCTTGCCCTCCATATTGCCCCCGGAGACGCCGAGTGCGTGATGGATCGGGTTGCCCGCAGCCTCCGCGCCGTACGCAACGGCGACGCCGACGAGGAACAGCAGCAGCATCGCAGCCAAAATCGCCCAGCCCTGGCGGACGTTGCCGACCGCCTTGCCGAAGGTGAGGGTGAGGCCTGCGCCGAGCATGAAGATGGACAACATCTGGACGAAGTTGCTCAGTGCGGTGGGGTTTTCGAACGGGTGCGCGGAATTGGCGTTGAAGAAGCCGCCACCATTGGTGCCGAGCATCTTGATCGCGAGCTGCGAGGCGACCGGGCCGACCGCGATCGTCTGTTTCGCGCCTTCGATCGTCGTCGCGACGACCGACGGGCCGAAGGTCTGCGGAACGCCCATCACGACATAAGCGAGGGCGAGCACGATCGAAATCGGCAGCAGCAGGTACAATGTGGCGCGCGTCACATCGACCCAGAAATTTCCGATCGTCGCGACTTGCCGCCGTGCGAAGCCGCGGATGAAGGCGAAGGCCACCGCCATACCGACCGCCGCCGACAGGAAGTTCTGTACGGTGAGGCCAGCCATTTGGCTGAGGTTCGACAGCGACGATTCACCGCCGTAATTTTGCCAATTGGTGTTGGTGACGAAGCTGACCGCGGTGTTGAACGCGAGCAGCGTTTCCATGCCCGAATACCCTTGCGGGTTCAGCGGCAGGACGCCCTGCAATTTCAGGATCGCGAATAAGAGCGCAATGCCGCCCAGGTTGAACACCATCAGCGAGACGGCATAGCCGACCCAGCTTTGTTCGACCTTGGGATCAATCCCGGCGAGTTTGTAAAAGCCGTGCTCGACAAAGCCGAGCGGCATCGTTTCGCGGGCATACAGGGCGTGCATCCAATCGCCCGCTGGCTTGGCCAGCGCGACGATCAGGACGAGGAAGAGCAGGATCATGCTCCAACCAGCGAGGGTCATGACGGCGGCCCCCTCAATACCGCTCGGGCCGTGCGAGCACGGCGAGCAGATAGATCAGGACAATCAGGGCGACGACGCCGCCCAGTAATAGGTCGAAGGACATGCAAAAGCCCGCCTGTAATGGTTCAGGCGGGCTCTGTGCGCTCAGGCGGCATTATGCCGCGCGGGGGATTGCGCCGGACGGGCGTAAAGCGCGCGTAAAGTACGGGGTTAAAGGGGCTGCGTCGAATCGCGCACCGGGCCGGTATAAGCCGGGTCGAGCGCGAGATTGATGAGATGCGCGAGACGGAATCCGGCACGGCGAATCCGATCCTGCGCTTTGCCCTCGAAGCTTTGCAAATACGGCTGGCCGATCGGTTGCAGACGCGGGGGATTGGTCTTGGTGGGATCCGTCAGCGAATATTGGCACGCCGGGTCGACCTTCGTGCAGTAGAGAACTAACGGATCGAGCGTGATCTGGTACGATTCATCGGCCCAGGGCACGGGATCGGTCCCGACGAACGACTGCTCCTCGGCAAGTGTCGTATTCGCCTGCAGCGTGTCGACCGCGCGATAGGTGATCGTGAAGCGGCTCCAGCTCTTTTTGTAATCGGCGCGCTTGCGGACGCGCTCGAACAGCCCCGCCTCGAGCAGGCAATTGTCCCAGACACCGTGGAGATTGTCGGGGCGATAGGTCGATGTGCCGCATTTGCCGGTCACTTTGGCGTCGATGCCATTGCCGCCTTTGTCGTCGGCGAACGAGACATGGAGCGGCTGGTGGATGTCGCCGACCCAATGGCCGATCGCCATCAGCGCGAAGACGCGGTCCTCGCGCGATCGGTCGGGGTCCTTCAAAATGGCAAGGTCGCGCTTGATCTCGGCCAGAATGCACTCGCCGGTGCCGGGGCAGGTCTCATCGACGATCGCGGTGACGGTGCGTGCGACGTTGATGAAATGATTGTCGGCGTTGCGCCGCGGCAGTTCATCCTCCTCAAGGCAACCGACGTTGAACGACGTGTAAT
>NZ_JBBATX010000008.1:47191-48792 GCF_040398505.1 Sphingomonas sp. | reverse complement strand
TTACTGCCATGAACCCATTTGAAATGGTCGTCGCGATCATCGTCGTCGTCACGATCGGGCGCGTCCTCCAGGCGCGCTACGGCGTGGTCCGGACCCGACGCGGCGAGACGATCGCCTTCCGCGACGATAGCGCGGCGCAAGCCGAGAATGACCGGCTCCGCGATGAGCTGAAGGCGATGAAGGATCGGCTTGCCGTGCTCGAACGCCTCGCCACCGACAATAATGACAGCGGCGCCCGCCTCGATCGCGAGATCGAGAAGCTCCGCGACCGCCCGTAACCATGTCCCCTTTTTCAGGAGTAGGGATGATGACCGACCCGACCTTCTATGTGACCATGGCCGCCGCCGGCCTGGTCGGCCTGTCGATGCTGACCTTCGCCACGCTCACCGGCTGGCGCGGCTGGCTCGCCTTCAAGCAGCAAGAACTCCACGCCTTTGGCGAACCCGATCGCGGCCCCGCCCCCCCCAATGCCGGTGCCCGGATCGAGATTGCCGACCTCAAGGAACGCATCCGCAAGCTGGAGGCGATCGCGGCAGGGGTGGATCTTTGAGCAGTCCGGTGCCGCTCCCGCTCTCAAATGCATCCGCCTCCCCGACTGTCATCCCCGCGAAAGCGGGGACCCATCTCCAGCGGCGGGTGCTGGGTCCCCGCTTTCGCGGGGATGACAATAAGTATCCCAGTGACGCGGCTACCGTGACGCCGCTATAGCCCCCTTATGCAAACCCTGACCGAGATCGAATCCGAATACAGCTTCCTCGAAGCCGACGATCGCTACCGCCTGTTGATCGACCTCGGTCGCGAACTCGAAGACATGCCCGCCCCGCTCAAAACCGATACCACGCTGGTGCGCGGCTGCTCGGCTTCGGTCTGGGTCTACCCGACCGCGCGCGACGACGGCACGCTCCATTTCCTTGCCGATTCGAACGCCGCGATCACCAAGGGGATCATCGCTTTGGTCCTGCGCACCGTGCAGGATCAGCCAGCCGCCGCGATCCTCGCCACCGACATTCCCGGCGCGCTCGGCCCGTTCGACCTGAGCAAGCAATTGAGCTCGAACCGCACGCAAGGCATCCCCAACATGATCGCGCTGATCCGCGAGACAGCGGCGCGCTACGTTTAGGCTCGGGTGCTGTCCTACTCAGCCAATCCGTATCAGGCTGACATCTCGACTTTTCAGCGCTCTTTGACAGTCCCGACACCCGCGAACGACCCGCAATACGCGGTGGGTTCGACGCGTTTATCCCTAACTTTGGCCTAAACTTCCGCCGCCGCGCGCACCACAACGCCACGCAGGCCAAGTCCGTCGGCGATCTCGGCCACGTCCGACTGCGCCGCAACCAACAGCCATTCGCCCGGCTTCGCGCCGTTCACGACCGTGACCGCGCCCTTGGGACACACGCCGAGGCACTTCACCTCGATGATGCCAAGGGCACCCTTGCGGCCCTTGCGAACGCCAAGGTCGTGCCGCAACGCCTTGGCAAGCGAGGTCTTCCCCTTCGGCCCGAACCCGCCGCCCAGCTTTTTCGAACATTTCTTGCAAACGAGGATCGTGTTGGCCCAATCGGAGCGGACAATCCTCAAACCGGCTTCCCCGACTCCGG
>NZ_JBBATX010000008.1:7998-47091 GCF_040398505.1 Sphingomonas sp. | reverse complement strand
ATCGTGTTGGCCCAATCGGAGCGGACAATCCTCAAACCGGCTTCCCCGACTCCGGCTTCCCCGACTCCGGTTTCCACGTCCGCGCATCCTCGGCGGCCTTGAGCACGTCATAGGCCGCCTGGATCGCAAGAAACCGCGCGGCGGCTTCGGCGTCACCGGGCCTGATATCGGGATGGTTAGACTTTGCCAGCCGCCGCCACGCCATCCGCACCGTCTCGAAATCGGCATCGACCTCAAGCTCGAGCAAATCGAGCGCGCGCAGCTCATCGCGCGACCGCGATCCGTCGCCCGGACCAGCCCATTGGTGGTGGCGCGATTCGGTATAGCCCTCGGCGGTTTGCGTCTCGGCGCGCTCGCGCTCGGCCGCTTCCTCGGCGCTCAGGCCTTCGAAGTAATTCCAGCCGCGATTATACTCGCCGGCATGTTCCTGACAGAAATACCAGCGTTCGGGGCTGTTGGGGGATTTCGGCGCAGGGCAGTCGCCCTTGGCGGTGCAGCCATGCCGGTCGCACAGCCGCACCGTTGCCGCCTCCGTGCTGGCTTCGCCATAAGCGCGCCAGCGGGGAAAGCCCCAGTCGACAGATCGTGAAGAGGAACGCGCCATAGCCCGCCATCTAAGCATCGAAGTGCGATAGCGCCATGACGCTTTTGCGACAGACCAAAGAAAACGCCAGAGGGTCTGTAAGCCGGGTTCTGTCCACCCTCCGGAGAAGGTTAGGCGACCATTCCTCTAGGACGACGTTTGCACGCCGCCTCAAGCAATCAACCCGGGCGACGAGCTGAAACGAAGCCCATATGCCGCCCCTATTCGATCTTGCTCCCGGTGGGGTTTGCCATGCCGCCCCTGTTACCAGGCGCGCGGTGCGCTCTTGCCGCACCCTTTCACCCTTGCCTGTTCCCCGTCCGATTTGCATCGAGCGAGGACATCGGCGGTCTGCTCTCTGTGGCACTTTCCCTGGGGTCACCCCCGCCGGGCGTTACCCGGCACCGTCGTTCCGCGGAGCCCGGACTTTCCTCGCGGGTGCAAGCACCCCCGCGGTCGCCCGACCCTCTGGCTGGAATCCCTTACGCGTCGCCGGTCGGCTTTGGCAACAGCAGCGCGAGCAGGATGCTGCGACACTCGCCGTCGATCACCCCGTCGATCAGTTCGGGGCGGAAGCGACGCTGAAAGGCGACGATCGCGGCGAGCTTGTCCGACACGTCATAGCCGAAGCGTTCGAGCGCGATCAGGAAGCCGGCGTCGGTCCACATCGGGTCCATCAATTTCTGCGTCGGGCGCGGCAAGGCGAGGCGGACCTTGGCGAGGCGGCTCCACGGGAAGAGTTCGCCCGGATCCTGCTTGCGCGTCGGCGCGATGTCGGAATGGCCGACGACATTGCCGCGCGTGATGCCGTAGCGTTCCTTGATCCCGGCCAGCAGCGGGATCAGCGCGTCAATCTGTTCCTCGAGGAACGGGCGATAGCCGAATTCATGCCCGGGATTGACGATCTCGATCCCGATGCTCGCCGAATTGACGTCCTCGATCCCGCGCCAGCGCGACTTTCCGGCGTGCCAGGCGCGTTTCTCCTCGGCCACCATCCGCAGCACCTGGCCGTCTTCGGCGATCAGATAATGCGCCGAGACCTTGGCGGCGGGGTCGCGCAGCCGCTCGATCGCGGCTTCAGCCGTCTGCATACCGGTATAATGCAGCACGACGATCGAAACGGGCAGCAGCCGCTCGTCGAAATTGGGCGAGGGCGTGTCGATAATGGTCATGGGCAGTCCCCGCGATGGCCGAGCGCCAGCTTAGGGTCCAAACCGACGCCGCCGTCAAGGAACCCCGTGCGCTGGCTCATACAGGCCGCGATAGCGCGGACTCGGGCGAAACGCGTCGGTCTGGCCAATCACGGTCTCGCCCGCGCCCAGCACCAGAACGCCGCCGGGCCTGATCACCGTGGCGAAGCGTTCAAACACCTTCAGCCGCAGCTCGGCATTCAAATAGAGCAGGACGTTGCGGCACAAAATCACGTCGAACCGCCCGATCGGCAGCGGATCGCTGATCAGGTTCATCCGGCGAAACGCGATTCTGCGGACGAGTTCGGGATTGGCGACCCATTCATTCCCCTCGGTCTCAAACCAGCGCACCATACGGCGCACCGGCAGTCCGCGCTGAATCTCGAATTGCGAATAGCGACCCGACCGGGCCCGGGTGAGTGCGATCTCGGAGACGTCGGTCGCCACGATCTCGGGCGGCGGCGTGTCGCGTCCGATTTCCCGTTCGCCGAACAACATGGCCAGCGACAAGGGTTCCTGACCGAACGAACATCCGGCCGACCAGATTCGCGGGCGGCGGCGGGAATGATCAACGCGCATCGCCTCGACCGCGTCGGCCACCATGTCGAGCACGGCGGCGTCCCGAAAGAACGAGCTTTCCTGGTTGAGCAAGGCATCCGCCACCTCGTCGCCAATGTCGGGCGATCGCAGCGCGGCGCTGGCCAGTGCTTCGATGGTGTCGAGCTTGAGGTCGCGCAACAACGGCTTCAACGCAGTTTCCAGACGCCATTCGCGATTCGCTGCCAGTTGCTGACCGGTGCGGGATTCGAGAATGGCCGTCAGTATGCCCATCGCCCCCTTGGCAGAGGCGCGGGGGGGCGGTTGGCGGGGAACGAAGCTTTCGGTGCGCGGTTCGATCATGCCGGACGCCGCCGCGCCGCGGTGAGCCGCCCGATCTCCACCGGCGTCAGCACCGAGCTGGCGATCCCGGCACTGGCGATGGCGCCGGGCATACCCCACACCACCGAACTCGCCTGGTCCTGCACGACGACCGCACTGCCGCGATCGATCAAGCTGCGCGCGCCCTCACACCCGTCGCGCCCCATCCCGCTGAGCACGATGCCGAGCGCGCGGCTGCCATAGACGTCGGCGACGCTCTCGAACATGGGATCGACCGAGGGCATACAGCCGCTTTTGCTCGGTTCGTGCGACAGACGGACGGCGGTCGCATCACCGGTGCTGACGATCCGCATGTGCGCATTGCCGGGCGCGACGATCACGCGGCCGGGCCGAATCCGCATACAATCGGTCGCGACATCGCAGGGCCGGTTGGACAGCAGCGCCACTTGCGCCGCGAAATACGGCATGAACGACTCGGGCAGATGCTGGGTGATGAGGATCGGCACCGGAAACGCCGTTGGCAATTCGCGCAACAAGACGCTCAACGCGTGAATACCCCCGGTCGATGCCCCAATCGCGACGACATCGAAACCGTTGCCGGCGGCAACCGGGAGATCCGACATACGCCGCTGCGCCGGCAGCTCTGCTGGCAGCTCGACCGCAAGCAAGCGCACCAGCTTCTCGACCAGTTCAACCGAAAAACGCCCAGCAAAATCGCCGACATCGGGCTTCACCAGCGTATCTGCCGCCCCAAGCGCGAGCGCCTTGATCGTTGCCGCAGCACCTTCGCTGGCGGAGGACGACACGATCAACACCTTCGCGCCCCGCCCCGCCGCAATCAGATCGGGCAAGGCGGCCAAGCCGGTGACGCCTGGCATTTGAATGTCGAGCATGATTCCTTCGACGCGGGTGTGGCGCAGGAAATCGAGCGCTGCGGCGGCACCCGAGACGGCACCGGCTACCACGAAGCGACCACCCTGTTCGACCGCGCGCGCGATCACCGCCCGCGCGACCGCCGAATCATCGACGATCAGCACGCGCGGTGGCGCATCGCCGCCAGCGAACCGTTCTTGACTGGGGGCGGTCTGGATGAGCATCGTGCGGGGCCTTTTCAGGCCATGCCGACGATCTGAAGTTTGCTTTCCAATGTCTCGCGATCGAAGGGTTTCATGACATATTCGTCAGCCCCCGCCTCGATTGCGGCCCGGATATGCGCCATGCCATTTTCGGTCGTGCAGAACACAACCTTCGGGCGCGTCGGGATGCTGCTGTCGCGCAGCGCACGCAGGAAATCCATGCCGCTCATCACCGGCATGTTCCAGTCGAGCAGAATGACATCGGGCGCGGACGCCAGGCACGCATCCAGCGCTTCACGCCCATCGCCGGCTTCGCTGACCTGAAAATTGAGCGTTTCCAGGATGTGGCGCGCGACCTTGCGGATCACTTTTGAATCATCGACGACGAGACAGGTCTTCATGAAGTCACCCTGAGTAAGCACCCTTACCATCACCCTTGCCCGAAAGGGGTAAGCGTCCCGTTAATCTGCGACGATTCAGGCGGCGATTGCGACGACGCCGGGAATCAGCGCGTCGAGCGCGATTGCCAGAATCGGCTCGCCGTCTCGCTCCACCAGCCCGCGCCCGATAGTGCGCCATCCTTTGTCGAGCACGATCCCCGCCGACACCGGTGCCAGATCGAACGGTGCCACGTCATCGAGCGCATCGACCAAAACCGCATAATGATGACCCTCGACAATCGTAATGACTGCCCGCGTCGCCTCCACGGAACCCGCGTCAAGACCGAGCGCCGCACGGGTATCGATCACGGTCACGACCCGGCTGCGCAAGGCCGCAAGCCCCCGAACCTGTCGTTCGGAACGCGGCACCGGCACGATCGTGCCGATATCGACGACCGATTCGACCTGGGCCGATTCGATCGCCACGGTCCGTCCGGCAATTTGCGCGATCAGGAACAGCGCCATTATCGACCTCCCGCCGATCGTGCGACCGCGGCGAGGAGGCCTGGTCGGTCGTATCGGAAAATGCTGCTCTCATCCCCGTCGGCCTCGCGGCGCAGGCGAACGATCGTGGCGGCCCCGGCCGGGGTCGCGACATCCCCGTCCATCCGAACGACGACCTGCGCACTCTCGCCGGGCTGAAGGACCGATGTAACGCGATATCCGGCCCCTTCGAGGACCGGCCGCAGGAACGTCGTCATCCACGCCGATTCTGCGCCATCAAGCAAGCATAACGGCGCGCCGATGTCGGATCCGCCATGTGCGTGATGCGCGAAAATCCAGTGCAGATCGACGACCTCGATCTGCTCGCCATCGATCGCCACCACGCCCGCGATCGGGCCAGCTTCGCGCGCGGCAACGATCGCGTCGGGGAGTTCGACGATATCGAGCGCCTCACGGATCGCATAACCGATTTCGAGCCCGCCATCGCGCAAACGCAAGACGGAAACCGAGGTCTTTGCCGCCCAGTCCCCCAAAGCGACGAGCGGAATGATCGCATCTTCGACCGACAAGCGAAGCTGACCCGCGGAAAAGCGGATCGCGCTGGTCGACACCGGCTCGACCCGGTCGATCACCGACAGCGGGACGATCCGGCGCGTGCCATCAAGGTCGTCGAACAGGAGCGCCTGGACACCCGCTACCCGCGTCTCGATTGCAACATCGTCCGCCGCCGATTCACGTCGGAATTCAAGCCCGGCGAGGTGCGCGATCCCGGCACAATCCAGCATCAGCATCGGCAGACCACTATCGGGCAGGGTCTGCCCGGCATAGACGCCCGTTGCCATAATGGCGGGCGCCGCGGGTTTTATCACCAGTTCCTCATGATCGAGCACGGTATCGACCGCCAGCGCGTAGCTGCCGCCCGACACCCCGACGATCACGAGCATTGCCGGTTCGCTGGGTTCAAAACCGAGCATCGCGCCAAGGTCGATCAAGGGCATACGGCGGTCTCGAACCGTGGCGGTAAGCGTATCGCCGATGCGGTCGATCCGGATCGCCTCGCCGCCGACGCGCACGATCTCCTCGATCGCCTGGCGGGACATCGCAAAGCGCTGATCGCGCACACCGATCCCGATCGTCGCCATGATCGAAAGCGTCAGTGGCACATGAATCGCGATGCGCAGGCCCTTACCGGGCGTATTGTACAGTTCGATGCGCCCGCCGATTTGTTCGACATTGGCCCGCACGACGTCCATCCCGACGCCACGCCCCGAGATGGCGGTGACGGTGTCCTTGGTCGATAATCCCGGCTCGAACACCAGTTCCAGCCTGGCTTGCTCCCCAAGGGCGCGGAGTTCGGCTTCCCCGCGGATCCCGCGGCTGGCGACCTTGGCGACGAGACGATCGACATCGATTCCCTGCCCGTCATCGCTGATCTCGATGATGATCTGGTTGCCCGATTGGCGCGCCGCGACGTTCAGCCAGCCATTTTCCCGCTTGCCGGCCATCCGGCGCAAGGCGGGTGCCTCGATCCCGTGATCGATCGCGTTGCGGATAATGTGGACCAGCGGATCGCGCATCATCTCGATCATCTCGCGGTCGAGCTCGACGTCGCTACCCTCGATATGGAGCGTCACCGATTTGCCAAGTTCAGCCGCGGTATCGCGCACCATCCGGGGCAGCGCGGAAAACAGCGCATCGATCTTCTGCATCCGCGTCCGGGTCACCGTCTCGCGCATCTCGGCGACGGTCAGGGACAGGCGTTCGAGCGCGGCCTCAACGCTCGGGTTCGCCCCATCGTCGCGCATCCGGCGCGCGAGTTCGTTGCGCGCGAGGACCATGTCGGACATGCCGCTCATCATCCGGTCGAGCAGATCGACGTTCAGACGCACGCTGCGGCTCGGCGCGCGCAGCGTCGGGGTGGCCGCGACGACGACGGCCTCTGACCCGGCGTCGAGCGCCGCGATGAGCAGATCTTCGCCCGAATCGGCGAGCGCGTGCCCCGCATCGATCGCCTCGACGATCTCGCCGATCCGGTCGACGATCGCGAGCACCGCGTTGACGAGCTTGGTATCGGGGCTGCGCTCACCCGCGCGGACTGCGGCAAGCACGTCTTCGGCGGCATGGCTCATCCGTGCGAGTCGTGGCAGATCAAGAAACCCGCAGCTTCCCTTTACGGTGTGGACAAAACGGAAGATTGCATCGAGCCGATCACGATCGTCGGGCGCGGATTCCCATGCGACGATCTCGCCCGAGAGCGCTTCCAGCGTCTCGCGCGTCTCGGCAATGAATTCCTGTAGCAGATCGTCCATGAGCCCCCGCGGAACAGCAAGAACTTGCATGGGCGGGAAGTGGTTAAGGAGCCGTTTACGAGCCCCGCTCAGGCGACTTTAAACGCCGCCCCGAACAACAGCACAGCTTCGTCCGGATCGGATACCTGGACGATGCCACCACCCTCCTGAACGAGCGCGTGAACCAGATAGGCCGCCGCCGCGCGCGGGGTGATGACCGCGTCGCCATGGGTGCCGGTTAGTGCCGCGCGTATTTCGGCGTCGAGCACGATTCGCGGGCCATCCGCGCGCACGACGATCTCGACCTGGCCATCGACGCTCTCGGCGCCGACATCGAGCTGCCCGCCGCGCACCAGCGCATCGCCTGCGATGAGCGCGAGGTTGAGCAGCACCTTGATCGCCGGCTTGGGCAAGGTCGGATCCTCGACCAGCCAGCCAAGCTTCACCTTATGCCCTTCGCCGAACAGCCCCTCGATCGCTGCGCGTGCCTCGCGCGCATCGACCGTCTCGCCGAATCCGCCCGCCGCACCAAAGGCAAGGCGGAAGAATTTGAGTTTGTTGGCCGATGCCTTGGCGCTGTCGCTGAGCAGTTCGAGGCACCGCGCGCGCATCTCCGGGTCGTGTTCGTCGGTGAGCAATTCGAGCCCGTTGTTGAGCGCGCCCACCGGGCTGAGCAGATCGTGGCACAGCCGCGAACAGAGTAGGCTGGCAAAATCGACGGGGGTCATCGTCATCGGGTCTGTGGCTTTCGGGTCAAAACGTGCCGCTCTTCTGACGATGCTGGCGCAACGACGCAACCCACAGCGCAGCGACCCGACTCATAGTTCCACCATCTCGTGCCGAACCGCGACGAAGCGGCCTTCGATGGTACCGTTTTCGGTTGCACGGTAAATGCCTGTCCCACGCCCTGCCATGATAAGCCAGATCGACCCGTCAGGCATCGCCGCCGCAGCATCGCGCGCCGATGGCAGCGGCGGTCCACCGGGATGCGAATGATAGCAGCCGACGATCTTTGGACCGCCTTTACGCTCGGCTCGATGCGCGGCGATAAGCTGCGCAGGGTCAATCTCGAACGCGATTCTTGGATCCGGCGCGACATTGCGGCAGCTCAACGATCCAAGAATGCGGGTCGGCGACCCGAAGAGTAACCCGCACACCTCACGGTCCGGGGTCTTTTCCGCCTCGTTTAGCAGTCTCGCTAGTAGAGTGCTTGAAATCTCCAACGCCATGCCCAGATTCTATCGTATGAACCGGGGTAGTGCCACCATCGAAGCACGCGTCGCTGACGCGGTGCCAGGCTTGCGCCTCGACCGGGCGCTGGCGGACGCGCTGCCCGAGGTGTCGCGAGAGCGGTTGAAGGCGCTGATCGCGAGCGGCGCAGTGACCGATCCGCAGGGGCGGCTCGCCAGCGATCCGTCGGGCAAGGCGATCCCCGGCGCAACCTATCGCGTCACGTTTCCGCCCGCCGCACCCTCCGAAAACGCAGCGCAAGACATCGCGCTGAACGTCGTGTTCGAAGACGACTATCTGATCGTGATCGACAAGCAGGCCGGGCTGGTTGTGCATCCCGCCGCTGGCAATGCCGATGGTACGCTGGTCAACGCGTTGCTCCACCATTGCGCGGGCAATCTGTCGGGGATTGGCGGCGTCGCGCGGCCCGGGATCGTCCACCGCATCGACAAGGATACGTCCGGCCTGATGGTCGCGGCGAAGACCGATCGCGCACATGAGGGGCTTGCCCGACAATTTCACGACCACAGCATCGACCGGCGCTACAAAGCAATCGTTTCGGGGCGCCCTGCCCCGCCCGCTGGAACGGTCGATGCGCCGCTCGCGCGGTCGCCCTCGAACCGCAAGAAGATTGCGATCGTCTCCGGCGGAAAGCGTGCTGTGACGCATTACAGCACGATTGAGCGGCTGCGTGACGGCGCGCTGGTCGAATGTCGACTCGAGACCGGTCGCACGCATCAGGTCCGCGTGCACATGGCCTCGCTCGGACACCCCTTGCTCGGCGACCCGGTCTACGGTAGAACAAAGCAAGGCCACAAAGCAGTTCTGGAAACCTTGGGTTTCCACCGTCAGGCGTTGCACGCCGCGCGGCTTGGGTTCATTCATCCTGTACGAAGTACCGCTTTGTCGTTCGATAGCGAAATGCCCTCGGACATGCAGGAACTGTTCAATACACTCTATAGTTAGACGACATAGTTAGACGACCGCGCGGGTGCAGCCTATTCTGGAGCAGCCGCCGCAAAAAGGGAGACACACCATGGCAGCCCGCAGCAACGTCCCCGCGACGATCCCCGCCCTTGGCGGCGAGGCAAGCCTCAATCGCTATCTGAGCGAGATCAAAAAATTCCCGCTCCTCGCGCCCGAGCAAGAATATATGCTCGCCAAACGCTTTGAGGAGCATGGCGATACCGACGCGGCAGCTCAGCTCGTAACGTCGCACCTTCGCCTCGTGGCGAAGATCGCGATGGGCTATCGCGGCTATGGCCTGCCAGTCAGCGAGCTCATCTCCGAGGGCAATATCGGCCTGATGCAGGGTGTGAAGAAGTTCGAGGCCGATCGCGGCTTCCGCCTCGCCACCTATGCGATGTGGTGGATCCGCGCCTCGATCCAGGAGTTCATCCTGCGCTCGTGGAGCCTGGTGAAAATGGGCACGACCGCCGCACAGAAGAAGCTGTTCTTCAACCTGCGCCGGATGAAGTCGAAGCTTGATGCCTTCGAGGACGGCGATCTCAGCCCTGAGCATCTCGCCAAGATCGCCAAGGACCTCGGCGTGACCGAGGCCGAAGTGACCAGCATGAACCGGCGCATGGCAATGGGCGGCGACACCTCGCTCAACGTGCCGATGCGCGAGGATGGCGAAGGCCAGTGGCAGGATTGGTTGCAGGACGATGCGCCGCTGCAGGACACCGTCGTGGCCGAAGCGCAGGAAGCCGATGTCCGGCACGAAATGCTGACGTCGGCGATGAGCGATCTCAACGAGCGCGAGAAGTTCATCCTGACCGAACGCCGCCTGACCGACGAACCCAAGACGCTTGAGGAGCTGTCGCAAGTCTATGGCGTAAGCCGTGAGCGCGTCCGCCAGATCGAGGTGCGCGCGTTCGAGAAGCTGCAAAAGGCGATGATGCGGCTTGCCGGCGACAAACGGATGCTGGTCGCCGCCTGATCCGCCCGGGGCCGTTCGCAAAGTGGACAGGGCCGACCGGCTCCTCCTAGAAGACGGTATGAGCGACCTTATGCCGTCCCCCGCCCTGCCCAGTCCGCGTGACAAGCCGGCATCGCCAAGACGCGGCATCGTCCGGCGGCTTATCGCTTGGATCGTGCGGCTGGTACTCTGTTTCGTGCTGCTCTCGGTGCTGATGGTCGTCATCTACCGCTTCGTGCCACCGCCGATCACGCTGACGATGATCGGCGATGCGATCGGCGGGCATGGGATCGACAAATCGTGGCGGCCGTTGTCGCGGATCGACCCGAACATGGCGCGTGCCGCGATCGCGGGCGAGGATTCGCGGTTCTGCACGCATCACGGCTTCGACCTCAAGGCGATCGAGACCGCCTATAGCCGCAATGCGCGCGGCGGGCGGATCCGCGGTGGTTCGACGATCAGCCAGCAGACCGCGAAGAACGTTTTTCTGATTCAGGGCGGCGGCTATGTTCGCAAAGCGCTCGAGGCGTATTTCACCGTGCTGATCGAGACCATCTGGGGCAAGCGGCGGATCATGGAAGTGTATCTCAACGTCGCCGAGACGGGCATCGGCACCTACGGCGTCGAGGCCGGCGCGCAACGCTATTTCGGCCATGACGCCGGGCAATTGTCGCAGCAGGAGGCTGGCCGAATCGCCGCGATCCTGCCGCTCCCGAAGAAGCGTGCCGCCGTGGCGCCGCACGGCTTCACCCGCCGTCACGGCAACGCCATCACCCGGCGGGTGGGCGTGGTGCGCAACGACGGGCTGGATGGGTGCTTGCGGTGAATTCACAGGCCGCGCGGCGTGGCGAAGCCACGCCGTCGGACGGGCGAAGCCCGCCGGCCGGCCTTGCGCGAGTCAGCCGAACGCGGTCGGCTGCCGCGCTTCGGCTTAAAACGGCAGCTTGAACCCTGGCGGCAACGGAATCCCGCTCGTCATTTTCGCCATCTCGGCGCCCGAGGCCGCATCGGCCTTCGCCTTGGCGTCGTTGAAGGCAGCGACGACCAAGTCCTCGATCATCTGCTTTTCGCTCGGCTGGAGCAGCGATTCGTCGATTTCGATGCCGATGATCCGCCCCTTGGCCGAGGCGCGCACCTTGACGAGGCCACCGCCGGCAGCGCCTTCGACCTCGATCTTGTCGAGCCCGTCCTGCGCCTTGGTCAGTTCGGCCTGGACGTTTTGCGCCATCGCCATAATCTCTTCGATGCTCTTCATACGCTCTTACTCCGTTGTTTCATCAAACTCTCGATTTCACCCTCGGCGATCTCCGCATCCGGAAACGCCTCGAGCGCGGCACGGACCATCGGACTCGCCATGATTTCGGCCTTGAACGATTCATACTGCGCCGCATCGAGCTCGCGCAGCGTTGCGGCACCCGGCGTGTCGGCGGTGGTAATCTTCCAGGTGCGCGCCGTCGCGCTCTTCAGCGCGCCCGCCAGCTCACCGATCAGATCGGCCGGCAACGGCCGCGCCGAGCTCAGCACGAGATCGGTTCCGCTGAGGCTCACCAGGCTGGCATGATGCCGGACGCGCAGCGACAGGCCGATATTCTTGGTCCGCTCGAGCAGACCGATGATCTCCTCGATCGACGCGGGCAAAGCCGCCTCGGCCGAAGCGCCCACCGGGGCCGCCGCTGGTGCGACGGGCGCCGCGACCGAAAGGGGCGCGCCGTTCTGGAGCATCCGCGCTAGCTCACCCGGATCGGGCAAGGTCGAGGCATGGACCAGCCGCAGCAGCGCCATCTCGCACGCCTCGATCGGCATTGCAGCGCGGCCGACCTCTTCATGCCCCTTGAGCAGCAATTGCCACAGCCGATGGAGCACGGCGAAGGACAGCGATGCGGCCCAGCCCTGCAGCGCCTCGCGCTCCTCGGTCGCTTGCCCCGGCTCGACCGCCGCGCCGAGCTTGACCAGCGTGGTCGCGTGGACCGTCTCCAGCAGCCCGCGCAGCACGCCAAGCGGATCGACGCCGAGATCATATTGCCGCCGAAGCGCCGCGAGCGCCCCGATGCCGTCGCCGGCGAGCAACAGCGCCATCAAATCGCGGATCGCGCCGCGGTCCGACAGGCCGAGCATGTCGCGGACCGCCGCCGCGCTCACCGCGCCGCCATCCATATCGGCATGCGCGATCGCCTGATCGAGGATCGACAAACCATCGCGCGCCGAGCCCTCCGCCGCGCGCGCGATCAGCCCGAGCGCCTCGGGCTCGGCGCTGACGCCCTCCGCCTCCAACACGCGGGCGAAGTGATCGGCGAGCTTTTCGGCCGGGATGCGCCGCAGATCGAAGCGCTGGCAGCGCGACAGCACCGTCACCGGCACCTTATTGACCTCGGTCGTGGCGAGGACGAACTTCACGCCCTCGGCGGGTTCCTCCAACGTCTTTAGCAGCGCGTTGAACGCGTTCTTCGACAGCATGTGGACTTCGTCGATGATGTAGATCTTGTAGCGTGCGACGAACGCCGTCATCCGCGAGGCATCGATCACCGCGCGCATGTCGTCGACGCCGGTGTGGCTCGCGGCGTCCATCTCGATCACGTCGATATGCCGCCCCTCGGCGATCCCGACGCACGGCTCGCAACGCCCGCACGGATCGATCGTCGGCCCGCCCTGCCCGTCGGGCCCGATGCAGTTGAGCGCCTTGGCGAGCAACCGCGCGGTCGAGGTCTTGCCGACGCCGCGAACCCCGGTCAGCAGGAACGCGTGCGCGAGGCGACCCCGGCGGATCGCATTGCCGAGCGTGGTAACCATCGCATCCTGGCCGATCAGTTCGGCAAAGGTCTGCGGGCGGTATTTGCGGGCGAGAACGCGATACGCCTCGCTCTTCGGCGGCGCGGGGGGTTCGCCCAGGTCAAAGCCGGGGGTGTCGTCGGCTGGGCCGCCAAGGAGATCGGAGGAGTCGGACATTGCGCCCTATCTAGGGGCAGCGGGGGGGATTGTCGAAGGGTTGGTTGGGGTGGCGCGCGCGTGTTGGAGATGCTTGTTTTTGTGGCTAAAGTCGCATGAGTCACACCATCGGCGGGGTGTGCGGGGCGTTGGTGCGCGGAAAGTTGGGTTGAGGTTAGGCGTAAACGGGGTTTGCCCGCTGGCTGTGGCGCGCGGATCGGGCACGCCACGCCGGTTCGGCGTGTTCAGCGGCTAGCGGCGATAACGATGTGAAAGAGCAGTCGTCAGTTTGGCAGATCGCGCTGCTGTAGGACATATGTCGGTTTGTGGTGGTGAGCGGACATCTGATCCCGCGCAATACTTCCCCGCCAGGGGGAGGTGGCACGCGAAGCGTGACGGAGGGGGAGGTCGGCGATACGCTTGAACGGGGCGGGAAACCGGAGACGCCAAGCCGAGCGACTGTGGCCAGCCGCCTATATCGCTGGCGCTTGGAGGCACATTGAGAGCTGCTCGCTAACCTCCCCCTCCGTCGCCTTTGGCGCCACCTCCCCCTGGCGGGGGAGGATTTCGTGCTCCAACTGGGCGAAAGCGGTCGATCAAAATTTTCTGAAAGTGAAGCGACCCGGCAAAGTCGGGTCGTCGGACGGTGCCATGGCACAGGCGGCCGCGCTTGCGCGTCTCGGTGCTGGCGCAGCCAGCGCCGTGCGCGCTGCGCGGTGGGAGCCGGAACGACCCGGGGCGAAATCGTTGTGGCTGCTGCCTTCCGGCCCTGACCAGGTTGGCGACGACCCCGTCCGCCCGACTCCCACGGCGCATATGGCGGGGTCGGGCGGCGGGATCAAGCCTGTTAGCGGCGGACCGTGCGGCAGGTGCGGATGCGGCGGTGATGGCGATACTTCACCGTGCAGACGCGGCGGGTGTGCGGGCGATAGCGATCGCGCACGGTATGGACGGTACGGGTGCGCTCGACCACGCGACCGTGGCGCTCGGCCATTTGCGCGCTCGCGCTGGCGGGAAGCATCGCGGCGGCGGCGATCAGGCCAGCGGACAACAGGGCTGCGAGTTTCATGCGATCATCTCCTGAATGTTGCCCCAAAACCCATTTTCGGCGGCACCGGAGCGAAATGTTCAGCGGCCCTGCATGTTCCGCACTTCGCCCGGAATTCTGAGCGTCAGCCCGTCAAGCGCGGGGCTCAGCACGATCTGACACGCGAGGCGCGAGGTGCGCGTGGCCCCGGCGGCGAGATCGAGCATATCCTCTTCATTCTCGCTCGGCGGCGGGAGGCGCGCGACATCCTCGGCCGCGACGATGACGTGGCAGGTCGAGCAGGCCATTTGCCCCTCGCATGTGCCCTCGAGCGGCTGGCCGTCGGCCTGTGCGACTTCGAGCAGCCGGTCGCCGGAATTGGCGGTGACGGTGCGCACTGCGCCGTCCAGTCCGATAAAGCGGATTTGGATCATGCCGCGATTCCCCCCATAATCTGTTGCGCATCGGCGGCGGCGATGATGCGGTCGATCGCTTCGGTCAATTCCGCCGCGGTCGTGTAGCGCCCGAAGCCGAGCCGGATGCTGGAGCGCGCTTGCGCTTCGCTCAGGCCCAGCGCGCGGAGCACGTGGCTGGAGCGGCCCGATCCGCTGGCGCAGGCCGAGCCCGCGGAGAAGGCGATGTCGCGCAGGTCCGACATCAGCCGCGCAACGTCGAGGCCGTCGCGGCGGATGTTGAGGTTGCCATGGTAGCGGTATTGGGTGGAGCCGTTGATGTGCCAGCCCCGGCCGAGGCGATCCGTCGCAAGCGCCCAGAGGCGTTCGATATGCGCGGCATCAACCTCGCGCCGTTCCGCCATCATCGCCGCCGCACGACCGAAGCCGGCGCAGAGCGCGGGCGAGAGCGTGCCCGAGCGCCCGCCCTCCTGATCGCCGCCGTGGAGCAGCGGCTCGAGCGCGACGCCGTCGCGAATCCACAAGGCACCGATGCCCTTGGGGCCGTAAATCTTGTGCGCGGAGATCGCGATCAGGTCGCAACCTTCGGGGATCGGCACGCGCCCGTACCCCTGCACCGCGTCGCACAGGAGAAGCGCGCCGACACTGTGCGCCACTTCGGCCATCTCGGCGATCGGCTGGACGACGCCGATCTCGTTATTGACCAGCATCGCGGCGACTACCCCGGTGTCGGGCCAAGTCGCAGCGCGCAGCATCGGCAGGTCGACCAAGCCGTCGCGATCGACCGAAAGCACGGTTTGATTACGCCCAGCGCGACTCTCCGCGTGTACGGTATCGAGCACCGCAGCGTGTTCGGTCGCAAGCGTCATCATCTCGCCAGTCGTGCCCTTGATCGCCCAGTTGAGCGCCTCGGTCGCGCCGCTGGTGAAGACGACACGCCCGCCCGATGGCAACAAGGCCGCGACCTGATCGCGCGCGAATTCGACCGCCGCCTTCGCCTTGCGCCCCGCGGCGTGCGCCGAGTGCGGGTTGGCATAACCATCGCGCAACCACGGCAGCATCGCGTCGAGCGCCTCGGGCGCGAGCGGGGTGGTCGCCTGATAATCGAGGTAGATCATGCGGCAAACGCCCGCGCCGAGCGCGAGATGGCACGCCACTCTTTCACGAAGCGATCGACATCGACCGCGCTGGTCGAGCGCCCGAAACTGACGCGGACGACCTCGCGCGAGGCTTCCACGCTCCAGCCCATCGCGCCGAGCACATGACTCGGCTTCATGCTGCCCGACGAACACGCGCTCCCCGCCGACACCGCGATGCCCGCCATGTCGAAGCGGATCAGCTGGGTGGCGGCGGCGAGGCCGGGCAGGCGGTACGCGCTGATCGCGGGATGGCGCGGCGCGGCCGGCGCGACGATCTGCCCGCCGGAGCGCGCAATCGCGTCGTCGAGTTTGGCGCGCAGTGGCAGCATGGCCGCGATGTCTTCCGGCTCGGCTAGAGCGGCGGCGAAACCGAGTGCGCCGGGAAGGTTCTCGGTCCCGGCGCGATAGCCGCGTTCCTGCCCGCCGGTCGGGCTGAGCGTCGCGACGTCGCGCACCAGCAGCGCACCCACCCCCGGCGGTCCGCCGCGCTTATGCGCGGAAATCGCGATGAAATCGGCGAGGCGGCCCACGTCCGCATCGGCCCCCGGCGGCATTTGCGCGGCATCGACCAGCAGCAGGCCGCCCGCGGCGTGGACGATCTCAGCGATCTCGCCGATCGGCTGGCGTACGCCGGTCTCGCTATTGCACCATTGCACCGCGACCAGCGTCGGCTGTCCGGCGAGGACGCGCTGCAGATTTGCCGGATCGATCAGGCCATCGGTGCCGACACGCAGCACATCGGCCGTCGGGGCCGCGCGAATCACCGCGTCATGCTCGACCGCCGAGATCAGCCGCCGCGTCGCCACACCGCGCCCAAGCGCGATCGCCAGCGCCTCGCTCGCGCCGCTGGTCAGGATCGTCTCGCCCGCCCAGCCATAAGCCGAGGCGATCCGCGCCCGCGCCGCCTCCAGCGTGGCGCGCGCAGCGCGGCCTTCGGCATGCGGCGAGGACGGGTTCGCCCAGTGCGCCATCGCCTCCGCTACCGCCGCCATCGCGGCGGGCAGCATCGGTGTGGTGGCGGCGTGATCGAGATAAAGCCGGGTAGCGGGGTGGTCGGTCAAAAGGCGGTCGGTTCCGAAGTGATTGCGAAGGAGAGCGTTGTGCTTATATAACGCGCAACCTCCCGCGCCCAAATATCTTGGGCTGCGCGCCCATTTTTTAGTCAGCAGGTCCGATGCCAGAAGTCATTTTTCCCGGCCCCGACGGCCGTCTCGAAGGCCGCTTCATCCCCGCCCCGCGCCCGCGCGCGCCCGTCGCGATGATCCTGCACCCGCACCCGCAAGCCGGCGGCACGATGAACAACCATATCGTGCTGGAACTGTACAAGACCTTCCAGCGGCGCGGCTTCGCCGTGCTGCGCTTCAATTTCCGCGGCGTCGGCAAAAGCCAGGGCACGTTCGACAATGGCGTCGGCGAATTGTCCGACGCGGCGAGCGCGCTCGACTGGGTGCAGAGCTTCCACCCCGAAGCCTCGACCACCTGGATCGCGGGCGTCAGCTTCGGCGCGTGGATCGGGATGCAGCTGCTGATGCGCCGCCCGGAAATTCGCGGCTTCATCTCGGTCGCGCCGCCCGCCAACATGTACGACTTCACCTTCCTCGCCCCCTGCCCGGCAAGCGGCATCATCATCCAGGCCGAGAATGACGAAGTCTCGCCCCCGCTCGCGACGCAGAAGCTGGTCGACAAGCTGCGCACGCAAAAGCACATCACGATCCACCACGACACGATCCCCAAGGCGAACCATTTCTTCGAACATGAAATGCCGCAGTTGATGGGGTCGGTGGACAAGTATTTGGATATGCGGCTCGATCCGAATTCGCCGATTCGCTAGCCGCGCGAGGATTTAGCGAGAGCTAAATCCCGCTCAAAGCGGCGTGCGCGGCCGGCGACGCTCAAGCGTCGGCCGACGGCATGGGCTTTGCCCATGCCCGATCCCCGCTTGCGTACTGCTGACAGTTTGCCGTGCCGATCACAGGATGATCGAACCCAGCCCGAACAGCGCCACAATAGGTGCGACCGGTATGGCGAACAGCGCGAGCCGCCGCCACCGCGAGCGGTTGATATGCAGAATGAGCGCGACAAGCGCTGCAGCCGCGATTGTCAGATAATAGATTCTCGCTCCGGCTTCGCTGCGCGCGAAGCACCTCTCTACCAAGGCCTGCGAGCCAGAAAGCTGGCACTCGTTCATCGCAAAGACGATCGTCATCGGGAGCGCACAAAATATGGCGAGCAGTGCCGCCAGACCAAACCATACGTGCCGCAAACTACCTGCTCCACCCGTTGGTGACCACGCACGATAGCTGTGCTTGGCTCAGGGAATCCAGTTCACATCGTCCAGATTAGCACATTCCCCACCAACACCGCCGCCATCACCAGCATCAGCACGCCTTTCTGGGTGTTCTGGTGCTTGGCGATCAGCGTGCCGCCGCCGATGAGGCAGGCGAAGGCCGCGAGCATCGCGATGGTGGGGGCGAGCGATTCGAGCGTAGTCATGGTGCACTCTAACTACTCGATGTACCGAACGCCCCTCTAATTCCTCCCCCGGGGACCGGGGGAGGGGGACCGCCAGCCTTCTTTAGGCTGGTGGTGGAGGGGGTCGAGGCTGGGCGAAACAACCGCCGTCGCTCCCCCACCACCATTCGCTGAATGCTCATGGTCCCCCTCCCCCGCTTTGCGGGGGAGGATTTAGGGGGTCTCCGCCAGCACCCTCCCATACGCCGCCAAATCGACATTCCCGCCCGACAGCAACACCAGCATCCCCGGCTCGAGCGCCACCCGACCCGCCAGCAGCGCCGCCAGCGCGACCGCGCCACCGGGTTCGACGACCAGCCGCAGCCGCTCTGCCGCCCAGCGTTGCGCGGTGCGGATCTCCGCTTCGCTGACCGCCACGCCGGTCGCGCCACGGCGGGAGAGGACGTGGAAGGTCAGGTCCGACACGCGCTTAGTTTGGAGTGCATCACACGCCGTCGGTGGCGGCGAATCGCCGACTTCCTCGATCCAACCGGCCTCCAGCGAGCGGCGCATGTCGTCCCAGCCCTCGGGTTCCACCACGGTGACGCCCGCATCGGGCAAGGCCAGCGCCAGCCCCGCCGCGAGACCGCCGCCGCCGCATGGCACGACCACGCGAGTCGGCGCGCCGAGGCCGGTTGTCTGCATTTGCGCCGCCGCCTCGATCCCGGCGCTCCCCTGCCCCTCGATCACCCACGGATCGTCAAAGCTCGGCACCAGCACCGCGCCACGTGCCGCGGCGAGCGCCGCAGCGATCTTCTCGCGGCTCTCGGTCGCGCGGTCATAGGTGACCACTTCGGCCCCGAGCGCGAGCGTGCCTTCCCGCTTCGCTTTGGGAGCATCGGACGGCATCACGATCAGCGCGGGCATACCGAGCCGTTTTGCCGCCCAGGCGACTCCTTGTGCGTGATTGCCCGACGAGAAAGCGACGACGCCTTGGCTGCGCAAATCGGTCTCGATCGCAGTAAGCCGATGCCACGCCCCGCGCAGTTTGAACGCGCCCATCGGCTGCAGGCACTCGGCCTTGAAAGCGACCCTAACCCCCTCGATTTCCATCACGAATAAGGGCGACGGCGGGACGATCGCGGCGACCTTGGCGGCGGCATCGCGCACCCCGGCGCGGGTCGGCTGTCTTAAAATTGTCACGTATTATCTCCGGGGGTCTAAAACCGCTTTACAATGGAAAAGCGCGACCGTATTTCGCCCATCCGCTGCCCCATGGGACTTCCAACCGCAAGGCAGTGTTTCGTGAACTTGTCTACGGACATTGGAGGTCCCTTGAATTGCACAAGCATCATCGCGCGCTGGGGTTAGCGACCACCCCTTCGACTACCACATCGGTATTCGACATCGCTAAGCAGCGGCCGGTTCAGCCGGTCACGCTGGTTCGTCCGCATGCGGCATCGCGTGCGGCCCGGTTCTTCGCCGAGAAGTTCCCGGGTCGTTCGATGTATGCGGTCAAGGCGAACCCGTCTCCCGCCCTCCTGCAGATTCTGTGGGATAGCGGGATCACGCATTACGACGTCGCCTCGATTGCCGAGGTGCGGCTGGTGGCGAGCACGCTGCCGGACGCGACCTTGTGCTTCATGCACCCGGTCAAGGCCGCCGAATCGATCGCTTCGGCCTATTTCGACTATGGCGTGCGGACGTTCTCGCTCGACAGCGTGGAAGAGCTGGAGAAGATCGTCCGGGCGACCAACCATGCCGAGGATCTGACGCTGTGCGTCCGCCTGCGCGTGTCGTCGGAACATTCGAAGCTGAGCCTCGCGTCGAAATTCGGCGCAGCCCCCGGCGAGACCAAGGAACTGCTGTTCCGCACTCGTCAGGCGGCGGATGCGCTCGGCATCTGCTTCCATGTCGGCAGCCAGGCGATGACGCCCGAAGCCTATGCCAATGCGTTGGAGCGCGTGCGCGCCGCCATCGTCGATGCGGCGGTGACGGTCGATGTGATCGATGTCGGCGGTGGTTTCCCCTCGACCTATCCCGGCATGGAGCCGCCCCCGCTCGAGCGCTATTTCGAGACGATCCACCGTGCGTTCGAGTCGCTGCCGGTCAGCTATTCGTCCGAACTGTGGTGCGAGCCCGGGCGCGCGCTGTGCGCCGAGTACAGCTCGATCGTGGTGCGCGTTGAAAAGCGCCGCGGCGATGAGTTGTTCATCAATGACGGTGCTTACGGCGCGTTGTTCGATGCGGCGCATCTCGGCTGGCGCTTTCCGGTCGAATTGCTGCGCGAACCCGAGAGCCGTGCCAAGACGCTGCCGTTCAGCTTCTACGGCCCGACCTGCGATGACATGGACCATATGGTGGGGCCGTTCTATCTGCCGGCGGACGTGCAGGCGGGCGATTATCTCGAAATCGGGATGCTCGGCGCGTATGGATCGGCGATGCGGACCGCGTTCAACGGCTTCGGATCGGACGAGACGGTGATCGTCGCGGACGAGCCGATGGCGTCGCTGTATCTCGAGGACGAACGCCCAGAACGCGTTGGGGTCGCGTCGAACGTCGTCACGCTGTAACACGTTTTCACTATCCGCTCTCCTTCCCCCCTCCCGCTTGCGGGAGGGGTCGGGGGAGGGGCTGTCTACAATCGGGGCGAGGGCGACATGCCCTCCCCTAACCCCTCCCGCAGGCGGGAGGGGGATGAGGAAGAAAAATGAACGACACCGCCCTCAACACCAACCGCAAGGCCGAGCTCCTCTCGACCCTTGTCGAGCATATCGACATCACCAGCTTCGACGCGCGCCCGATCGTCGACGCGATGAAGAAGATGAGCTTCACCAGCCGCGATCTCGGCCGCGCGACCGACATTTACAACCAGATGCTCGCCGATCCCGATTGCTCGATCTTCCTCGTCATCGCCGGGTCGACCTCGGCGGGCGGGTGCATGGACCTCTATGCCGAGCTGTTGCGCAACAACATGATCGACGGCGTCGTCGCGACCGGCGCCACAATCGTCGACATGGATTTCTTCGAGGGCCTTGGCCACAAGCATTATCAGGCATTGGAAGTGCCCGATGACGACACGCTGCGCTCGCTGCTGATCGACCGGATCTACGACACCTATATCGATGAGGAGCAGCTCCAGCACGTCGATCACACGATCTTCGAGATCGCCGAGACGCTCGAGCCGCGCCCTTATTCGAGCCGCGAATTCATCCGCGAGATGGGCAAATACCTCGTCGAGCACGGCAAGAAGGACAATAGCCTCGTCAAGCTCGCCTATGAGCATGACGTGCCGATCTTCTGCCCGGCCTTCGTCGATTCCTCGGCGGGCTTCGGTCTGGTCAAGCATCAGGTCGATGCGGTCAAGGCGGGCAAGCCGTACATGGTGCTCGACGCGATTGCCGATTTCCGCGAGCTGACCGAAATCAAGATCAAGGCGGGCGTCACCGGCCTGCTGATGATCGGCGGCGGCGTGCCGAAGAACTTCATCCAGGACACCGTGGTGTGCGCCGAAATCCTCGGCCACGACGACGTGCAGGTCCACAAATATGCCGTGCAGATCACCGTCGCCGACGTGCGCGACGGGGCGTGCTCGTCCTCGACGCTGCAGGAGGCGGCATCGTGGGGCAAGGTCAACACCGGGATCGAACAGATGGTGTTTGCCGAGGCCGGATCGGTGATGCCGCTGCTCGCCAGCGACGCCTATCATCGCGGCCTGTGGAAGAACCGCGTCAAGCGTCGCTGGGGTGCCAGCTTCGACTGATCGGTTGCAATTCGGAACGGATTGATCCACCCCTCCTCCCGATTACCGTTCCGGGGGGAGTTTTTTCATGCATAGCCCAATCATCGCGCCCGTCGTCGCGCTCGTCGCGTGGTCGCTCGTCATCTGGTGCTGGATGTATGCCAAGCGCATCCCGGCCATGCAGGCGGCCAAGATCGATGTGAAGAATTTGCGCGGCGGCAGCGGCGCGGATCTCAAGTCGATCCTGCCCGCACCGGTGCAATGGTCGGCCGAAAACTATAATCACCTGATGGAACAGCCGACGATCTTCTACGCGATCGCGCTGAGCCTTGCGCTGCTCGAACAGGGCGCTGGCCTCAACGCGACGATCGCCTGGGCCTATGTCGCGCTGCGCATCGCGCACAGCTTGGTGCAGGTGACGGTCAATCGCGTGATCGTGCGGTTCGGTCTGTTCACGCTATCGACATTGTGCCTCGTCGCGCTGACGCTGCACGCGGCTATGGCGCTGCTGCGCTAACCGAACAGCCGCGCCATCGATCGGTCGAGCATCACCAATTGCCACAGCGTCCGGCCATGGTCGGCCCGACCGGCGCGGTGATCCTCGGCGAGGCGCGCGATCGTCGCGGGGTCGAACCAGCCAGTGCCGATCAGCACGCGTGATTTGGCGAGCGCCGCCGCCTCATTGGCGAGCGGCCCGCGGAACCACGCGCTGATCGGCGTGACGAAGCCCATTTTCGGGCGATAGAGAATGTCCTTGGGGAGATAGCGCTCCATCGATTTCTTGAGCAGCCACTTGCCCTGCCCGCCCTTCAACCGCATCCCGACGGGGAGCTTCGCGGCGAATTCGACGAGGCGATAGTCGAGCAACGGCTCGCGCGCCTCCAGCCCGACCGCCATGCTGGTGCGGTCGGCCTTGGTGAGAATGTCGCCGGGCAGCCAATGCTGGAAATCGGCATATTGCGCGCGGTCGAGCGCGTCGCGTGCCGGGGCATCGCGCATCGATCGGACGTAGCGATCCTCCGCGCGGTGGCCGCCGAGCGCGCTGCGGGCGGCATCGCTGAACAAGGCCGCGCGTAATGCGGGCGTGGTGACGCCGACCGAGCGGGCATAGCCCTCCGCACCATCCTCGGCGAGCGCGAGCAAGGTGCTTTTCGCGCGCAGCGGGCGCGGTGCCCAATCGGCCTTGGGATACCATTTTCCGAGCGTACCAAACACGTTAGCCCGGATCGAGGCGGGCACGAGGCCGCGCACGCGTTCTTCCGCCGCCTGAAATTTATAGCGGCGATAGCCGGCGAAGGCTTCATCGGCGCCGTCGCCCGAGAGCGCGACTGTAACATTTTCGCGCGCAAGTTCGCATACGCGGTAAGTCGCGAGGGCCGATGCGTCGGCAAAGGGCTCGTCGAACGCGTGGACGAGCGTGTCGATCAGGCTGAAATCATCCGCCGCGACGATCCGCTCGCGATGCTGCGTGGCGAAGCGCTGGGCGACCTCATTGGCATAGCGGCGCTCATCGAGGCTCGCTTCGTCAAAGCCGATCGTGCAGGTCCGCACCGCGCCGCGCGACGCCTCGGCCATCAAGGCGACGACCGCCGAACTATCGACCCCGCCCGACAGGAACGCGCCGAGCGGGACGTCGGACACCATCCGCGCGGTGACCGCATCGCGCAGCAAGGCGAGCAACTCTTCCTCAAGCGCCTTCACCGATCCGGTGGTGCGGCGGCTGAAATCGACATCCCACCAGCGCGACGGTGCCGGGACCGCCTTGCCACGTTCGATCAGCAGCGCATGGCCGGCGGGAAGCTTCTTCACGCCGGCGACCAGGCACGTATCGTCGGGGACATAGCCGAAGGCGAGATAATCCTCGACTGCGCTGATCTGCGGCGCACGCCGCAGCAGCGGGTGGGCGAGCAAGCCCTTCAGTTCCGACGCGAACGCCACCGCACCATCGGACAGCTCGGCATAATGCAGCGGCTTCACGCCCAATCGGTCGCGCGCGAGGAACAGGCATTGCCGCCGCGCATCGTGCAATGCGAAGGCGAACATGCCGTTCAAGCGATCGAGCATCGCCGGGCCCCACGCCGCCCAGCCGTGGAGCAAAACCTCGGTATCGCCCGCCGTCACGAACACCGCGCCCAGCGCCTGCAATTCGGCACGCAACGCGGCGAAATTATAGATCTCGCCATTATAGGTGACGGTCAGCGCGCCGTCGGCGCTCGCCATCGGTTGCGGTGAGCCGGCGACATCGATGATCGACAGGCGACGATGGCCGAGGCCGACGCCCGGCGCGGTCCACACGCCCGATCCATCGGGCCCGCGATGCGCCTGCGCGTCCGCCATCGCCCGGATCCGCGCCGGATCGACGGGCTTCGGGGTGGCGGGATAATAGAGACCGGCGATACCGCACATCAGGCGGGCATAGCCAGATCGAGACTGTGGAGCGAGCCAAACCTGATGTCCTTCCCCGGCGGAGGCCGGGGCCCAGTGGCGAGGTGGGAGACACGTACGCGCAGCGCCCGATTACAGCCACCTTCGCGACCGGGCCCCTGCCTCCGCCGGGGAAGGAGCGCGGTAAGGGACACGCTACTCGGCCATTCCCGCCGCCCGATCGGCAACCCGCGCGATCGGCCCGAGCGCCGCGACGAAGCGCGTCATCGCCGCGCGCGGGTCACGACCCGGCAACACCTCGGCCGAGACGTGCACCGCCACCGCGCGTTGCGGCCCGCCAAGCAGCTTGGCCTTCAGACTTTCGAGTTTCACAATCACGCCGCGATGCGTCACCACGTCGCCGACGCGATACCATGTCGCGACGTGCCGCTCGACCGGCCCGGGTGCGGTGATCCGCATCGCCGCGCCCGCGGCGAGATCGGGCAAATCGGCGACGCGCACCCAGCGATCATCCTCGCGCAGGACGCCGACGCCGAACGCGACAAGCTCCTTGCCCTCGCGCTGGCTGCCATAGACGGCGATGGCGAGATCGACGGTATCGCCACTGGCATCGGCATAGCGCCCGAGCAGGAAGTGATCGGCCCCGGGATAATTGGGCGACCAGCCCGCGCGTGTGCTGGTCGCGGTGCGGTGCCAGCCGGGAACCTCCGGTAGGGCGATCTGCGACGGCAGCGCTTGCGCACGCCCGGCAATCGCGGCGGAACAGGCCGGGAACACCGTAGCCGTTGCCAGCACCAGGGCTGCCGCAAGCAGGGCCTCCATCCGAAGCTTGGGCTGCGTCTGCAATCGCGCCGGATCGAACACCGGCGCATCGGGCGCGCGATCGAACCAGCGCCAGCCGATCGCGATCACCGCCGCCATCACCAGCCCGAAAAAAACCCAGCCATAGACGATATGGTCCAAGCCCGTCGCACGCTCGACCGAGGTGAGATAGGCGGCATAGATCGTCCCGAACGCGCGCAGCCCGTTGGTGAGCACCGGCACCACCACCGCCACGACCATGAAGATCGCACGCCTGTGCCACGATACGAAACAGACATTGGCGACCAGTGCGCCATAGGTGATCATCGCAATCACGAACTTCGCGCCCGAACACGCCTCGGCCACTTCGAAATAGCCGCCGGGAATGGTAATCAGCACGCCGTCGACCTGCGCGGGGACGCCGAACAGATGGAGCAGCGGCATCGTCATCGCGACGGTCGCGGTCTGCAGCGGTTCCTCCAGCCCCTCACCGAACGGGACCAGGAAGACCGCGTAGCACAGCGGAAACAGCAGCGCGCGCGCCACGTTCGGGCCGAGCAGCGTCACCACCGCGCCCTGCAGCATCAGCACGATGCCGAGATGCCGCGCCAGCGCCACGCCCCCCGCATCGCCGAGCAGCCAGCCGAACCCGCCGAGCGCCACCAGCAGCAGCCCCGGTGCCCAGGCGACCGGGCTGAGCTGCGCCAACCCGGTGCGACGCTGCCATACCAGCCACGCCAGCACGGGGCCGATGAACAGGCAATGCCCGAAGGTCGTGCTGGTCCACCAAATCGTCGTCAGCGCCGCGACATCATGTCGGAAGACGGCAACCAACAGCACAGCGACCCCGCCGAGGATCGCGCCGTGCCGCCGCCATGCGGCAGCGCGGTCAGCCACCCGACCCGTCGATTCCGCCCGGGCGAAGGCCGCCGCAGGGACAGGAATCGTCATCGCGTCACGCCACGTTGCGGCGCGGTGGCGCTTTGATACTGATGCCGAGGATCGCATCGAGCGGGGCGAGCCGCGCCTCCCAGCTATAGCGCTGCTGCACTTGCGCGCGTGCCTCCTGCCCCATTTGCGCGGCCGCTTTGGGATCGTCGAGCACGGCGATCACATGCTCGGCGATTTCGCCGACGGTCGCGCCGACGCGGATCGTGCGGGCATGATCGATCCCCTCAGCGGCGGCGGTCGATGCGACCACCGGGCGCGCCATCGCCATCGCCTCGAGCACCTTGTTCTGAATCCCGCGTGCCATTTTCAACGGAGCGACTACGACCGACGCCGCCGCAATCCAGCCGCGCACATCGGCGACTTCACCCGTCACGATGACGCCGGGTTGCTTGGCGAGCGCCTTTACCGCGTCGGTCGGGCCACGCCCGACGATCGCGAAGCGCGCGCCCGGATGGCGCACATGGATGTGCGGCAGGATCGTCTCGACGAACCACGTCACCGCCTCGATATTGGGGCGGTAATCCATCTGGCCGGTAAAGACGATCAGCGCGCCGGTCGTGTCGATCCACTTGAACTGCGCGGTGGGATCAAAAAAGTCGGTGTCGATGCCGTTTTCGACGACATGGACGCGCTCCGCGCCCGTCTTGTCGCGGAACAGGCGCGCTTCGGCTTCGCTCACGAACAGGCTGGCATCGGCGCGGTGCGCGACCGCGCGCTCATGCTGCAGCAGCAGTCGCGCCTCGCGCCCCATCAACCAGCTGCTCGGGCCGTGCGATTGGTTCGCATAGGAGGCAAACTTCGCCGAATCCACGTCGACGAAATCCATGATGACCTTTTGCCGCGGGCGCGCCGGAAGATATTGCGCCATCTGGCTGGAGAAGACGTAGATCGTGTCGATCGAATGGCGCGACAGGATCGACTCCACGGCCTCGCGCAAGGAGGCATTGTCGAAGGCGGTCAGCGAAATCGGCTTGCGCGACATCAGCGCCTCGATCGCCGCCTTCGCGCGCGATTTCGACCGCCAGATGATCGAGCGATTGCCGGTCAGTTTCGCCAGCCCGTCCTTGCGCTTCATGTCGCGCGTATCGTCGGCAAACGCGATCAAGTGGACGCGTTTGCGCGCCGCCAGGAATTTGAGAATGTGAAACCCGCGAATTTTGTCGCCGCGATCGGGCGGATACGGCACGCGGTGCCCGAGGAACAGAATGTCGCCCATTATCCGAGGCCTTTAGAGATATGCGGCCCGATCCGGTTTGCGACCCAGAGCGGTAGCGTCTTCCACAGCGCGACCTTTTTGGCGTAGCGTGGGCTGTTGGGATTGATCTCGCGCACGGCCGATTGCGACACTGCGCGTTTGGCGTAGACCAGCGGTATGCCGTCGAAACCCCAGTTTTTCTTGAACGCGGCGGGCCCGGTCCCGGCCTTCGACCGGCCGAAATCGAAACGCGTACAGCCCTTTGCCCGCGCATGTGCCATCAACGCGAAATACATCCGGTCATTGGCGCGCAACCCCCGCGCGGCGTGGCTGCCGCCACCCCAATAGGGATAGACCGTCCCGTTGAAATACAGATTCAATACGCTGGCCACGACGCGCCCTTCATGCCTCACCGTCAGGATATCGGCGGAATCCTCAAAATGCTGTAAAACCGCGCGAAACAGCGCCGCCGGGAACACCGGGGTACCGAGGTTGCGCACCGACTCTGCATAAGCGACATAATGCGCCTTGATGTCGCTGCGGTGACAGCCAACGGAAATAGCGAGATCCGCGTCCAGCGCCTTGCGCACCTCGGCACGCTGTTTGCGCGGAATGGCGAGCAACTCGGCCGCGTCAGTATCGGCAAGCGCGCGCGCAAACCCGAGATACGTATCGCGATCGACGTGCCAGTCGCCCTCGGGCAGCGCCCCGCCGCGCAATTCAAGCGTCGGGCAGCCAAGCCGCCGCGCCAGCGCCCAGCCGGCATCGGCGAGCGCCGGGATCGCCGCATCGGCCTCCGCCAGGATCCCGCCGCCGACCGCGAAGCCATTCGAAACCAGCGCCTTGCCGAACAGGACCGAGCGAATTTCGGTGAGCGGCACCAGCCCGGCCAGCGACCCGTCGGCGCGTTCGGCGACCAAAGTATGGCTGGTCTGGCCGCAGCCTTGTGCGACCGCGCGGCTCCACGCCGTCAGATGGAAGGGCGTTCCGTCGCGGTGACTGCGGACGAACGCATCGATCCGCGCGCGCTCGTTCGCATCGCGCAGATCGACCGCGCGCACCGCGATCAACGCCGAGAGCGGCTGGATCGTCATGCCGCCAGCGCCACCGGCGCGGCAACCGGATTAAGGTCGCGCACGATTTGGTCCACCCGGCCCCAATCGTGGCGCGACAACAGCCCACGCAGCTTGCCCGCCATTGCGCCGAGGCGGCTGTAATGCCGCAGTTTCGATTTGACGGGCGCGTTGGCGACGCGCGGCTGGCCGGGGTCGATTTCCCACGGGTGGAAATAAAAGATCGCGGGCTGCCCCTGCTTTGCCACTTGCCGCACCGCATAATCGGTCAGTGCTGCGGGGAATAGCCGGAAGAAGCCGCCGCCGGTCGCCATCCGCCGCGTGCCGAGTTCGGCGACGGTGACGGGCAGCTCGACCAGCGCGGAATCGCCCAGCGGGCGGAAGGCGAAGCGTGGTGCCTCGGGCCAACCATAATGATCGTGGCGGAGCGGCGCGACGCTGGAGGAATAGGCATAGCCTTCCTCCGCCAGCACTTGATGCGCCCAGGGGGTGCGCGCGTCGATCGAGAAGCTCGGCGCGCGATAGCCGGTCACGGCGACGCCGCCGGCATCCTCCAGCGCTTTGCGCGCGCGCGCGATGTCGGCGCGAAAGCGTGCGGCGTCGAGCGTGAAGACGCGGTCATGATCCCAGCCATGGCTCGCCAGTTCATGCCCCGCGGCGACGATTCGGCGGATCATCGCGGGATAACGCTGCGCCACCCAGCCGAGCGTGAAGAAGGTCGCCGTGGTGCCGGTTTCGGCGAACAAGGCGAGCACGGCATCGGTATTGCGTTCGACGCGCGGCAACAGCGAATCCCAGTCGCCCTTGGCGATCACCTTTTCGAAGGCACCGACCTGAAACCAGTCTTCGATATCGACGGACATGGCGTGCCGCATGACCTCAAGCTCCTGCGGCGCGCACGGCGGCGAGGTTCGGGGTCTGCTCGCCCTCGGCCCAATCGACCAGCAGGGTGAGCACGCGGCGCAACGCCACGTCCTGTTCATCGATCCGCGCTTCGAGCGCGGCGATACGGTCGGCGAGGCCCTCCTGCGCCGGTTCGGGGGCGTGCAGCGGTTCGTCGCGCGACAGGCGGATCGGGCGCGGCTCGGCAAGCGGTGCAACGTGCGCGATCGGCAGTGGGCGCGGCGCTTCCGACTCGGGTTCAGGCGCGACGGCGTCGGCGACCGGCCGAGGCTCCCGCACGGCAATCGGCTTCACGCCCGGCATGTCGCCGGCAATATCCGCGACAATGCTCGCCACCGCGCGCGCGTCGATCGTATCGATCTGCTCGATCGCGCCGAACAGCAGCACGCGCCCGGCGAGCTGGTTGAGGCGGCGCGGCACGCCGTCCGAGGCGGCGAAAAGCGCGGCATAGGCATCGGGGGTGAAATGCGGGCGCCCGGTCCAGCCCACGACGCCCAAGCGATGCCGCATATAGGGCTCGACTTCGTCGGCCTCCATCGGATCGAGATGGTGCATCGCGATCACGCGCTGGCGTAACTGTTCAAGCCGGTCCGAGCCGTGCAGCCGCTCGCGGAATTCGGGCTGGCCGAGCAGGAAGATCTGTAGCAGGGCATGGCCGCCGGTCTGGAAATTGGACAGCATCCGGAGTTCTTCGAGGCTCGACACCGGCAGCGCCTGCGCCTCGTCGACGATCAGCAGCGTGCGCCGTCCGGCGCGCGCGGTTGAATGGAGGCCGCGTTCGATCGCGACGAGCAATTGCGCCTTGGTCAGGCCGTCACTGTCGAGCTCAAGCCCGCCCGCGACCATCCGCAGCAAATCTTCCGCCTCGATCTGGGTCGAGACGATCTTGATCACGTGCAGCCGCGTCGCATCGACCGTGGCCATCAAATGGCCGACGAGCGTCGTCTTGCCCGCGCCGACGTCGCCGGTAATGACGATGAAGCCCTCGCCCTGCGCCAGGCCATAGCCAAGATAGGCCATCGCCTTGCGGTGCGTGGCGGTATCGAACCAGAAGCGCGGATCGGGCGTCAGCGCGAACGGTCGGCCGCTCAATCCGTAATGATCTTCGTACATGTCACCGTCCTCGCACCGGGTCTTACTGACCCAGGCGTTTCAGAATTGATACCGCACACCGACTTGGCCCTGTGCCGAGAGCTGATCGTCCGCGCCCTTCTGCGTGAAGGAGTAGATCCCGGCCGAGGCGGTGGTCGAGATGCGACCGAAATTATGATAGTAGAGGCCCGTCGCGCCGGTGCTGAATACCCCGGGGGCCGACGCGATGCCGCTTTCGTAATAATTGGCGAAGACGTTGCCGTTCACGCCCGAATTGCGATCGATCGGTACCGCAACAAAGGCTTGTCCGTAATAGCTGTTATCGGTGATGCCGTTGATGGAGAATCCGCTCGGGCTGACAGGAGCGGAGAAGCGCCGCGTAGCATAGCCGCCGCCAACGCCGAAGCTGAGAGCGCCGCGCTTCGCCGCGATCACCGCATCGATGCCGCGCGCGCGGTATGCCGCGGTCGAGATCGACTGGAACACGCCGTTCAGGCAACCGCCGGCCGATCCGCCACCGGTTGCGCCGGGATTGCCGAAGGTGCAGCCGCTGAACTGCTGCCCGAACGTATCGCGCTGTTCGATGAAGCTGGTGGGCAGATTCGAAATACCGTTGCGAAGCTGCCGCCCGAAGGTATCGACGCTGTCATACACGCCGATCTGCACGCCGAGCGCGCGCGATGCGGCATAGCTGAACGATCCGCTATAGGTCATGCCGCCATAGCGCCGTCCGGCACGCGCCTGCAGCGTGGTGCGCCCCGATGGCCGCCAGATCACGCCCGCGTCGTAGATGATCCCGTCGGTCTGGTACGCGATCCGCTGCGGCGAGGCCGGATCGGTGACGAACCGCCCGCGCGCATCGACCACGGGGGCACCGGTGCCGTCCTTCAGCACGTCCTTCTGGGTGATCGTGATCTTTTCATAGCCAGCGCCTGCCGTCAGCGCGAGCGTCGGCAGCACCGGCAGCACAAGATCGCCACGCGCGAGCTTGCTTTCATATTTCTGGTCGAGCTGCCCCGCGGTGCCGCGCTCATACGCCGCCGAGACGTTGACGCCGACCGGCAGGATCGTCCCCGCCTTTACGCCTGCACTGACATTGACGACATGGCTTTGCGCTGTGTCGAAGGCGTCGAGCTTCGGGCTGCCCGCGGCCACGCCGGTCGCGCCGGGTGCCTCGACCTTGGTAAAGCCATAGCGATAGCTTGCCGCGACGCCGATCGGGCCGACATGAGTCGCGAGATTGGGGCCGGCATAGGCCGAATAGACCTGGCTGATATTGTCGACATTGCCCGCGAGCGTGCCGGGGGCCGCACCGCGAATGTCGGAGCGGACGCGCGTCGCGATCGCGCCGCCTTCGAGCGTGACACCGGGGACGAGGGTGAAGCGCGCGCGCGCAAGGCCGCTATGCACATCGTCATCGCCGACCTTCTTGCTGTAAGAAAAGCGCCGTTCGTAGCGATAGCTCAGCTGCACCTGCGTGCGACGCGTCTCGACCGAGGCGCTGATCCCGGCGGCGACGGTCGAATAGGTCAGCACGTCGTTGGTCTTGAGGTCGGCGGTCACGACCTGGCCGATTTCGATATAGGGCGAGATCGATTTCTTGCGCTTCTCGGCCTGCGCGGGCGCGGCGACGAGCAAGGCGATCAGTCCGGCGCCAAGGACGGTCGATACAGCTGCGATTGGGCGCGTCATGTCGCGTCCTCCTCCTGCGTGTAATAGGTGCCGAAGCGGCGGCCGCCGGGGGCGAAGGCGACGGCATTGAGCACCAGCTGCACATGCTCGCAGCCATCGAGCAACGCGACCGCTTCGCGCAGGTCGCTCTCTCCGGTGCAGTCGGCGCGGACGACGAGCATCACTTGCCCGGCATAATTGGCGAGCACTGACGCGGGCGAGGCAGCGAGCACCGGCGGCGAATCGAAAATGAGCAGGCGCGTCGGGTCAGCGGCAAGCAATTGCGCGATCAGTTCGCCGGTCCGTGCGCTGGCGACGAGTTCGGTATCCGCATTGGACTTGGTACCGCACGGCAGCAAGCTTAGCTGCGGAATGTCGGTGCGCACGACGCAGCGTTCGACATCGACCTTCGGATCGGCGAGCGCGTCGAGCAGACCGGGGCCATCAGGCAGGCCGAGGCGCGCCAGCACATCGGGCTGCGCGAAATCGGCGTCGATCAGCAGCACCTCGACGTCGCGCTCGGCGGCCAGCGAAATAGCGAGGTTGACCGCGCAGAACGTCTTGCCGTCATTGGGTTGCGCCGAACAGACGAGGATCGTCCGCGACAGATCGGCATCGCTGCGCCGCACGGTACGCGCAGTGGTGAGCAATTGCCGCTTCACCAGGCGGAATTCCTCGGTCAGCGCGTCGATCGCGGCACCGGGCACGAGCAGGCCACGCTCGGCCAACAGCGCGCGATCGATCGCCGCGACGCCGCGGCGCGGCGCGGCCTTCGCGACGGGCGCGATCGGCAGCGGTTGCGCAACCGGCTGCGCGACCGGCTGCGGTGCGACGGAAGCCCCGCGCGCGCGCGCATGTTCGGCGAAGTCATAGACCTCGGCGGCGCGTTCGAGCAGCGAAACCTTCGCCTTGAGAGGTGCCATGTCGCTCATGCCGCCAACCCCCGCTGGAGCATTTCAACCCCGAGCAAGGCGACATACGCCACGCCCAGCGCCGCGGCCCCGCCACCATAATAGAGCAACATCCGCCGCCGCGTCGCGAGCTCGGCCTTGGAGACCATTTCGCCGATCGAGCCGATCACGGGCATGCCGGTCGCCTTTTCCAGCCGTGCGGCGGTCGCGAAGGTGGTCTTCAGCTGGCCCAGTGCAAAGGCGACCGCAACGCCGACGGCGAGCCCCGCAATCAGCACGCCGGTCAACAGCAGCGGACGGTTGGGTGCCGCCGGGACGCGCGGCGCGGTCGGCGGATCGATCACGCTGAACTTGATCGAATCGGTCTGGCTTTGCGCCTGGCCGCGCAGCTTGATCGCCTCGCGCTGGCCGAGCAACTTGGCGTAGCTATCTTTCAGTACCTGATAATCATTTTCGATCTGCGATTGTTCGGCGGCGACTTGCGGATTGCCCGCGAGCTTCGCGGTGATCGTGTCGAGATCGCCCTGCAATTGCGCTTTGCGCGCCATCAGCGACGCGACTTGCGCTTGCTTGTCGCCTTGCAGCGAGCGGAGCGAAATGTAAGCGGGATTGGTCGATCCGCCGCCCGCGCCGCCGACCAGCGGCTCATTGCGCGCCGCCGCTTGCGCCGAGGCCAATTGGCTGCGCATGGCGATCACGTCGGGGTGGTTTTCGGTATAGCCCCGCGCCCGCGCATCGGCGAGCTGGCCCTGAATCGCATTGAGCCGTGCGCGCGCCGGCCCCGCGCTGACGCCGCCCGCAGCACCCGCAATGTTGGCCGGGGTCCCCGCCATCTGGCCGTTGATCGCGGCGAGGCCCGATTGTGCGGCGGCAAGATCACTGTCGACTTGCGCCATCGCCGAGCGCGCCGCGCCCATCCGGTCGGTGAGCGATCCCGTGCCGGGCAAGCTGCCAAGGTAGCGGTTCTGAAAATCGGTGCGCTTGGCATCGGCATCGGCGAGCTGCTTCTGCCGCTCCTCCAATTGCGCATCGAGGAATTTCAGGCTGGTGCTCGTCTCATCCCGGTCGCCCGACAGATTCTGTTCGACGAACAAGTCGATCAGCTTCTGCACGATCTGACGCGTGACCTTGGGGCTCGATCCGGTGGCGACGATCGAAAACAGATTGTCCTGCTCGGCAGTGATCTTGATCGCCTTGGACAGGCCGGCGACCCGGTCCGCCACGTCGCGGTCGGTCTTGACCGTGTTGGCGAGATCGGTCCCGCGCACGACCTTTTCGAGGCTCATCGCCGAAGTCAGCGTCTGGCGGATCGTATCGACGTCGCGCTGCTGATCGGCGGCGCTAATGCCGACCGCATTGGGCAGGATCGTGTTCATTTGCACGAACACGCGCGCCCGCGATTCGTAACTGTTCGGGATTTGCGCGACCGCCGCCCAGCCGATCAGCGCGACGCCCCACGCGACCGCAAGCGCGAGCCAGCGGCGCGTCCAGACCGTGTGCAGCGCGATCCGCAGCTCGTCGTAAAGGCCGTTCACCCCCCGCGCGCTCCTTAGAACATGCTCTCGGGGATGATGATCACGTCGCCCGGTTCGAGGCGGACGTTCGCGCGGCTGTCACCGTCCTTGAGCAAGGTCGACAGCTTGATGTTGTATTCGACCTGCTTGCCGGTTTCGCGATCGTAGCGGACCAGCTTCGCACGGTTGCCCGCCGCAAATTCGCTCAAGCCGCCGACCGCGATCATCGCGTCGAGCAGCGTCATGTTGGCGCGATACGGGATCGAGGCGGGCTTGGCCGTCGCCCCGATGATGCGCACTTGCTGGCTGAAGGTGCCCGAGAAATTCTCGACGATGACCGAGACGATCGGGTCCTTGATATATTCGCCGAGCGCGATCTTCATGTCGTCGGCGAGCATCCGCGGCGTTTTGCCGACGGCGGGCATGTCGCTGATCAGCGGCGTCGTGATGCGGCCGTCGGGGCGGACTTGCACCTTGGTCGACAGTTCGGGGTTACGCCATACGAAGATGCTGAGCTGATCGAGCGGGCCAATAATATATTCCTCGCCCGGCTGTTCCTGCCCCGCAACGAAGGTGGCGGCGGGGAGTTCGGGGCGGCTCGCGCCGACACAGCCGGTGAGCGCCATCGCGCCGACGCCAGCCACCAGCATCGTGCGGAAAGACTTGGAAAAATGCGCCATACAAACCTCCTGCCGCGCGGTTCCGCCGATGCGTCACGTCTGACGCATCCGGACAGGGTCGCGGCGATCGTGCCGATATGCCGCGCGAGAGGTAAAGATTGCGTTAGGAATGGCGGACTTAGCCGCCTGCAATGCCCACCAGCAGCTCGCGTGGAGCAGGGTGGCCGAGGAATGCGGTCGGGCTGGCGCTCACGCCATAGGCACCCGCCATGAACACCGCGACAAGATCGCCGACGTGCGCAACGGGCAGCGTCACGCGATCGGCAAGGCGGTCGAGCGGGGTGCAGAGCGGGCCAACCACGCTGACGGTTTCGGTCGGCGCATCGCTTTCGGCAGACGCTACGGCGACGGGGTAGTTGCGCTTTACGACCGTGCCGAGGTTGCCACTCGCCGCAAGCTGATGGTTCATGCCGCCATCCGTGACGAGGAAAGTCTCGCCGCGGCTTTGCTTGCGATCGACGATGCGCGTCAAATACACGCCGCATTCGCCGACGAGCCAGCGGCCGAGTTCGGTCGCGAAGCTGCAGCCTGCGCCGGCGAGTGGCGACTGCTCGATCGCCGCGCCAAGTGCTTGACCGATCGCCATGACGTCAATCGGCAGGTCGCCCGGGAAATACGGGATGCCAAAGCCACCGCCGAGATTGACGAGCGGCGGCGACAGGCCCGCCTGATCCGCCAGCCGCTCAGCAAGCGCGAGCGCGCCGGTCAGTGCTTCGATCAGCGCGGCGGTGTCGAGCGATTGCGATCCGGCGAAAATATGGAGCCCGTGCCAATCGGCATCCGAGGCGCGGATCCGTGCAATCAGCGCACCCGCGCGATCGGCATCGACCCCGAACGGCGTCGCGCGACCGCCCATCCGCATCCCCGAACCGCGCAATTCGAAATCGGGATTGACCCGCACCGCGACGCGCGGGCGGAGTCCAAGACGATCGGAGAGCGCAAGGGTACGATTCCACTCGCCCTCGGATTCGAGGTTGATCGTCGCTTGGGCGATGATCGCGGCGGTAAGTTCGTCGTCGCGCTTGCCCGGTCCAGCGAAACTGATCGCGCCCCCGCTTTTGCGCTGGAGCGCGATTGCAAGCTCGCCGCCCGACGCCACGTCCAGCCCGTCGACCAGGGGCGCGATCGCATCGAGTAACGGCGCAAACGGATTGGCCTTGATTGCATAATGCAGCTTCACGCGGAGCGACATCGCAGCGCGGAAGCGCGCGACCCGCGCCGCGACGACGCCGAAATCATAGACGAACAGCGGCGTATCGCCCGCGACGCGCGCCCAATGTTCGGCGCTCTCGCCCGCGATTCTGAGGGGCGCGTGCGAGAATTCGGCGGGAATGGTGCCCATCGGCTTCATGACGCCCAACCGCCAAATTCGACCTTCCCCGGCGCAGGCCGGGGCCCAGTCGCGAAACAGTGGTAACAGAGCGCTACCGCCGAAAACGCACCGCTCGCAACTGGGCCCCGGCCTGCGCCGGGGGAGGAAATAAGGGGCACCGTCATGCGATAATCTCCGCCTTGAGCGCCGCGCGGTCAAGCTTGCCATTGGCATTGCGTGGCAATTCCGCGCGCCATTCATAGCGCGACGGTTGCTGAAAACTCGGTAAATCGCGCCGGAGCCGTGCGCGCAAATCGGCCTCGCGCGCACCATCGCCGCGCGCCACCACCACGATCGCCTGGCCCAGCCGCGCATCGGACACGCCGATCGCAACCGCCTCGGCGGTTTCCCCGCCCGCGACGACGGCTTCTTCGATCTCGGTCGGGCTGATGCGATTGCCTGCGCTCTTGATCATCTCGTCATCGCGCCCGACGAAGCGGAACAGGCCTTGCGTATCCACCGTCACCGTATCGCCCGACCACACCGCCATGCCGCCGGATTTGGCCCAGACGGGTGCAGGTCGAAAACGCTCGGCCGTCCGCTCCGGATCGCGCCAATAGCCGTGCGCGACGAGCGGCCCGGCATGGACCAGTTCGCCCGGCTCGCCCACCGCTGCCTGCGCGCCATCGGGGCGCACCACCATTACCTCGGCAAAGGGAATCGCGCGCCCGATCGAATCGGGGTGGGTGGCGACCAGATCGGGGGCGAGATAGGTCGAGCGAAACGCTTCGGTGAGGCCGTACATCGGGTAGAGATCGGCGTGCGGGAAGCGTTGGCGCAGCCCGGCGATCACCGGCGCGGTCAATGCTCCGCCAGAATTCGTCAGTCTTTTCAAAAAAGATGCGGCCGCTTCCGGCCATGCGCTCTCAAGCAACTGCACCCATAAGGGCGGCACGCCCGCCAGCGTCGTCGGCTGCACCCGTTCGACCGCCTTTACGACATCACGCGCGGTCAGATAATCGAGCGGGGCATAGCTCGCGCCCGCCGCCCAGGTCGAGAAGAGCTGGTTCTGGCCGTAATCGAAACTGAGCGGCAGCACGCCCAGCACGCGATCGGCCGGGATCAGCTTCAGATACTGCGCCACCGCAATCGCGCCAAACCAGAGATTGGCATGGCTGAGCATCACGCCCTTGGGCCGCCCGGTCGAGCCCGATGTGTAGAGAATCGCCGCGAGCGTGTCCGCCTCGGCAGCGGAGGGCGGCAAGGTCGCGATGCTCGCGACACCCCCCTCGTCGAACACCGCACAGCCGCTCGGGACATCACCCGGCTCGAGCGACGCCAACCGACCCGCCTGCGTCAGCAAGGCCGTCGCGCCGCTATCGGCCAGAATGTGCGCGACCTGCGCGCGCTTGAGCATCGGGTTGATCGGCACATGCACCAGCCCGGCGCGGGGCGCGGCGAGCGGCAGCACGCACGCAAGGCGCGTCTTGGGCAGCCAGCTCGCCACCCGTGCGCCGGGCGCAAGCCCCTGCCCCGCCAGCCATGCCGCCACTTGACCGGTCAAACGCTCCAGCGCGGCGAAATCGAGCGTGCCTGCGCGATCGATCAGCGCGACGGCGGTGGCCTGCCCGCGCGACGGCAGCGTATCTATCGGGCGAGGCACTGGGTCGAGGGCGATCATCACGTCCCTGATAGCCGCGACCGCCGTGGTGTGAACAGGGACCTCTTGGCATCTCATGCCCCAGTCTCTATCGCGGCGCAGCATAACAAAGCGAAAACGGGGCTCGCCTTGCTCACTGACAATTATGACCAGATTGATTCCACCGTACGCGCGGTGCTGCGCGACGTGCTTGGCCTGAGCGAGGCGCGCGTCGCTGCGTTCGACGCCGAAACCCCGTTGTTCGGCGCGCTGCCCGAGCTCGATTCGATGGCGGTGGCGGGGTTGCTGACCGAGATTGAGGAGCGGCTCGGCATCCTGATCGAAGATGACGAGGTCGATAGCGAGATGCTCGAGACCTTCGGATCACTGGTCCGCTTCGCGGCGGCGAAGGCACCGCGGTAGCCGATGGCTGCACGGCCTCTCCTTCCCCCCGTTCGTGCTGAGCCTGTCGAAGCACCTGCGCGACTGGCCCGGACAGGGAGTGTGGCACGAGCCCTTCGACAGGCTCAGGGCGAACGGGATGCGGGGTTGGCGTGGGCTTCCCCCGGCGGGTCGGCCGCTTGATCGACCATTACGACTGGAGCGGCGGCCGCGAGGCGATGCTCCGGTTCGGGCCTGCGACCGGCCCGGTTGTGGTCGTCGCACTGCCGCTGTTCGAGGAAGCCAATCGCACGCGCGCCTTCGCGGTGACGCTCTGCCGCGCGCTGGCGAAACGCGGCGTGGCGAGCGTGCTGCCGGATTTGCCGGGTCAGGGGGAGAGTTTGGTTCCGACCGAGGAGACCAATCTCGATCATATGCGTGACGCGATCGCGGCGCTTACCGCCGGAATTAGCATCGCCGAACGTACGTATGCGGTCGGTCTGCGCAGCGGTGCGCTGCTCGATCCATACGGCACGTTTGCTGGTCGCTGGCATCTTGCACCGGTCGATGGCGAAACCCAGCTTCGCGATCTGCTTCGGACCGCGCGGGCGGGCGGAAGCCTTCCGGCGGGTAGCGATATTTATGTGCTGACCGGTAGCGAAACCCCCGTTCAAATCGCGGGCAATCCCATTTCAAGCGCCATGGCAGTGAATTTGCGCGGCGCTTTGCTTTACCACGAACCCGGTATCCCGCTTCGCACCGTCCGCCTCGACACCGATCCCAAGCCCGCCGACCGCCACATCCCCGGCACGCCGCTGTGGCGGCGGGCAGAGCCCGACA
>NZ_JBBATX010000008.1:0-7898 GCF_040398505.1 Sphingomonas sp. | reverse complement strand
CCCGCCGACCGCCACATCCCCGGCACGCCGCTGTGGCGGCGGGCAGAGCCCGACAACGACCCTGCCCTCGCCGCCCTCCTCGCCAACGACATCGCCGACTGGATCGCAACATGCGAAGGGTGATGTCCTTCCCGTGTGCGGGCGATACGCTGTTCGGGACGCTGGACACCCCCGACAATGGGGCTCCCGGCAAAACCGGGCTGCTGATCGTCTCGGGCGGCAATGAAATCCGGATCGGGGCGCATCGCGGGATGGCGTTGCTGGCGCAACGGCTGGCAGCGCGCGGCATTCCGGTGTTTCGCTTCGACCGACGCGGGATCGGCGACTCGACCGGCAGCAATGGCGGCTTCCTGTCGTCCGGCCCCGATATTGGCGGTGCCGCCGCGACGTTCAGCGCGGAGGCCGGGATCGAACGGCTGGTGGCGTTCGGCAATTGCGATGCCGCGACCGCGCTGGCGCTGTTTGGACAGACCGCCGGGATTGACCGGCTGATCCTCGCCAATCCCTGGGTGGTCGAGCCGACCGATGATCTCCCCCCCGCCGCCGCGATCCGCAGCCGCTATGCCGAGAAACTAAAAGACCCGCGAGAACTGTGGCGGCTGGTTAGCGGTGGGGTGAATATCGCGAAGCTGGCCAAAGGGTTGACACGGGTTGCTGCTACGCCGTTTGAACCGAATACGCTAACGCTGCGCGTCGCCACCGCGCTGGAGCGCTGGCACGACCGCGCCACGATCCTGCTCGCAGGCGGCGATGCGACCGCGATCGCCTATCGCGATGCGATTGCGCGGACCGGGCTGACGCTGCCGACTTTCACGCGCGACACGCCATCGCACAGCTTCGCGCGTGAGGGGGATGCGGCGTGGCTTGAGGAGCGGATCGTGGCGGCGTTGGGGCAGCGCTGAGTTTCGCGATATGCGGCTTCCCACATGCTACCACCCCGGCGAAGGCCGGGGCCCAGTAGCGCGGCAGAATCAACCGCTGACTGCACTCCATTACCTCCGCCATTGCGGCTGGGCCCCGGCCTTCGCCGGGGAAGCGTAGGTTAGGGAAGCGTAAGATACGACGGAGCGCGCCCTACTCCGCTGCCTCGGCCAGCTCGAACGCAGCTTCCGCGAGGAACTTCTCGGCATCGAGCGCCGCCATGCACCCCGTCCCCGCCGCCGTGACCGCCTGACGGTAAATCTTGTCCATCACGTCGCCGCACGCAAAGACGCCGGGCACACTCGTGCGCGTCGACCCCGTCTCGACGCACAGATAATGGTCGGCATCGAGCTGCAAATGCCCGCGGAACAGCTCGGTCGCCGGATGATGCCCGATCGCGACGAAGCCGCCCTCGGTATCGAGCCGCGATTTTTCGCCGGTCACCGTGTCGATCAGATCGATCGCGACGAGGCCCGCCGTGCCGCCGCCATCGACGAACTCGGCGACTTCCTTGTTCCACAACACCGTGATGTTTTTGTGCGCGAACAGCCGTTCCTGCAGGATGCGTTCGGCGCGCAGCGTGTCGCGGCGGTGGATCAGCGTCACGTGCGGGCTATGGTTGGTGAGGTACAGCGCTTCCTCGACCGCGGTGTTGCCGCCGCCAATGACGGCGACGTTCTTGCCGCGATAGAAAAAGCCATCGCACGTCGCGCAGGCACTGACGCCCTTGCCCTTCAGCGCTTCCTCGCTGTCGAGCCCGAGCCATCTGGCCTGCGCACCCGTTGCGATGATCAGCACGTCGCCTTCGTAAATGTCGCCGCTATCGCCGACCAGCCGGAACGGACGCCGCGTCAGGTCGACCTCAACCACCGTATCGTACAGCAGCGTCGTGCCGACATGCTCGGCCTGTTTCTGCATTTGCTCCATCAGCCACGGGCCCTGGATGACGTCGGCGAAACCGGGATAATTCTCAACATCGGTGGTCGTCATCAACTGCCCGCCGGGCTGGATGCCCTGGACGAGGATCGGCTTCATTCCGGCGCGCGCCCCGTAAATGGCGGCGGACAAGCCAGCCGGGCCGGAGCCGAGGATCAACATGCGGGTGGTATGGGTGGTCATGGTCGCTTTCTTACCTGTCGTGCCGCTTATCCGGGGCGGCGGGCCGACCGGTTACATGGACAGCGGCGGAGCGACACGCAAGAGCCGCTCCGCCCATATCGTTACGCCGGGATGCGGTGCATCGCGCAAACCTTATTACCCGCCGGATCGCGCAAATAGGCGAGGTACAGCTTGCCAAAGGGACCCTCGCGTACGCCGGGATCGGCTTCGATCGCCGTGCCGCCATTGGCGACACCGGCGGCGTGCCAGGCGTCGGCTTGTTCGGGCGAGGCCGCGGCAAAACCGATCGTGCCGCCATTGGCGTGGCAGGCCGGTTCGCCGTCAATCGGCTTGGTCACCAAAAACAGGCCGCCGCCATGCATGTAGACGATACGGCCGTTATTTTCGGATCCGGCGCGGGCACCGAGCGCGCCGAGCGTCGCGTCATAGAATTTGCGTGATGCGTCGAGATCATTCGATCCGACCATGATGTGGCTGAACATGGACAATCCTCCCCTGGAATCCGCCGCGCCGATGCAGCGGCGTCGCCGTCGCGCTAGCCCATTTCGGACCCGCGCGAAACTGCGGATCGGTGCCTGAAAACCGCGCGTCGACGGGGTGGTAGCGAAGGAGGGATTTGAACCCCCGACCCCAGGATTATGATTCCCGTGCTCTAACCAACTGAGCTACTTCGCCATGCCAGCGCCGGGGTGAACCCGACGTTTGCGAGGCGCGGGCTATAGGAATGCGTGCCCGAGCGGTCAACCTCGAACTTGGGCGAACATATGCCGCGACAGCGCTTCCCATGGTCCGCCGCGATACCACCACGTCGCCAAGCCGGCGATTCGCACGTCACGCGGGCGAAAATCGCACTCGAGCGCGGCCTGCAGCGCCTTGGCAGCGGCGGGGTCGACCTTGTTCTGGATCGTCACATGCGGACGCCAGCCAGCACGGTCCTGCGGCGTCAGCAGCGTGGCGAAAGCATCGGCGAGTCGGTCGCGAACATCCTCCAGCGCGGGCGAGTCGATCCGGAAAGCGACGCCGCGACCGAGCGAGATCAGCCCGGCGATTCGCGCATCCGGAGCCGGCACACCCTTGGTTTCCGCGACCAGCCGTTGTTTGAGCTCGCGCTCCAGGCTCGGCGCAAGGTGCTGGAACATCGTCAGATGCGCCTTCAACTGATTGCGATCGGGCGGAAAATGCCGAACGCGCAGTGCATCAAAGAACGCCGTATCGGCCGCACCGAACAGCGCGGTTACGATGATAGGCGCGGCTTCGCTCAAATTTCGAGCTGGCTGCCGAGTTCGACCACGCGGTTGGTCGGCAAGCGGAAGAATTCCATCGCGCTTTCGGCGTTGCGCAGCATCCACGCGAACAGCTTTTCGCGCCAGATCATCATGCCCGGATGCGACGAGGCGAGCAGCGTCTGCCGCGACAGGAAGAAACTGGTGTCGATCATCCGGAAATCCGCGCCGCAGCGGTGCACATTGGCGAGCGCGGCCGGCACGTCGGGCTCCTCGATAAAGCCGTATTTCAGCACCATCCGGTGGAACCCGGCGCTCAAATCCTCGAGCGAGCAGTGTTGCCCTTCGGCGACGTACGGCACATCGGCGATCTTGATCGTCAGCAGGATAATCCGCTCGTGCAGCACCTTATTATGCTTGAGGTTGTGGAGCAGCGCATGCGGCACGCCATCGGGCGACGACGTCATGAACACCGCCGTCCCCGGCACGCGCGTGGCCGAGGTCGCGGCGGACTGGATGAACACCTTGATCGGCATCGCCGATTCGCGCATCCGGTCGATCATCAGCTGTCGCCCCTTCGACCACGTCGTCAGGAAGGTGAAGATGATGAAGCCGACAAGCAGCGGGAACCAGCCGCCCGACGGGACCTTGTTCAGGTTCGCGGCAAAATAGGCACCATCGACCACGAAGAAGATGGCAAGGAGCGGGACCGAATAATAGACCGGCCAGTTCCACAGCTTGAACAGCACCACCGTCAACAGACACGTGTCGATCAGCATCGCCCCGGTCACGGCGATGCCATAGGCCGAGGTCAGGTTCGACGACGTGCGGAAGAAGACGACCAGCAACAGCACCATCACCAGCAGCGCCCAATTGACCAGCGGGATATAAATCTGCCCCGCCGTCGCGGCACTGGTATGTTCAATCCGCAGCCGCGGGATGAAACCGAGCTGGATCGCCTGCTGCGTCACCGAAAACGCGCCGGAAATGACCGCTTGCGACGCGATGCAGGCGGCGGCCGTCGCCAGAAACACCAAGGGCAGCCGGAAATTCTCGGCGGCCAGCATGTAGAAGGGGCTTTCGAGTGCCGGAGCGCCGACGCGCGACAGCAACGCGCCCTGCCCCATGTAATTCAGCATCAGCGCGGGCAGCACGAAGAACAGCCACGAAACACGAATCGGGTTGCGGCCGAAATGCCCCATATCGGCGTACAACGCCTCCGCGCCGGTCACCGCCAGCACGACCGAGCCCAAAGCGAGGAACGCGCGCAGCGGATCGAGCGCAAAGAATTCGACCGCATAATGCGGCGAGAATGCCCAGAGGATCTCCGGGGTTTGCGCGATGCTCAAAACGCCAAGCGTTGCGATCACCGCGAAATAGAGCAGCATCACCGGGCCGAAGAACAGGCCGACGCGCGCGGTTCCGCTGCGCTGGATGTAAAACAGGCCGATGATGATCGCCATCGCGATCGGCATGACCAGCTTGCCCAGGCCCGGCGACGCGACCGCGAGACCCTCGACCGCCGACAGCACCGACACCGCCGGCGTGATCATCGAATCCCCGTAGAACAACGCGGTGGCGAACACGCCGAGCAGGATGATTCCGCGTGACCACCGCTTATTCTTGGTCTTGCCATTGACCAGGGCGAGCAGCGCCAAGCTGCCACCCTCGCCCTTATTGTCGGCGCGCATGATGACGGTGACATATTTAAAGGTCACGACGATCATCATCGACCAGAACATCAGGCTGATCACGCCAAAGATATGTTCCGAATCAAGCGCGAGCTTGTGGTGACCGGCAAAGGTTTCGCGCATCGCGTAGATCGGGCTCGTGCCAATATCGCCGAACACGATGCCGATCGCACCGAGCGCGAGTTTCGCGAGGCCATCCTTGCCACGCCCGTGGCGATCGCCATCAGCGGAGGCGAGATCGCCGTCGGACGCGGCGGCCCCCTTGCCGACGCTAGGCTGAACGATGCTCACGCGGCAGCTATTCTTGCCGGAATTTCATGGCGATAGATCATGGATGACGGCAACGTTCAAGGCCCCGATGGAACGGCACACTAGCATGCACCCCTTGCCCCCGCAACGCCATCTGTGGCAGCGCACGCTTCAGTAGTTTCAAACGAAACCGGAGTCGATCTGATGCGTGTGGGCGTCCCCAAGGAAATCAAGAATCACGAATATCGCGTCGGGCTGACCCCGCCGTCGGTATCCGATCTCGTCGCGGCGGGTCACGCTGTGATGGTCCAGACAGGCGCTGGCCTCGGCATCGATTTCGAGGATGCGGATTATATCGCGGCCGGCGCGACGATCCTGCCCGACGCGGCAGCGGTGTTCGCGCAGTCCGACATGATCGTGAAGGTCAAGGAACCGCAGCCGAGCGAAATCGCGTTGCTCGAGCCGCGCCATGTGCTCTTCACCTATCTCCACCTCGCCGCCGATAAGCCACAGGCCGAGGGGTTGATGGCATCGGGCGCGACGTGCATCGCCTATGAAACGGTCACCGCCAACGATCGCTCGCTCCCGCTGCTCAAACCGATGTCGGAAGTGGCCGGGCGCATGTCGGTGCAAGTCGGCGCGCATTATCTGGAGAAGGAACAAGGCGGTCGCGGCATCTTGCTCGGCGGCGTGCCGGGCGTGGCCCCGGCCAAGGTCGCGATCCTCGGCGGCGGCGTGTCGGGCGTCAACGCCGCGCAAATGGCGGTCGGGATGCGCGCCGACGTGACGATCTACGACATTTCGAACGCGCGCCTTGCCGAACTCGACATGTTTTTCTCCAGCCAGATCAAGACCGCTTATGCCAGCAAGGCGGCGATTGCAGCGGCGGTAAAGAGCGCGCATCTGGTGATCGGCGCGGTGCTCGTCCCCGGTGCCGCAGCGCCCAAATTGGTCACGCGCGAAATGGTCAAGACGATGAAGCGCGGCAGCGTGCTGGTCGACATTGCGATCGATCAGGGCGGCTGCTTCGAGACCAGCCACGCGACGACGCATCAGGACCCGGTGTTCGAAGTCGACGGCGTGATCCATTATTGCGTCGCCAACATGCCCGGCGCGGTTGCGCGCACCTCGGCGTTCGCGCTCAACAATGCGACGCTGCCGTTCGCGCTGAAGCTTGCCAATCTTGGCGCCGAGGCCGCGATGAAGGCCGATCCGCACCTCGCCAACGGACTCAACGTCTACAAGGGCAAGATCGCGTATAAGGCGGTGGCGGACGACCTCGATTTGCCGTTCGAGGCGTGGGTCGGCTGAGGCTCGCCCGGGCGCGGCGAAACTGGTATAGCCGCCGCGTGCGGATCGCTGCCCTCGTCTTTGCCCTGCTGATCGCGCCGGTTGCGGCATGGGGTCAGGCACCGCCGGTTGCGGTGCCGGCCGGATTGGAAACCGAGGCAGAGTCGCTTGCACGCGATGCGGCGGAATATGCCCGACAATTCGGCGTATCGCAGGACGAGGCCAGCGCGCGGCTGGGCGCGCAGGATGCGAGCGTCGCCGCCACCGACGCCATTGCCGAAACCTATCGCGACCGGCTTGCTGGGATCGCGATCGAGCATCGCCCGGATTACCGGATCGTGGTGTACCTCACCGGCAGCGATGCGGTACCCGATCAAACACTGACCACCGATGCGAAAACGGTTCCGATCGTGTTCCGCACCGGCGCGAAGGTCACGCGCGAGCGCGTGATCTGGGCGATGACCTATCATCAGGCCGCGATCCGCGCTGCGCTGCGTGCGCCGCCGGGGATGGGGCTCGATCCACGCACCGGCGAGCTGGTCGTCATCATCGGCAACCTCGATGCCGCCGACGGCACCGCTGTCCTGAAGGCCCGGCTCGAGGCGATTGCGGGCGCGCCGGTGCAAATCCGCGTGCTCAACCATGTCGACGTCAATCTCGCGCCCGGCGCGCGCCCCGAAGGCGGTGCGCGCGTCGAGGGAATCAGCCCGGACGACCGCAAACGCTATCTCTGCACCACCGGCTTCAACGTGACCGATGGCGTGCGCAGCGCCATCACCACCGCGGCGCATTGCCTCGATCAATTGAGCTACCGCGATCCGCAAGGGGCCAGCGTGCCGCTCGCCTTTGTCGGGCAATGGGGCTGGGGCTATCACGACGTGCAGATCAACACGGCCCCTGCCCCCTTGGCCCCGACCTTCTACGCCGACACCGCCAAGACCCGGCTGCGCGCGGTGACCGGGCAGCGCAGCCGCACCAGCACGCGCGCGGGCGATTTCGTTTGCCATCGCGGCGAGCGCACCGGGTACAGCTGCGCCGAGGTGCAACTGACCGACTTTGCACCGGCGGGCGATTTGTGCGGCGGCCCCTGCCTGCCGACCTGGGTGACGGTTGCCGGCCCCACCTGCAAGGCCGGCGACAGCGGATCGCCGGTCTTCACCGGCACCACCGCGCTCGGCATCCTGAAAGGTGCGAGCTATCGCAGCGACGGATCGTGCGCTTTCTATTTCTACATGTCGCTCGATTACCTGCCGCAAGGCTGGTCGGTGCTGCGCGTCGATCCATCGCTTGCACTAACGGCCGCGCCCCTCTAAGCGCGTCGCTCGCGTCGGGGAGTGGCGCAGTCCGGTAGCGCGCCTGCTTTGGGAGCAGGATGTCGCAGGTTCGAATCCTGTCTCCCCGACCA
>NZ_JBBATX010000007.1:34239-49152 GCF_040398505.1 Sphingomonas sp. | reverse complement strand
TACGCGCCGCGGCGGAGGTCTGTTCGACCATGGCGGCGTTCTGCTGCGTGGCCTGGTCCATTGCATTCACTGCGGCACTGATCTCAACGATCGCGGTCGATTGCGCCTGATTGTCGGTCGCGATTCCGGCGAGCAGCGTATGCACTTCGCCAACGTCGGTGGCGATGTTCGACAGGGCATCATCGACCCGTTGCACCCGCTCGACCGCGGTTCCGATCTCGGCCTGAGTCGCGGTGAGTTGGTCGCGGGCGCGGCCGGCCTCTTCCTCGGCCCGCATCGCGAGCGCCGAGACAAGATCCGCCACGACCGCAAAACCGCGCCCGGCATCGCCCGCGCGGCCGGCTTCGATAGCAGCGTTCATTGCCAGCACGCGGGTTTGAAAGGCGATCTTGTCGAGCCCTTCGATCACGCTGTCGATTCCTTTCGCGCTTTCGCTGACGCGCGTCATCGCCTGGACCGCCTCATCGGTGATGCCGCGCCCGCCCGCCACGGTCGTCATGGCGCCGTCCGCCCGAATAACGGTCCGCTCTGCCGCGACGGCGGTGGCTTGCAGACGCTGGTTCATTTGCGTGATCGCAGCGCTGGTCTCCTCAAGGCTCGCGGCCTTGCCTTCGGTTCGCCGGGCGAGGTTCTCGCTGGCTTGCGCGATCTCGTGCGATCCCGTGGTGATCATCGCGGCACTTTCGGTAACAGACGTGATCAGCGCGCGCAGGCCGGCCACGGCCCCGTTGAAATTGTCCTTGAGCGCGGTGAACGGGGTTTGCAGGTCGTCATCCACCGCAGCGGTCAGATCGCCCTCCGCGAGCGCGATCAGCCCCGTCCCGAGACTATCGACGATGAGCCGGGCCTGCGCTTGCTTCGCTTCCTCGGCGGCGTGCAACTGATCCCGAAAGGCGAGCATCGCGCGCGCCATGTCGCCCAGCTCGTCGCCGCGATCGACCCCGCTGACTTCGGCCGCCAGATTGCCGCTGCCCAGTTCGCGCATCGTTCCCGAGAGGACTTCGATCGGCCGCACGACGTGCCGCACCGCGAGCAGGACCAGCGCCATCGTACCGGCGATCCCGAGCGCCATTGCGATCACCAAAACCACCATCGCCACCGTGCCGATGGTTTTGCCATTATCTGATGACTGTAGCGCGTTTGCGCTGATCGCATCCGATGCAACACTCATCGAAATTTCGAGTGTGCGAAACTGCTCGAAGAAATCTCGAAGTCCTTTGCGCGCCGCTTTTGGATCGGTTTCCGCGCGTTCGAAGATCGCCGTTGCCGATCTGGCATAGAGTTGCATCGGGGCGTTGAGCTTCGAGGTCGCTGCCTCGACCTCTGGCGACCCCCGATACGCCTCGTCGGCCCGGATCCCGGTCCGTAGATTTTTCAGATGCTCCTGAAAGTCTCGCAGAATTTCCCCCCGATCGAGCCCACTCGTAACGTCTGCGGCCTGCAACATGCCGAGCACATCACTGCGCACTGCGTCATGCATCATGTCGGCAAGCTGATGATTTGACAGAAGTATCGCCGTTTGTTTCTGGTGGGCGAGCGCTGCCGACTGCACCCACGCCGCACCGATCCCGGTGCCCCCGCACAACATCATCAGCCCCAGCAAAGCCGCCCCCGCGCGACGGATTGTGCGATCGAGCGAAGCACGCGGAAAAACATTTTCTAGTTCGTGGGGCACCATCGGACAGTCTTTCAGCAAAAAAACAGGTTGACTCGTCCTATATTAGGATAAGTTCTCAGGTTGGATGCGCCATGATGAGATTTCCACTTTTTCGGTCGACGCCGTTCGCGGTTTTAATGGTCCTCGCCGGATGGTCTGACCCGATATTGGCGCAGGATGTTCCGCCACCACCCGATACGCCGTCGCGGCCAATCGTTCTCGCGGGCCGATATGTCCTCGATTTGATCGGGGTCGCTTCCGGCGGCGAGCAACGCGGCAGGCGTGTGCTCGGCAATCTGGAGCTTACCGCGGATGCGGATCTGGGGCGGCTGATCGGCTGGCGGGGCGCGCGGGCGCATCTCCACCTGCTCGACAATCACGGTCGTGGCCTGAACGATCTTGCCGGAACCGTGCAGGGAATCGACAATATCGAAGTGTCGGATGGCAGGCTCAAGCTCTACGAAGCCTGGATCGAACAGAGCTTCGCCGGGGGGCGCGCGTCCGTGCTGCTTGGCTTGTCCGACCTCAATGCGGATTTTTACCAAAACGATTCGGCAGGACTGCTGATCGCGCCAGCCTTCGGGATCGGATCGGAACTGTCGGCGACCGGCCCGAATGGCCCGTCAATCTTCCCCTCGACCGCCATGACCGCGCGACTGAACGTGTCGTTGGGCGCGTCCGGCTATTTCCGCCTCGCAGCGGTGAACGCGCGCGCGGGCGTGTTGGGGGATAATGGCGGCGTGGATATGTCGCTGCGTGACGGGGCGTTGCTGATCGCCGAGGCCGGCACGACGCGCGGCGGCAAGCTCGCGCTCGGCGCGTGGCGCTACACGCGGCGCCAGGACGATCTGCGTGCGACGGATGGCGCGGGCAACCCCGTCCGGCGCATTTCGATGGGGGCCTACGCGCTGATCGATCAGCGGCTGTCAGGCGACGACGCAAGCGGCCTCGATCTGTTCGTGCGAGCGGGGATTTCGGACGGCGAGACCACATCCTTCGTCGGCGGCTTTCAGGCCGGGGTGCTTGCCCGCGGCCTGATTCCGGGCCGCCCGGATGGCCAGTTCTCGTTCGGGCTGGCGCACGGAATGCTGTCGCGCGGGTTTCGCGACACGCTGCGTGACGCGGGCGAAATGGCCGACTCCGCCGAAACCGGGATCGAGCTCACCTATCAGGACCGTCTGGCACCGTTTCTGACGGTTCAGCCCGACCTGCAATATATCCGCCGCGCCGTTCCCGGCGATGGGCGTCGCGGAACTCTGGTTATAGGGTTGCGGATCATCGCAAGTTTCGAGCGCCCGTAGGACCGCAAGCGCAGCGTCACGCCGCGAGGTCGGCGCGCTCCTCCGCCAGCGCCAGGGTCAGAACCGCGACCGCACCCCGCCCCGGTCCGTCGCTCTCCAGCTTGAGCCCGCCACCCATCGCGTTCATCGAATTGGCGCACCAATGCAGCCCCAGCCCACCCGATTTGTGGGCGCGCGACGAATAGCCACGCTGGAACAGCGTCGGGGTCTGATCGGCGGCAAAGCCCTCGCCATCGTCGCGGATGGCGATCCGTGCGCTGCTGGCGTCGCGGTCGATCGTCACGGTGATGCTCCCGCTCGCGGTGCCGGTCGCCGCGATCGCATCGGCGGCATTGGAAAACAAATTGCCGATCACCTGGCTCAAAATGATCCGGCTCGCGAGCACGCGGCACGGCTGTGCGGGGAAGCTGAAGGCGATCGACACGCTGCCAGAATAGCGCGCGATCGTGGCATTCTTGGCGATGATCTCGGTCACGTCGCACGGCTCGAGCGCGGGGCGTTCGTGCGCGGCGCTTTGCTGCGCGCCGATGATTTCAAGGACATGGCTCATTGCCTCGCGCCCGATCTGCAGCTCCCGGCGGCGCGCGTCGCGATCGCGCGTTTCCGCATCCAGCGCAGCAATGACGAAGGCGAGGAGTTTCGCGCGACGCGGCGCGGGCAGATCTGCCTGCGCGAGTTCGGCCATCGCCCGATCGAGCACCGCGCGATCAACCGGTGGAGTCTGCGCGATGCCCTGCGACAGGATCGTGCTGATCGGGTTGAGCGCATTGCGGACATTGTGCATCACCGCGACCGCGCTTTCGCTCTTGCCAAGCGCAAAGCTCTGCACCTCCAAGCGTTCGCGCAGATCCTTCAATTGCTGCAGCATGGCGTTGAAACTATTGCCAAGCGAGCCGATCTCATCCTTGCGCGGCTCGTCGGGCAACAGGCCGAGCGACCCCGAGCTGCGCACGACTTGCATATGGCTTTCGACGCGGGCGAGCGGACGCAGCACCAGCGTCGTGATCATCCGCCGCAGCATCGCCAGCACGACCAGCAGCAGCAAGCTTGATCCCGCCACCGCGAGCCACAGCATACGTTGGCCAAGCACCGAGACGTCGCGTGGCACGGTAAAGACGGCGCTCGCCACGGCATGGCCATCGCTGCCGCGGATCGGCATCGCAATCCGCATCGTCGCGCGCGCCGATGTGATCAGATTGGCCTCCGGGGCATTGTGCAGATCGATCGTCGCGGGCAGTTGCAGGACGTCCGACAGCGCCTTCGACGTAATGGGCCGTGCCATCAGCACATAACCGCGCGGCGTGCCGGTCCCATCGCTGCGGCGGACCTTCGCGACGCCAATCGCGGCGAGGTCTCCTCCAAGCCGCAGATAATAACTGCCCGAACTCCTCGCGCCCAGGAAACGCCGGAAACCACTTTCCTCGAGCGCTGCAGAAAAGGCGGCGCGTTGATCGGGCCGGTCAACATTGCGCGCCGCATCGCGCCAGCGCGCTATGATAATGCGCCCGTCATTGCCGACATAGGCCATGCCATCGACATTGAGGTTGGCCATAGCGAGCGGCGAGAAGCTCTCCTGCTCGAACTCGCGCGTCGGGTACGCCATATAGTCGTAGCTGGAGGTCCAGTCGCCATAATCGCGCACCGCGCCTTCGACCTTGGCGGCGAAATCACCGAGCGCCGCACGCGTGCGTTCGACATGCGCGTCGATCGATTTCACTTCGAGCTGGTTGAAGCTCGGAATGATCAGGGCGGCGAGCAAGGCGGTCAGCGCGATCGACCCGACAAGGCCGACTGCGGTCAGGATCAGCACGAGCTTTGCCCCCAGCGAGCTGGGGTTTCGCAACCGCCCGATCCTGCTCCCGACCGCGCTTTGCACGGAACGGAGCGGCCCCATCAGCCGTGCGTCCCGCAACCCGCTTCGGCCTCTTCGGCGGCATCGTAGCGTGCCGAGGGATCGACGATGAAGCGGGCTTCGGCGATAAGGCGAGCGACATCCCGCGCGATCGGGCGCGACAGGAGATAGCCCTGCATGTGGCTGCAGCCGGCAACGCGCAGCGCTTGCAACTGCGCCTCGGTTTCAACGCCCTCGGCCACCACGCCCAAGCCCAGCGCACGACCGAGATGGATGATCGAATGGACGATCGCCGCCGATTCGCGTTCGCGGCCCATGCCGTCGATGAAGCTGCGATCGATCTTCAGGCAATCGAGCGCGAATTTGCGGATATTGTAGAGCGAGGAATAGCCGGTGCCGAAATCATCAAGTGCGATACGGAAGCCCATCTGACGCAATTTGTAGAGCGTATCCGCCGCCCGATCGGCATCGTCGAAAATTGCGGTTTCGGTGATCTCGATCTGCACCCGATGCGGCGCGACACCCGCTCGCTGCACGCGCTCGACCAGGCGGCCGACGAAATTGTGGCGGCGGAATTGGCGGGGGGAGAAATTGACCGAGACATATTGCCCCGGCCACTCCGCCAGGACCTTGAGCGATTCGGCGAGGACCCAGTCGCCGAGTTCGTGAATCAAGTTCGATTCCTCGGCAATCGGGATGAACACGGCGGGGCTGATCGGCCCGTGATCCTCGGTATTCCAGCGCAGCAGCGCCTCGAACCCGACGACTTCCAGTTCCTCGCGCGCAACGATCGGCTGATACACCAGGCTAAGCTCACCCTTGGCGATCGCTTGGCTGAGCCCACCTTCGATTGCGCGGCGTAGGCGGATATTCTCGTCCATGCCCTCGTCGAACACGCGGACGATCCCGCGCCCATCGCGCTTGGCGTCATTGAGCGCCAGATCCGCGCGGCGCATCAGATCGGTCGGATCGCGGCTCTGGCCCGGTTCGGTGACGATCAAGCCAATCGACGCACCACCCTCGACCGAATTGCCAAGCACTTTAAACGTGCCCGAGCAAGCCTTTAAAATGCGCGCGCATTCCATTTCGGCGGCCTCGGCGCCGGGCGTGTCGAACAGCAAACCAAACTCGTCGCCGCCAAGCCGTGCGACGACGCCACCTTCGGGGATTTGCGCCTGCAGTATCCTGCAGATCGTCCGGATCAGTTCGTCGCCGGCAAGGTGACCGAGCGTATCGTTAACCAATTTGAAGCGGTCGAGATCGACCATCGCGACCGCAAATTGCGACGGACTGCGCGCGCGGTCGGTAAGCGCACGACGGAACGCCAGCCGGTTGGGTGCTTCGGTCAGCGAATCATGGTTCGCCATATGAATCGCGCGGCTTTCGTTTGCGGCAAGTTCGTGGCCCTGCTCCTGCAATTGCACGACTTGCGCGGCGAGCACCTCCCGCGCCTCCGCCAATGCGCGATCACCCTGCCAGCGGTGCGTCAGGGCCGTCGCCATTTGCGTGACTTCGGCGACTTCGAACGGCTTGGCGATGTAAAAAATCTTGTCGGCCGGGCCCGCCGCCTTCGAAATGTCGATCGGCGAGAAATCCGAAAAGCCCGTGACGATGACGAGATGGATATCGGGATCGAGTGCGCGGATGCGAACCGCGGTTTCCTTGCCGTCGATGCCGGGGGGCATACGTACGTCGATGAACGCGACCGCATAGGGATCGCCCGCACGAATCGCCGCTTCGACTGCCGCGACGCCGTCCTGCCCTTGCATGGCGTGGGTCAGCGCGAAGGCAGGCGCATCGTCGGTTGCTGCCGACTCATCATCGCCGAACAGCTCGGCCGCCATAGCGTCCAGCGCGCCCGTGTCGGCAGATACGGGCGCGAAGCTGCGCCGATAGCTGTCGTGCATGGCCGGTTCGTCGTCGACGATCAGTATTCGCATATCGGCACCGCCCGTAAAATCACCGGGCGCTTCGGCCCGTTGCAATGGGGTAAGCGGATGCGGTTAAAGCCGCGTAAACGACGTATCCCGGCAGAGCGCGCGCCGGCCCAGTTCGACCGCGCCGAGCGGCCCTGCCATTCCGCCCAGTGCTGCGGGTACGACATAGTCCGTGATCGGCAGCAATCCGCTCGCCGAAACATAGCCGCCGAGGCTGGCCGTCAGCTTCTCGCGGATCGCGGGAAAGAGGTGCGGCGTGCCGACCATCACCCCGCCGCCCATCACGATCCGGCGCGGAATTCCCGTCAGGACGAGCATGTGGCAAAGCTGCGCCAGCGTATGTGCAACGCCGTCCCACGCGGGATGATCGAAGGGCAGATCCTGTGCCGGGATACCGGCGCGCGCGCGGATCGCGGTGCCGGAGACGAGCCCCTCGACACACGCGCCGTGAAACAGGCAAGATCCCGGCCAAGCATCACCCGGCAAGCGGACGGGCCGGATGTGGCCAAGCTCGGCGTGGGTCAGCCCGGCGACCGGCGCATCGCCCAGCACCAGCCCCACCCCCACGCCAGTGCCGACCGTAACATAGGCATGATCGGCCACGTCGCGCGCCGCACCCCAGCGCCCCTCGCCCAGCGCCGCGCCGTTGACGTCGCTGTCGAAGCCGAACGGCACGCCCGCGACATGCGCCAGCCGCAGGCCGACATCGGTGTTCGACCAAGCGGGCTTGGTCGTCGCGGTGATGAAACCATAATTGGGCGCGGTCCGATCGAGCGAGACCGGGCCGAAACTGGCGACGCCGAGCGCGTCATAGCCTGACCAGCGCCGCAGCACTTGCTCCACAGCGCCCAATGTCTCGTCAGGCGTCGTCGTCGGGATGCTCACGCGATCGCGCACATCGTCCGGGCCGCAGGCGAGGACGCAGATCACCTTCGTCCCGCCCAGCTCGACACCAGCGACGAGCGGATCGCTCATTCCACCGTCACCGACTTTGCCAGATTACGCGGCTGATCGACGTCGGTACCCTTGATCACCGCGACATGGTAGGCCAGCAACTGCACCGGCACAGCATAGACGAGCGGCGCGATTAGCGGGTGGACCTTGGGCATGGTAATCGTGGCGAGGCAATTCTCGCCCGCCGCCTGCACCCCATCATAATCCGAGATCAGCACCACCTTGCCGCCGCGCGCCTGCACTTCCTGCATATTGCTGACAGTCTTGTCGAACAGCGGGCCTGAAGGCGCGATGACGATGACGGGGACGTTTTCGTCGATCAGCGCGATCGGCCCGTGCTTCATCTCGCCTGCGGCATAGCCTTCGGCATGGATGTAACTGATTTCCTTGAGCTTGAGCGCGCCTTCCAGCGCGAGCGGATAATCGGTCCCGCGCCCGAGATACAGCACGTCGCGCGCACTCGCGATAAGGTGCGCCATCGCCTGGATCGTCTCGTCATAGGCCAGCGCACCATTGAGCGCGGCCGGGGCTTCGGCGAGGTGATGGACGATCGCCTTTTCCTCCGCCGCCGTCATCCGGCCCTTGGCCTTGGCAAGGTTGGCAGCGAGCGCGGCCAGCACCGCGAGCTGGCAGGTGAACGCCTTGGTCGAGGCAACGCCGATCTCAGGGCCAGCATGCGTCGGCAGCAGCAAATCCGCCTCGCGCGCCATCGAACTGGTCGGCACGTTGACGACGGCGGCGATCGTTTGGCCCTCAGCCTTGGCGTGGCGCAACGCCGCGAGCGTATCGGCGGTTTCCCCCGACTGGCTAATGACGATCATCAGCCCGCCCGGCTCCATCACCGGCGCGCGGTAGCGGAATTCGGACGCGACATCCAAATCGACCGGCACGCGCGCGAATTGCTCGAACCAATATTTGGCGACCATCCCGGCATAGAAGCTCGTCCCGCAGGCGACGATCGTCACGCGCTTGATGCTCGACAGGTCAAATTCCGGAATCGGCAGCGTGACCTTTTCCTCCATCCGCTGAAGGTACGACCGCAACGTCTGCGCGACGACGATCGGTTGTTCGTAGATTTCCTTGAGCATGAAGTGGCGGAAGTTGCCCTTGTCGATCAGCGCGCCGGTGACCCCCGAAATGGTGATCGGGCGCTCGACGGGCGTGTTATCCTTGTCGAAGATCTTCGCGCCATCGGCGGTGATGACGACCCAATCGCCCTCCTCGAGATACGAGATGCGCTGCGTCAGCGGAGCAAGCGCGAGCGCGTCGGAGCCGAGATACGTCTCGCCATCGCCATAACCGACCACGAGCGGCGACCCGAGCCGCGCGCCGATCAGCAATTCGGGGTGCTGGCGAAACAGAATCGCCAGTGCGAAGGCCCCGTGCAGACGCGGCAGCACCTCTGCCACGGCATCGGCCGGACTCATCCCGCCCTCGACCTTTTCGCTGATGAGATGCGCGACGACTTCGGTGTCGGTTTCGCTGGTGAAAACCCGGCCGCGCGCGATCAATTCTTCGCGCAGCGGCTTGAAATTCTCGATGATGCCATTGTGAACGAGCGCCACTTCGCCGGTGGCGTGTGGATGCGCATTGTTGGTGGTGGGCCCGCCATGCGTTGCCCAGCGTGTGTGCGCGATGCCGACATCGCCGGGCAACGGCGAGGCCGCGAGTTCCTTCGCGAGATTGATAAGCTTGCCCGACGCGCGGCGCCGGTCGATCTCGCCGCCGTGGACGGTGGCGATCCCGGCCGAATCATAGCCGCGATATTCGAGCCGACGAAGCCCGTCGAGCAACCGATCCGCGACGGGTTCCTTGCCGATGATGCCTACGATACCGCACATGGGAGTGGCTTTCGTTAAAGTGTATAAGGAACGCGGATGCCCGGCATGTTCGCAGGGAAATCCTTGGTGTTACGGGTTACGAGGATCGCGCCGTTGACCTGTGCCGTCGCCAGGATGAACGCGTCCAGCAGTTTCATGCGCGTGCGGTGCCGGATGTCGGCGGCCGCGTTGGCGATGCGGGCATCGATCTCGACCACTTCGAAGGCCGCGATCAGATCGCGGATCACATCACGGTGCTCAAACGGTTCTCCCGCAAGCACCTCGGTCCAGACCACGCGACTGATACGGTGCCTACGATAGCGGGAAATCTCCGCTTTGGCTGGCGGCTTACGCATCAACCAGTCAATCACGATGTTGGTATCGAAAAACGGGTCCGACACGGATCACAAGTCTTCGTAAGGTGTAAGATCCTCACGGATCGCGCGCTGATACGCGACCGCGTCGCCGATATCCGTACGATCCGCCCAATAGCCATAGCCGCGCTCGATCCAGTCCGTGTCGGAATTGCGAAGAAGGTATAGCTTTACCGCATCCCGGATCGCTGCCGCACGCGACCTCTTGGATTTCGCCGCGAGTGCGTCGAGTTTGAGGATGTCGTCGTCGGGAATATCGACTAAAGTTCGCATGATATACCGATATCATATCGCGATATCATGTCAAGATTTCTTGGTGACGGCTTTCTTCGCCGTCATCGCGTCCCGGAAGCGCTTTGCCCAGCCCATCCGCCCTTCCTGCTTGCCGCGCCCGAGCGCCAGCGCATCCGCCGCGACATCGGCGGTAATGACCGATCCCGCCCCAACGATCGCGCCTGCGCCGATCGTTACCGGCGCGACGAGCGCCGAGTTCGAGCCGATGAATGCGCCATCGCCGATCACCGTTTTATATTTGAAATAGCCATCGTAATTGCACGTGATCGTGCCGGCACCGATGTTCGCGCCCGCGCCCACCTCGGCATCGCCGAGATAGGTCAAATGGCTCGCCTTGGCACCAGCCCCGAGCGTCGCCTTCTTCATCTCGACGAAATTGCCGACCTTCGACGCCTCCCCCAGCACCGCGCCGGGGCGCAGCCGTGCGAACGGGCCAACTTCGGCCTTCGCGCCGATCGCAGCACCTTCGATATGGCTGAAGCCGTGGATCGTCGCCCCGTCGCCGACCGTCACGCCGGGTCCGAAGAAGACGTTGGGTTCGATCACGACATCACGGCCGATGATCGTATCATGCGCGAACCACACCGTTTCCGGCGCAATCAGCGTGACGCCGTCCGCCATCGCCTGCGCGCGGCGCGTGGCTTGCCATGATGCTTCGACGGCGGCGAGTTCCCCGCGACTGTTGACCCCGGCGACCTCCGCCGCGGCGGTCTCGATCACCGCCGAGCGACGCCCGTCCGCCGCAGCGAGCATCACGATGTCGGGCAGATAATATTCGCCCGCCGCATTGTCGTTGCCGACGCGCGCGAGCAGCGCGAACAGATCGGCGCTGCGCACCGCCATCAGCCCGGAATTGCACAAATCGACCGCGCGTTCGGCGTCGCTTGCGTCTTTATACTCGACCATTTTGGCGATGATGCCGTCTGACGCGATGATCCGGCCATAGGCGGCGGCATCGGCGGGGCGGAAGCCGAGCACGACGATCGCCGGCGCGTCGGCTGCATTGAGCCGGTCGATCATCGCCTGCATCGTGGCGGTCGTGACCAACGGGACGTCGCCGTACAGGACCAGCACATCGCCCTCGAACCCCGCGAGCGCGGCTTCGGCCTGCGCCACCGCATGGCCAGTGCCGAGCTGTTCGGCCTGCAGCGCCGTCGCGATCCCGAGCGGCGAGACCGCCGCCTCGACTTGCTCGCGCCCCGCGCCGGTAACGACGACGGTCCGTTCGGGCTGCAACGCCCCGACCGCCGCGACGAGATGCAGCAGCATCGGCCGCCCCGCGATCGGGTGGAGCACCTTGTGCAGATCGGACTTCATGCGGGTGCCCTTGCCCGCGGCGAGGATGATGGCGGCGAGAGGTCGGCTCATGCGCACTGCCCTGCCACGACAGCCTTGCCAATTCCATAGCAACCCTGCCACGCACGCTCGCATGACGAAGAATTCATTCGAAATCGTGGGATTTGATCTCGACGGCACGCTGGTCGACAGCAGCGGCGATTTGACGGCGGCGGTCAACGATACGCTAGCCTTTGCCGGGCGCCCGCTGCTGAGCATCGCGCAGGTCAAGACAATGGTCGGCGGCGGCGCGAAGCATATGCTGGCGCAAGGGCTGGACGCCACCGGCGGCTGTACCCCGGACGAATTCCGCCCGCTCTACAAGCGGATGCTCGCCTATTACGCAGCGCATCTGTCGGTGCATACTCGCCCGTTTCCCGGTGTGCTCGCGGCGCTCGATCAGCTCGACGCACTCGGCATCAAGAGCGCGGTCGTCACCAACAAGTTCGAAAGCCTCGCGCGCAGCTTGCTCGCCGATCTCGGGCTGACCGAGCGTTTCGCCTGCATCATCGGCGGCGACACGATGGGGCCTGGCCTGTCCAAGCCCAACCGCGCACCGATCGACGCGATGATCCGGCGCAGCGGCGGCGAGATCGGCGCGACTCGCGCGGCCTTCGTCGGCGATTCGATCTATGACATCATGGCGGCGAAGAATGCCGAGATCCCCGGTATCGCGGTCAGCTTCGGCTTTCTGCTTGAGCCGGTCGAAGAAATGGGCGCGGATGCCGTGATCGACTCGTTTGCCGAGTTGCTGCCGACGCTCGAGCGCCTCTCAGCCTGACGCAGGACCAGCGCCGCCCTTCCGCCATTTCGTCCACAAATGCCGCGCCAGCATCGTCGGCGGCATCCGCAACCAGTGGGAGCGGATGTAGAACGCGTGTCGCGTAAACGGGCGCGTCGCCCTGCCCCATCCATCACGCGCGGTGATGCGGCGGAGATAGGCGTGGTCGGCCAGTTCGAGTTTCGCGCCTTCGCCGTAGAGCGCGGTCGCCAGCCGCAGCGCGCGCGCGACGTCGCGCGAAAGGCCGTGATGCGCCGCCCGCGCGGCCACGCCGTCGGTGCCGAACTGATCGACCAGACACTGCACATCCCACAGATTGCGCATCCCGCCCGCCAGATCGCCATCCGCGAACAGATGCGCGGCTGCGTGGACGATCATGTCCGCAAGCGACAAGGTCCAAAGCCCCGGTACGACCTCGATCGCATCGGCCAGCAATGCCGCCGCATCGGGGGTGATCCGCGTGGTGAGCGGCAGGATCGTATGGTGGACGTCGATCATCCGATCGCGCTCGCGGTGGATCAGCGGGGGGAGTTCGTGCATCCACTGTCGGTAGTAGGCGTCGTCATAAGTGTCGGGCTTGACCCATTCCCACCCGGCACCGATAAGCGCCGCCTCGACCGCGTCGAGCGTGTCGTGCGGTACGAGGATATCGAGGTCGCCGATCGAGCGCCCCTGCCCCGCTTGCAAATCCGCCGCGACGAACGCCGTCCCCTTGAGCAACACGACGCGCACGCCGAGCGGCGCAAGCGCCCGCCGCGCCGCCTCCGCTTCCCACAAGGCGACGATGCGGCCTTGCTCCGCCGAGGCGCGGGCATCAGCGAGGATAGGCGCGACCCCTGAAGGCATCGCGATGCCATCGAGCCGCCACGCCAGCGTGCCGATCATTTGTTCCGCGCGCGCGATCGCCAGCAGCGCGGTCCAGCCTTCCGCATCGAGTGCCCGCACACTCTCGGGCAGCCGCAGCGACCGGGCGAGGAGCCAGCCATCTGGCGTGCCGCCGCCTAACGACCCAGCCATGCCGCCTCCACTTGCGCGACGGCGCTGGCGGTATCGGGATAGTCGATCGCACGCGCGGGCACGTTTCTGACAAGCGCGGTGAGCGCATCAAAGCCGCGCTCGCCGATCGCGACATAATTGGTCGAGGCTTGCGTCAGCCGCACGAACACTTCGCTCGGCGAGACGTCACGCGCCGCCGCCTCGAACCCGAAGCTCGGGAACAGGATCAATGCGGGCCGCGCGGGCGCGTCCATCGCCGCCACTGCGGCTACATCGGGCACAACGTGGCGGATCGTGCCCTTGGGCGTGCCCTCCAGCAGCGGGCCGAACCGATCGGCGGAAAGTTCGGCTGCGACCGTCGCGATGCTCGCATTCTTGAGGCTGATCAGCCGGGGAAAGGCGTGGATCAACCCCGTTTCGGGATCGAGCAGCGCGAACTCGTCCCCCATCAACCGCCACCCGCGCAGGCTGAGCAACGTGGCGAGCGTCGATTTCCCCGCGCCCGAAACGCCGGTCAGCACCAACGCTTGCCCGTCGCGCTCGACCACCGCCGCATGCAAGAGCAGATACCGCCGCTGCCCGAGCGCCATTTGCAGGTTCATCCCCATTTCCGCCGCGAGCAACCCTTGCGCGAGCGGCAGCGGTGCCGCCTCGGGCAAGACGTAATCGCCGCCGATCATCACCGCCGGCCGCACGAAGCGGCGCCACGGCCGCGCCGCGAACAGGCGCACCGTAAAATCCGGCACGCCGTCGTGCGGCTTGGGATAGCTGGCATAGAGGGTTTCGAGCTGCGCGATCGGCGCGCGCCAGTCCGACCCGATGCGGAAGCCGACGGGGCCGATCCGCACGGCGAAACTGTGCCTCACGCGGTCGACACCAGACCGGTCGCGACCAATTCGTCGAGACGGGCGAGCAACGCCGCTTCATCAGCATCGCCCAGATCATAATCGTGCGCCAGGCGCGCGAGCAGCGCCGATCGCGTCAGCCCCGCTTCACCCAGCGTCGCCAAAATCTCGGGCGCGGGCGCAGTGACAAGGTGGGTGATGCCCGACGCCCGGTGGTATATTACGGCAAAACTGTCGAGATGGACGATCTTCAGCGTCTCGGGCCGTGCCATGCGGTACACGGTTCCACCGCCCGCATCCTGCACCGGATCAGCCGCGCGGCATTTGCAACGACGCGAAGCAGGTAAAGCCGCTCGTTCCCGATTGCAGACGCCGGATGTAATTGGTGTACGCGCGGTTCTGGTCATAGCTCGTCCCCGGCAATTGCCCACCGGCGAGCGCCGTCTTGACCTCTTCGCCCTTGAACGGTCGCGCAGGTGGCGCGAACGCGCCTTGCGTGCCGCGTGGAACGGTTGTCCCGTCGGCAGCGATGAAGCTGCCCGCGCGGCCCGGATCGGGAACGGGAATCTCGCAGGTCGAAATCGATGCGGTGGTCGCCGCCAGCGCCGGACGGATCGATACCACAGCCGCCGCCCCGACCGCGCCGAGCATCAGCGCGCGGCGACGGGTGGCGTACAGGGCCTCGGTCGGATCGTAGTTCATCATTTTAAGTCCTTTCACATTCGCAAATCGCTGGCAAGCAAGGCTATCGGGGTTAAGCATCTTTA
>NZ_JBBATX010000007.1:22536-34139 GCF_040398505.1 Sphingomonas sp. | reverse complement strand
CCTTTCACATTCGCAAATCGCTGGCAAGCAAGGCTATCGGGGTTAAGCATCTTTAGGCTAAGACCCGGTCCCATGGGGCTAGATTTCGGTTCACGCACGGTCACAGCAATCGGCATCGTCATCGTCGCGGCGATTGCGGTGTTCCTGATCGATTCGGGTTTGCAGGCGGCGCTGATCACCTTAGTCGGCGGGATCGCGGCGGCGTTGGCGGCGACCGGCGTCGGCGACCAGCCGATCGAAGTACCGCGCCCGGTGCCGGTTCCCTCCGGTCCCCCCGCGCCCGAAATCCAGGAAGTGATCGAGGCGATCGTCGAGCCCGTGCTCATCGTGGCGAACGGACGCGTGGCCAACGCCAATGCCGTCGCGCTCGGGCTGCTCGGCAAGCATATCGTGGGCGAGGATGTGCGCGTTGCGATCCGGCATCCCGGTGCCGCCGAACGGCTCGCCAGCCCTATGTCGGGCGTACCGCTGGGGCCGATCAATCTGGTCGGGCTCGGCACGCTCGATCAACATTGGGAAATGCATGTCGGGCGCGCCGCGGGCGGGCAGCGGATCGTCCAGCTGGTCGATCAGACCGGCAATTATGCCGCCGAGCGGATGCGCGTCGATTTCGTTGCCAATGCCAGCCACGAACTGCGCACGCCGCTCGCCTCGATTCTTGGCTATATCGAGACGCTGGGCGACGAGAAGGCCGGCGCCGACCCGGAGGTGCGCGCGCGCTTTCTGAAGATCATGTTCGACGAAGCACGGCGGATGCAACGGCTGGTCGAGGATCTGATTTCGCTCAGCCGAATCGAAGCCGAGAAGTACCGCTTGCCCGACCGCGCCGTCGATCTTGCCGCACTGATCGGCGAAGTCCGCTCCGAACTGTTCGATGCACAGGATGTCCGCAGCAACGACATCGTGGCCACGATCGATTCGGCCGTCCCCCCGGTGATCGGCGATCGCGCCCAATTGAGCCAGATGCTCCACAATCTCATCGGCAACGCGATGAAATATGGTCGGTCGCATACCCCGGTCTCGGTAAAGTTATGGTGCGATCCGGCAGGAATGGTACGGATCAGCGTTACCGACGAAGGCGAAGGCATCGCGCCCGAACACGTCCCCCGCCTCACCGAGCGATTTTACCGCGTCGACCCCGGACGCAGCCGCGCCGCCGGGGGAACCGGCCTCGGCCTCGCCATCGTCAAGCATATCGTCGAGCGGCATCGCGGGCGGCTCGACCTGGCGAGCATCGTCGGGACCGGCACGACGATTACCGTCATGCTGCCTGCTCATATGCCGGCGCAGGCCGACCCTGTCATCAAACGGTAACGCGAGTGTCACACAGGGTGCCCGTCGCCCTGTTATCGCGACTCCGGGGCAGGCAACGCCCAACGAGGGAATTCCATGAACCGGATCGCTGCTGCATTCACGTTCGCCACCTGCGCTACATCGGCGCTCGCCCTTGCCGCGTGCCAGGATCAGGCCAATGGCGGCGGCGCAGGTTCGCGCGATCACATCACCGTCGTGGGCTCCTCGACGGTGTTCCCCTTCAGCACGATCGTCGCCGAACAGCTCGTCAACAAAACGCCAGGCATGAAGTCGCCCGCGATCGAATCAACCGGAACGGGTGCCGGAATGAAGCTGTTTTGCGCTGGTGTCGGCGCGGCGCATCCCGACATTGAAGACGCGTCGCGTCGGATGAAGGCGAGTGAATATTCCAACTGCAAGGCCAATGGCGTCGACGGCATCCTCGAGATCCAGGTCGGTCTCGATGGCATCGCCTTTGCTGAATCGAAGTCGGGACCGAAACTGCAATTGACGGCGGTCGATTTGTACAAGGCGCTCGCCGCGATGCCGATGGGGCAAGCCAATGTCGCCAAGACGTGGAAGGATGTGAACCCCGCGCTCCCGGCAATTCCGATCCAGGTTTACGGTCCGCCATCAACCAGCGGCACGCGCGATGCGCTTGCCGAACTAATCCTCGCGCGCGGCTGCGACGCGATCTATCCGGCGCTTGCCGATAATAAGACGAAGGACCCGGCCGGCTATGCCAAGGGCTGCACCGCGATCCGCGAGGACGGTGCCTATGTCGACGCCGGCGAAAATGACAATCTGATCGTCCAGAAACTCCAGTCCAATCCCAATGCGATCGGCATCTTTGGCTATTCCTATCTTGAGGAAAACAAGGACAAGTTGAACGGCGTGCCGTTGAACGGGGTCGAACCGACCTATGAGACGATCGCCCGCGGCGCGTATCCGGGATCGCGCCCGCTGTTCCTTTACGTCAAGAAAGCGCATCTGAGCGCGATCAAGGGCCTGCGCGAATTTCTGGCGCTCTATGCCGCGGCATGGGACCCGAACGGTCCGCTCGTTGCCAAGGGGCTGATCGCAGCGCCCGAAGACGTGCGCAAGCGCAGCGCGCAAATCGTCAAGGATGAAATCACGCTCGATCCGGCAAAGCTGCCATAAGAGTGTCGATGCTTGCACTGTTTCTGGTCATTGCGGGACTGGGGTTGATCGGCTGGCTGACGGCGCGGATGCGCGCCGTCGGTTTCCGCCGCGGCAGCACGGCGCGCTTCAGCTCGCTGCCATCACATTTCGGCGGTTATGTTGCGTTGTGGACGGTGCTCCCCGCTGCATTGTTTCTGACGATCTGGGCATCGACCGCGCCCGCGCTGGTCACCGACCGAGTCTTGCACGATCCCGCCGCCGCGCAATTGCCGCCGCCCGGGTTCGACCGCGCGGCGATCCTGTCCGAAGCGCGCAGCTTGGCATCGGGTAACAGTTTCGGCGCGTTCAACCCGCTCTCGCAAAAGCTCGCCCCGGCTTACACTGCGGCACAGGCACGGTTCGACTGGATCGGCAGCGGGGCAGCCTTGCTGCTCGCTTTTGCCGGCGGCGCCTTTGCCTACACGCGAGTCCGCCCCGATTTCCGCGCGCGCAGCAAGATCGAGCACGTCGTGATGGCAGGCCTGCTTGGCGCGTCGCTCATCGCGATCTTGACCACGATGGGCATCGTCGCCTCTTTGTTGTTCGAATCGTGGCGATTTTTCAGCATCGTGCCGATTGGCGATTTCCTGCTCGGCACGCATTGGAGCCCGCAAGTCATCGACCCCGCCGATCCCGGCAAGACGCTGGGCGCGGTGCCGCTGTTCTGGGGCACCTTCTTCATCGGTGCCGTGATCGCAATGCTCGTCGCAATTCCGTTTGGATTGATGAGTGCGGTGTACCTGACGCAATACGCCAAGCCCGCAGCGCGGCGCTGGATGAAGCCGATCCTCGAAGTGCTGGCCGGCGTGCCGACCGTCGTCTACGGGTATTTCGCCGCGCTCACGGTCGCGCCAGCGGTGCGTGATTTCGCGGTGTCGATCGGCATCACCTATGCCAGTTCGGAAAGCGCGCTGGCCGCAGGATTGGTGATGGGGGTGATGATCATCCCATTCGTCTCCTCCATGGCCGACGATTCGCTTGCCGCCGTCCCCGCTGCGATGCGCGACGGCAGCCTGGCGATGGGCGCGACCGCGTCCGAGACGATCCGCCGCGTGTTGCTGCCAGCAGCGCTTCCCGGAGTCGTTGGCGGTGTGCTGCTCGCGGTCAGCCGCGCGATCGGCGAGACGATGATCGTGGTTATGGCGGCGAGCGGGGTCGCCACGCTGACGCTCAACCCCTTTGCCAGCGCAACAACGGTCACCAAGCAAATCGTCGATCTGCTGACCGGGGAGGCCGAGTTCGACAGCCCGAAGACGCTTGCCGCCTTCGCGCTCGGGCTGACGCTGTTCATTATCACCCTGCTCCTCAACATCGTCGCGCTGGCGGTCGTGAAACGGTATCGCGAAGCTTATGAGTGACACGCTGGTTCCGGGCATTCCGGTCACCGCAGCGCAGCCGCCGGAGCGTGCGCCGACCGATTGGCGCACTGCAGCGATGCAGCGCCGGATCCGCCGTCGCTATGGTGCCGAGCGTCGCTTCCGCTTCCTCGGGCTCAGCGCCGTAGTAATATCGGCGGGGTTTCTCGCGGTGCTGCTGGTGACGATGCTGTTCAACGGGGCGAGCGGCTTTCTGCAAACGCAAATCGCGCTGCCGGTCGATTTCGCGCGCGCCGGCCTCACGCTCGACGCGGCGCAGCTGAAAGGCCCGGGGGCCGACCTTGCGCTGGCCGGGGCGGGGATCGAGCGCGCGACCACCGCCGCAGCCGTCGCGGCCTATGGCAAGGATGGCGCGCAATTGCTCTCCGACGGCGCATGGCTGAGCGTGCGCGCCGCGGTCAAGCACGACCCGGCGATCCTCGCCACGCGCGCGACAATCTGGGTCCCGGCCGCCGGCATGATCGACGTTGCCGCCAAGCGGCAGGGGGCCCCCGCCGCCGAGGCGATCGTCGCGCGGTTGGAGGCCAAGCAGGCGTTGTCGACCGGCTTCAACGTCCCCTTCCTGACCGCGTCTGACTCGAACGATCCGACGCGTTCTGGCATTTGGGGGGCATTCAAGGGATCGCTCTTCACGATGTTCGTGACCCTTATCCTCGCTTTCCCGATCGGTGTGCTTTCGGCCCTCTATCTTGAGGAATATGCGCCGCGGAATCGCTGGACCGATCTGATCGAGGTTTCGATCAACAACCTTGCCGCCGTCCCCTCGATCATCTTCGGGTTGCTCGGCCTTGCGGTGTTCCTCGGCACCTTCGGGCTGCCACGATCCGCACCGATCGTCGGCGGCCTCACGCTCGCGCTGATGACGATGCCGGTGATCGTAATCGCGGGGCGGAACGCGATCAAGGCAGTCCCGCCATCGATCCGCGACGCCGCGCTCGGCGTCGGGGCCAGCCCGATCCAGGTCGTATTCCACCACGTCCTGCCGCTTGCCTTGCCCGGCATCCTGACCGGGACGATCATCGGCATGGCGCGCGCGCTCGGCGAGACCGCGCCGCTGCTGATGATCGGGATGCGCGCGTTCATCGCCTCACCGCCGGGCAAATTGAGCGACCCGGCAACAGTGCTGCCCGTGCAGATCTTCCTGTGGTCCGATCAGATCGACCGCGGCTTTGTCGAAAAGACCAGCGCGGCGATCATCGTCCTGCTCGTCTTCCTGCTCGCGATGAACGGCTTCGCGATCTACCTCCGCAACAAATTCGAGACTCGCTGGTGACCATTTCCAACCAACCGAAAATCGCCGCGCACCACGTCAACGTCTGGTATGGGGCGAAAAAGGCGATCGACGACGTCTCGCTCGATTTCGGCTCGGATCAGGTCACTTCGCTGATCGGTCCGTCGGGCTGCGGCAAATCGACCTTCCTGCGGACGCTCAACCGCATGAACGACACGATCCCCTCGGCCCGGGTCGAGGGTGATATCACGCTCGACGGCGAGGACATTTACGCGGCGCATATGGACGTGGTGCAACTGCGCGCGCGGGTCGGCATGGTGTTCCAGAAACCCAATCCCTTTCCCAAATCGATCTTCGAGAATGTCGCTTACGGCCCGCGCATCCACGGGCTTGCCGCGAACAAGCCGCAACTGGCGGAGATCGTCGAGAAATCGCTGCGCCGCGCCGGCCTGTGGGACGAAGTCAAGGACCGGCTGGCCGAGAGCGGCACCGCGCTATCGGGCGGGCAGCAGCAGCGCCTGTGCATCGCGCGCGCGATTGCGGTCGACCCCGAAGTGATCCTGATGGACGAGCCCTGCTCGGCGCTTGATCCGATCGCCACGGCCAAGATCGAGGAGCTGATCCACGAATTGAAGGGCCGCTACGCCATCGTCATCGTCACGCACAACATGCAGCAAGCCGCGCGCGTGTCCCAGCGGACCGCGTTTTTCCATCTCGGCAGCCTGATCGAATATGGCGCGACCTCGGACATTTTCACCAATCCCCGCCAGGAGCGGACCAAGGATTACATCACTGGCCGGTACGGCTGATAGGACATGCCCGTGAACGAACATACGATTAAGGCCTTTGACGAAGAGATCGGCCAGTTGCGCGGACTGATCGCGCAGATGGGCGGCCTTGCCGAACATGCCATTGCCGCAGCGATGGAGGCGCTGCGCCGTCACGATCTCGAAGGCGCACGCGCGATCGTCGAAGGCGACCGCAAGATCGACGCGCTGGAGATGGAGGTCGAGGCGCTGGCGGTGCGGATCATCGCGCTGCGCGCGCCGCTCGCCGACGATCTGCGCGAAGTGGTCGCGGCGCTGAAGATTGCCGGCGTCGTCGAACGGATCGGCGATTATGCCAAGAATATTGCCAAGCGCGTCCCGCTGATCGAAAGCCATGGCGAGATTGAACCGCTTTCGGTCCTCCCCGCAATGTCGGCGCTCGCGGTACAGATGGTGCACGACGCGCTCGACGCCTTTGCCGCGCGCGACGCCGCAGCAGCGGTCGAAGTGTGTGACCGCGACCGGCAAGTCGACGATTTCTATAACAGCCTGTTCCGCGTGCTGGTCACGCACATGATGGAAAATCCCAAGACGATCGGCCAGGTCGCGCAATTGCTGTTCGTCGCCAAGCATCTCGAACGCGTTGGCGACCATGCGACCAACATTGCCGAGATGATCTATTTCGCGGCGACCGGCACCCACATGGCCGAGCGTGACCGCGGCCCCCTGCCCACGACCTGAAGGAGCGATCGACATGGCACGAGCCAAAATGTTGCTGGTGGAAGACGATGCGGCGCTCGCCGAACTGCTGATCTGGCATTTCAAGCGCGAGGATTTCGAAATCGCGCAAACCCCCGATGGCGAGGAAGCGCTGCTGCTCGCCAAGGAGAATACGCCTGACATCGTCTTGCTCGACTGGATGGTCGAAGGGCTGTCGGGGATCGAAGTCTGCCGCCGCCTGCGCCGGATGCCCGAGACCGCGAACGTGCCGATCATCATGCTCACCGCGCGCGGCGAGGAAGAGGATCGCGTCCGTGGCCTCGAAACCGGCGCGGACGATTATGTCACCAAGCCCTTCTCCCCGCGCGAGCTCGTTGCCCGCGTCGGCGCGGTGCTGCGGCGCGTTCGCCCTGCTCTGGCGGGCGAACAGCTCACCTATTCCGACATCGAGATGGACACGGTCGGCCACAAGGTCCGCCGCTCGGGCGAAGTCATCCCGCTCGGGCCGACCGAGTTCCGCTTGCTCAAGCATTTCCTCGAACATCCCGGCTGGGTGTTCAGCCGCGAGCGCTTGCTCGATGCGGTATGGGGGCATGACAGCGACATTGAAAGCCGCACCGTGGACGTCCACATCCGGCGGCTGCGCAAGGCGATCAACCGCGGCGAGCGGCCCGACATCATCCGCACGGTGCGATCGGCCGGCTACGCGCTCGATTCGGGCGCGTAAAGAAAGACGGGAGCCATGCGCGGGCATGTGCGTTTCCCGGCACGAGCAGCACGCAAAGCTGCCCGTTCGCAGGAGACTCCCCATGAAACGCATGATGTTCGCCGCACTTGCTATCGCTATCGCCACACCGGCCCTGGCGCAAACCATGCCTGCCCCCGTTCCGGCACAAGATCCGGCAATGGCGCAGCCCGCCGCGCCGACAACCACGCCGGCCGCGAACATGTCGGCGGCCACACCCGTCGCGCCGATGGCGGCGACTGGCCCTTATCCAATGTGTTCGCGCACCGTCACCGACCAATGCACCGAACGCTCCAATGCGCGCGGCGAGCGGCTGCATTCGAGCCCGCGCCCGCACAAGCACTGAGGTCAAAGCGGGGTTTGCACGCCGCTTGTGAGCGTAAGGAGCCGACGCGTGGGATGCCGCGCGTCGGCTTTTCGTCGGAACGGTATGGCGGACGCTTGCACCGGTCGCACAATGGCCTAGGACGCCCGAACGGTTTTTTGAGGAGTGCCCGCATGACCATCCGTTTCGACAATCGCGTCGCCATCGTCACCGGCGCAGGCGGCGGCCTGGGCCGTGCCTACGCCCTTGAACTCGCGCGGCGCGGAGCCAAGGTCGTGGTCAACGATCTCGGCGGCGCGCGTGACGGCACCGGGCATAGCGATGCCGCGCTGAAGGTCGTCGAGGAAATCGAAGCGATGGGCGGCGAAGCCATGTCGGATGGCGGCAGCGTCACCGAATATGAGCATATGGTCGAGCTGGTCGCCAAGGCGAAAGCCAAATGGGGCGGCGTCCATGTCCTGATCAACAATGCCGGCGTGCTGCGCGACAAGAGCTTCGCCAAGATGGAACCGGCCGATTTCAAATTTGTGATCGACGTGCATCTGAACGGCTCGGCTAATTGCACCAAGGCGGTGTGGGAAACGATGCGCGAGCAGAATTACGGGCGCGTGCTGATGACGGCGTCCTCGACCGGCCTGTACGGCAATTTCGGCCAGGCCAATTATGGCGCGGCAAAGCTCGGTCTGGCCGGCCTGACCAAGACGCTCGCGCTCGAGGGCGCGAAGAACAACATCAAGGTCAACACGATCGCGCCGACCGCCGGCACACGCATGACCGAGACGCTGTTCCCGGCCGAGGCGTTCGCCGCCTTCGCCCCCGAAAAGGTCGCGCCCGCCGCGGTGTACCTCGTGTCCGAGGATGCCCCGACCAACATGATCATCGGTGCCGGCGCGGGCGTGTTCCAGGCGGCCTATGTCACCCTCACGCAAGGCAAGTTGCTGACCGGTGACGATCTCTCGCCCGAGGGCATCGCCGCGCATTGGGCCGAGATCACCGATCGCACCGGGGAGCTTACCCCAGAGAGCGGATCGGAGCAGGCGATCAACATCCTGAAGAAGCTTCAGGCCGGCTGACGGCGTCGCCGCTCACTGTATTGTTACACCATTACACCTATGGTATTCCTCCTGCCACCAACAGGAGGAACCACCATGTATAGCGAAAGCGATATCGACGGTGCGGTGACGGCGGGGGCGATCAGCGCGCAAGCCGCCGCTGCGCTGCGCAACCACATCGCCGCAAGCCATGCCGCACCGGCCGTCGATGAGGAGCATTTCCGGCTGCTGTCGGGCTTCAATGACATTTTCGTCTCGATCGCCGTCGCACTGGTGCTGGTCGCGGTGGCGTGGATCGGCAAGTCGATCACCACGCCACTGGCCGGGGCCCTCGTCGCCGTCAGCGCATGGGCGCTCGCCGAATATTTCACGCGCGCACGGCGCATGGCGCTGCCGAGCATTCTCTTGCTGCTCGCCTTTGTCGGCGGCGTTGCGGCGACCCTGGTCGGCGTGCTGGTTGAGTTGAAGCCCGATTTTTCCGATCAGCTGAACGCCGCGATCGGCGCAGGCATCGCGCTGGTCGCGGCGGGCGCCGCGTGGCTGCACTGGCGGCGCTTCATGGTACCGATCACCGTCGCGGCGGGCGCGGCCGCTTCGGTCGCGGTTGTGATCGGGCTGGTCATGGCGGCGATCCCGACCGCCAAGGACGCGATCTATCCGATGTTGCTGGTGTGCGGCGTCGCGGTGTTCGCGCTGGCGATGCGCTGGGACGTGTCGGATCGCGAGCGTCGGACGCGCCGGGCGGATGTTGCCTTCTGGCTCCACCTCGCCGCCGCACCGATGATCGCGCATCCGGTGTTCCACATGCTGGGCGTGTTCGGTGGCGACATTGGCATTGGCACCGCGCTGATTGTGCTCGGGCTCTATCTCGCCTTCGCCTTCGTCGCACTGGCGGTCGACCGGCGCGCGCTCCTCGTCTCGAGCCTGGTCTATGTGCTCTACGCGATGTACGCGCTGTTCCAAAATGCGGGCGCGGTCGAGCTCGCCTGGGCGTTTACCGCGCTGGTAATCGGGTCGGCATTGCTGACGTTGTCGGCCTTTTGGCCGGTGATGCGGCGCATCGTCGTGGGGCTGCTCGGCAGCCTTGGCGAGCGGCTGCCGCCAGTTGGGCAGATGGTCGCGGTCTGAAATATACTGGACGCGCTGTGCCTCTCGCAGCGCGTCCTTCCCTACGTGCTACTCTACGATCTTCATCAGCCGCCGCTCAACGGGTGCCAGCACCGGGCCAAGCTCGTGCCCGCGCTTCAGCACCGCGCCCTGCTCCCCGAGCAACGCCCACATGCCCTGCTTGTTGCGCAGCGACGGGCGCTTCTCGATCCTGAATTCGGGCCGCTCGGCGGCGCGGCGGAAGGCGGCGAAGATCGCCGCATCGTGCGCGAATTCGATCGCATAATCGCGCCACAGTCCCGCCGCGACCATCCGGCCGTAGAGATCGAGGATACGGGTCAGCTCGATCCGCTCGAACCCGATCTGGGGCGCTGAACCGCGCGGGGTCGGGAATGGGGTTACCGTCCCCATCAGCCAGCCGAAACCGACTCACGCACGATCGCGCAAATCCTCATTGTCGGCGAGCAATGCATCGAGCCGCTTGCGCATCGTCTCCAACTCGCAGCGGAGCAATTCGACCTTCTGCGTCGCCGGATCGAACATCTCGCTGCACGGCGTGCCATAGGCCAGAAAGCCGCTTGGTTTCTGTCCGCCCTCGACCATCGTCGCGCGCGCCGGGATGCCGACCATCACCGCACCCTCCCCGACGTCGCGCGTGACGACCGCATTGGCCCCGACGCGCGAGCCCTTGCCGAGCGTGATCGGCCCGAGCACCTGCGCACCCGATCCGATGATAACATTGTCGCATAACGTCGGGTGGCGCTTGCCCGCCACACCATTGTCGGGGTTGGTCCCGCCCAGCGTTACGCATTGATAGATGGTGACATTATCGCCGATAAGCGCGGTTTCGCCGATCACCACGAAACCATGGTCGATGAAGAAATTGCGCCCGATCGTCGCACCCGGGTGGATGTCGATCGCGGTGAGGAAGCGCGAGAAATGGTTGACCGCGCGCGCGAGAAAGAACAACCGCAGTTTAAACAGCGCGTGCGCGACGCGATGATAGCCGAGCGCCCACACGCCCGGATAGGTCAATATCTCTAACCGCGACCGGGGTGCCGGATCGCGCGCCTTGATCGAATCGAGATAGGCGATCAATCGTCCCATCATGTCGGTATCCCCTATGTATCGGCGATCATCTAGGACGTCGGCGCACCGAATTAAAGAACCGTCCCATCGTTAACGTGTGCGCTCCAAACCCTATCTAGCTTGTAGGATTTGGGCTGCTCGGTGCAGAGATCGACTATGCCAGACTTATCGACCATAGATTTTGCAGCGATTTTCGCGGTGATGCTGCCCTTCATCCTTGTCGGGTTTGCCGCGCAAATGATCGATGGCGCGCTCGGCATGGCGTTCGGGATCGTCAACAATACGCTGCTGGTCGTGTTCCTTGGTGTGCCACCCGTGGTGGCCTCGGCCACGGTCCACGCGGTCGAGACGTTCACCACGGCGGCATCGGGCGTGAGCCACATCGTGCACCGCAATGTTGATTGGCGGCTGTTCCGGCGGCTCGTCATCCCCGGCGTGCTCGGCGGCATTCTCGGAGCCTATGTGCTCAGCAATATCGACGCATCGGTCGCGCGCCCGTTCGTGATGACCTATCTCGCCGCGATCGGCTTGTATCTCCTGTATCGCGCCTATCGCGGGCGAGTCGAACCGCGCGAGCCGAAGATCATCGAGCCGCTCGGTTTTGTGGGCGGTTTCCTCGATGCGGCGGGAGGCGGCGGCTGGGGGCCGGTGGTGACCTCCAATTTGCTGGTGCAGGGTGCCGCACCGCGCACCACGATCGGCACGGTCAACGCGTC
>NZ_JBBATX010000007.1:15943-22436 GCF_040398505.1 Sphingomonas sp. | reverse complement strand
CATCGACCAGCGGCTTGTACCCGGTGGCGTGTGCGCAGGCGAGCATCAGGCCAAATTTCTGCTGATCGGGCAGATGCGCTTCGTTGAGCAGCGACCCGACATTGAGCCGAATGTCCTTGGCGAAATCCGGGAGCGTCCCGGCAAAATCCTTGAGTGACATGGAGTTCTACTTTCTAGCTCCCCTCCCGCCTGCGGGAGGGGTTGGGGGAGGGCCTGACAGAGAAAAAGGGCGCTCCGATTACGGCACGCCCCTCCCCTGGCCCCTCCCGCAATCGGGAGGGACATTTTGCGCTCGTTACGCCGCCAGCTTCAGGACGTCATCGCCCTTATTCCAGTTGCACGGACACAGCTCATCGGTTTGCAGCGCGTCGAGCACGCGCAGCGTCTCGGCGGGGTTGCGCCCGACGTTCAGGCCGTTGACCTGCACCGCCTGGATGATGTTGTCAGGATCGATGATGAACGTCGCACGGAAGGCGACATGCTCGTTCTTGTCGAGAATGCCGAGCGCCGAGGCGAGCACCGCACCGTTATCCGCCAGCCACGGGAAATCCGCTGCCGCCAGATCGGGGTCCGACTTGCGCCACGCGAGGTGGACGTGCGCTGTGTCGGTCGATGCGCCGATCAGCACGGCATCGCGATCTTCAAAATCTTGCTTGAGATTTGCGTAACCGACGATTTCGGTCGGGCAGACGAAGGTGAAATCCTTCGGCCAGTAGAACAAGACCTTCCACTTGCCGGGGAACGCATCCTGGCTCAGCGTTTCGCCAGCGGGAAGCGCGGATACGCCCTGCTGGACGGGAATGGTGAAGTCGGGGAGCGTGTCGCCGATAGTAAGCATGAGTCTGGCCTCCTGATGAAACGGGGCCTCGTCGACATCCTCCGACGCGCGGTATTTTCTACCGTCTCGTCGCGGCCGGTATAAGGCCTGTTGATTGTCGATCCAATGGGTTATTGATCGGTGCCTGATCGACTGGAGCGATAAATGGCGACCTATTTGCCGACGTTGAAGCAACTGCAATATCTTACCGCGTTGCAGGATCACGGCCATTTCGGGCGCGCGGCCGAAGCGTGCTTTGTGACGCAATCGACGCTGTCGGCAGGGCTTCGCGAACTCGAAACGCTGATCGGGGTCGTCCTGGTCGAACGCACGCGCCGCGTGGTGCGCTTTACGCCGCTTGGCGACCGGATCGCCGACAAGGCGCGCCGCGTGCTGCGTGAAGCGGAGGAACTGGGCGACATGGCGCGCGCGGCGGGACGACCGCTTTCGGGCGAAATGCGGATGAGCGTCATCCCGACGATTGCGCCGTTCATGCTGCCGCGCATCCTGCCGCGCCTACGTCGCGATTATCCCGATCTGAAACTGTTCCTGCGCGAAGAGCCGAGCGGCCCGGCGTGTGAAGGGCTGCACCACGGGCGCGCCGATTGCGTCCTGCTTGCCTTGCCCTATGCGTGCGGCGAGGTGGCGTCGCAAATCCTGTTCGATGACAAATTGTTCATCGCCGGACAGCCCGGAGAAATGGGCAATCTCGCGCTCGCCATGCCGTCGAGCGAAATCAACGAAACACGTCTGTTGCTGCTAGAAGACGGGCATTGTCTGAAGGACCATGCGCTATCGGCGTGCGCCCGGCCCGAATTGCGCGCCGAGGCAACAATGATGGGGACGTCGCTGCACACGATCGTCCAAATGATCGACAATGGTCTGGGCCTGACGATGCTGCCCGAGATGGCGCTGAAAGCAGGCATTCTCGATCATACCGGGCTGGTCGCGCGGCCGCTCGACGCGGCCAACCCGTCGCGCCGGATTGCGCTCGTGTGGCGGCGCGGATCGCCGCGCGAAAAGGATTTTCAGCTGCTCGCGACCGCGCTCGCCGAGGCGGTCTAGGCAACCAAATCGCCGCTCGCTCGTATCTCTCCTACGTCGTCCTACCCGGACGCGCTCGTTTCGAGTGGAGAAACTCATGATTTCCAAAAGCAATTTGTACCTGACCGCCGCGATCGCCGGTGCCCTTTCGGTCGCAGCGACCGCAACCGCCCAAACCGCCGCACCAACGACCGCCGCACCGACAGCAGCGGCACCTGCCGCCGTTCAAAATCCGATGGTTGGCGGCGTTGCGATGGACGCGACCAAGTCGATCGTGGTCAACGCCGCCACAGCGCCGAACCTCTCGACGCTGGTCGCAGCAGTGAAGGCCGCGGGTCTTGCGACCACGCTATCGGGTCCTGGCCCGTTCACAGTGTTTGCGCCGACCAATGACGCATTCACCCGGCTTGCACCCGGTACGGTCGAGAACTTGCTCAAGCCAGAAAATAAGGCGACTCTCGCCAAGGTGCTGACGTACCACGTCGTGCCCGGCACGATCACCTTTGCCGATCTGCAGGCCCGGGCAAAGACGAGCGGCGGCAAGGTCGTGCTGACCACAGTCGAGGGTGAGCCGCTGACGCTCGACGTCAGCGCGACCGCCGTGCAGTTGACCGACGTCAACGGTAATAAAAGCTTCATCGAGACCCCCGACGTCAAGCAGTCGAACGGTGTCGTCCACGTCGTGAACGGCGTGGTTCTGCCGAAGCTCGGCTAATCGCTCCACCGCGCGGCGGCGGCATCGTCGCTGCCGCGCGGTTCTACCCAGATCGCATTGCCCCCGCGCGTTTCCTTCTTCCAGAAGGGCGCGTCGGTCTTGAGCCTATCGATCAGAAAGGCACACGCCTTGAGGGCAGCTGCGCGATGCGCCGCCGCCGTCCCGACGAAAACCACGATATCACCGGGGACAATCACGCCGACGCGGTGCGTGATCCGCGCGTCGATCAGCCCCCACCGCTCCATCGCCTGAACCGCGAGCATCGCCAGCGCTGCCTCAGTCGCGCCCGGATAATGTTCGAGTTCCAGCGTCGCCACGTCATCGTCCGCGCGGACCAGCCCGACAAAGGTGGCAATGCCCCCTGCCCCGGTCGCTGCAATCGCCGCGAATTCGATGCCTGCGTCGATCGGCGCTGACGCAACGGTGATCACCCGCCCGTCACCGGGGGAAAGATCGCCACTTCGCGCGCGCCGACGACCGACGCATCTAGCCCGACGAACACCTGATCGACCGCAGCGCGCAATCGTGTTCGGTCGACAAACGCCGCCGAATGTGCGGCGCTGCTCGCGGCCAGCCAATCGATCAAGCCCGCGACCGTGACGATGTCGACCGGCGGATCGACCGTCTCGCCGCCATGCCCGATCCGCTCGCGCACCCAGGCAAAATAAACCATTTCGATGGCCACGGACTCAATCCATGTGTTTCAGGCCGGCGCGGAGATAATCCCAGCCGGTCATCACCGTCAGCACCGCTGCGACCCACAACGCGACCAACCCGACTTGCCCGACCCACGGATAGCGCGGCACCGCACCGCCGAGGATCAACGCGCCAAGCGCGACCAATTGCAGCGTCGTCTTCCATTTTGCCAGCTTCGAGACCGGGACCGACACCTGCAACTGCGCCATGAATTCGCGCAGCCCCGACACCGCGATTTCGCGCAGCAAGATGATCAGCGCGGCGATTTGATGCACGCCCTGAATTACCGCCGGACTGCCGTCGCGCGTGCCGACCAGCAGCAGGATGACCGCCGCGACCATGATCTTGTCGGCGATCGGATCAAGAAACACGCCAAGCTTCGACACGGTCCCCTTGGTGCGGGCAAGATAGCCATCGAAATAATCGGTAATGCCCATTAGACAGTACAGCACGAAGCCGATCGCATAGCCTTCGGCCCAGCCCGGCCACCACAAAAACCAGGCGAGCAACGGCACCGCGACGATCCGCGACAGGGTTAGAAGATTGGGTAAAGTCAGCACCAACCTGCTCTAGCGGCGCGATGCCGCGGGCGAAACCCCGCAGCTGCAAACGAATGACACGACGGATCGTGACAAGCGGGTTGCTGGCGCTATCCCCACTGGTCTATGGCGGAGCCAGTTCCGTCATTTCGAGGCCCCGACGACACCATGCTTAATGCGCTCGGCTTGCTGAAAGAGCGCCGTTTTCTGCCACTTTTCGTGACGCAGTTTCTGGGGGCCTTCAACGACAATTTGTTTAAGACGAGCCTGGTGCTGTTTGCCACCTACCACATTTACAACAGCGCCGAGACCGAGCAGAATTTCAACGCCATCGCGACCGCGCTGGGCATCTTGCCTTTCGTGCTGCTGTCTGCGTTGTCGGGGCAATTGGCCGACAGTCACGACAAGGCCCGGATCATCCGGATCGTGAAGACTGCCGAAATCGCGATCATGCTACTTGGTGCCGGGGGGATGATGCTGGCTTTGTACGACATGACCCAGATCGGGCTGGGCCTGATGCTGGGCGCAGTCCTGTGTCTCGGCGTGCATTCGACTTTCTTTGGCCCAATCAAATACGCGATTTTGCCACAGCATCTGCACGAGGACGAAGTGCTCGGCGGGACCGGCCTGGTCGAGGCGGGAACGTATATCGCGATCCTGCTCGGCACCGTGCTCGCCGGAATCCTTGCGGTGCAGCACGCCGCGATCGCAGTGCTCATCGTCGCGATGATCGGGTGGGCGGTGTCGTTCCAGATACCGACCGCGCCGCGCGAGGGGCCGCCGCTGAAGATCGATTACAACCCGTTCACCGCGTCGTGGCGCCTGATTTCGGGCACGATGCACATCCGCCGCCTGTTCCTGGCGATTTGCGCGATCAGCTTTTTCTGGACGATGGGTGCAGTGCTCATCATCATCTTCCCGCCGCTGGCCAAGAATGTGCTGACCGCCGACAAGCATGTCTCCACCCTTATGATCGCGTTGTTTTCGATCGGCGTCGCGGTCGGATCAGTCCTGATCAACGCGTTGCTGAAAGGGCATACCTCGGCGCGCTACGGGCCTGCCGCTGTCCTCGTGATGGGCGCTTTCGTCGTCGCTTTCTCGCTTTTGTGTCGGGGATGGCCCGCGGCGCCAGCGGGAACGCTGTACGATCTAGTCGACTTCATTCAAATCCCGCGGGCGATCCTCGTAATGCTGGTGCTGATGGGCATTGCGGTCAGCGGCGGAATGTTTGTCGTACCGCTTTATGCCTTTTTGACGACGACCGTGACCAAGGACCAGACCGCGCGAACAGTTGCCGCCAACAATGTTGTCAATGCCGGTGCGATGGTGACAGGGGCAGTGGTGGTCCAGGGCCTGTCCTTCTCCGGAGTCACGCCCGAGAATATGCTGCTGGTGGTGGCGGTGATGAGCCCGATCGCCGCCTGGCTAGCCAAAAAACTCCATCTCGCCTGCGATTGACGCCGCCTTCACCCGATGAAGGTGTAAAAGCAGATGAAGAAGGCCGAAAAGGCGAGCGCAAACAGCTTAATGTCGTTCTCGTCTTGCGTCCGCGCTTGCTCGATCCGGGTCAGTACCAACGCCTGACGAAAGGGGTGGCGAGCGGCGGGCGCGGTCGGGAGGAAGGTGTGTTGCATGGCATCAAATTAACGCACCGTTTACGATTTCGGCCAGTGCTTCTTATGGTTAGCAAAGTCTAAATCCGGGACACTGTTTTCTTGCAAAAACGCGGGTCGCGTGTCAGCGCGCGGACACGCCGATTGCCCCCCACAGGTCTGGATTGCCGGATGCCGCACACCCCCTCTCCGCTCGCCCGCCCGTTTCCCGCGATGCCGTCGATCGCCGGCGTCACCCTGCATGTCGCGCGCGCGCACTATAAAAGCTGGGATCGCTGCGACCTGACCTTCATCACGCTCGCCTCCGGCACCAGCGTCGCCGGGGTCACGACGCAAAGTAAATGCCCCTCGCCAGAGGTCGAATGGTGCCGCGCGGCCCTCGTGCTGGGACAAGCACGCGCGATGGTGGTCAATGCTGGCAACGCCAACGCCTTTACCGGGCAGCGCGGGCGCGCGGCGGTCGAGGCGATCGCGGCGCGCGCGGCGGGGCATTTGGGGTGCCAGCCCTCCGACATCTTCGTTGCATCGACCGGGGTGATCGGCGTGCCGCTGCCGATCGACAAGGCCGAGGCCGGACTCGATGCCGCCTTCGCCGCCGCGCCGTGCTCGTGGGAGGAGGCCGCCAACACAATCGGCACGACCGACACTTTCGCGAAGGGCGCGATGACCACGGCGATCGTCGATGGCCGCACCGTCACGCTGGTCGGCATCGTCAAAGGGTCAGGGATGATTGCGCCGGATATGGCGACGATGCTGGGCTTTATCTTTACCGATGCCGCGGTCGATCCGGTGTTCCTGCAGGCAGCACTCGCCGAAGCGAACCGCGCGAGCTTCTCGTGCATCACGGTCGACAGCGACACCTCGACCAGCGACACTGTCCTTGCCTTCGCCAGCGGGGCGGCGGGCAATGCGCCGCTAACCGCGTCCGAGGATGCCGGGGCCGATGCCTTTCGCGCGGCGTTGGCGGACTTGTGCCTGCAACTCGCGCACCTCGTCGTGCGCGACGGTGAGGGCGCGTCGAAGTTCATCGAGATCGCGGTGACCGGTGCCGAGAGCGATGCGAGCGCGC
>NZ_JBBATX010000007.1:14442-15843 GCF_040398505.1 Sphingomonas sp. | reverse complement strand
GATCTCGGGCTAGGCGAAGGCCGCGCGACCGTGTGGACGTGCGACCTCACCCATGGCTATATCTCGATCAACGCCGATTATCGGAGCTGATCACTGAAGGGCGGGTGACAGATCAGTGTTTTCTTCGATCCGCAGCATGCGGATCTCGCTGACCGTTGGCTGGAACCGGTCATAGATCCGCTTGAGTTCCTGCACGGCGAGGACGCAGTCGACCGCCGTAGTCCGCTCATTGCCGAAATACGTCGAACCTTGCTGACGCTCGAACCCCCGTCGGTTCAGAACGTCACCGACAACGCGATCGGCGTTCCGCCACGACGGGGTCGGATACATTTGCTCAAGCATCGTAACGTCAAGATCGAGCACGATCGCGTACATGCTGTTCCCTCCGCTTGCGCGTCGGAAATCCGCTCGATTGTGCCCGATCCCGATGCTCGTCCTCTTATCGTATTGCAGCGTCGGCGGATTGGCCACCTGCCAACTCGCCCTCAAGCCACGCCTTCAACCGGCCCTTGGGCTCGGCACCGACCTTGGTCGCGGCGGGAACGCCGTCCTTGAACAAGATCATCGTCGGGATTCCGCGCACGCCATATTTGCCCGGCGCATCGGGATTGTCGTCGATGTTGAGCTTGGCGATCGTCACTTGCCCGCCCAGTTCCTCGGAAATCTCTTCAAGGCTCGGGCCGATCATCTTGCATGGGCCGCACCATTCCGCCCAGAAATCGACGAGGACGGGGCCGGTCGCGTTGATGACGTCTGCGTCCCAGCTGGCGTCGGTAATGTGCTTGGTGGCCATGATAATCTCCTGTGGTTGCAACTGAAATAGGGTGTCGGGTGCGTTCCCTCAAGCGCGCGAACGCTAGCTTTGCTCCGTCAGTGCAAAGCCGGGCTTGTGCGCGTCCAATCGGGCGTCATCGAGCACGTGGAGTACCGGGCCACTGGTATAGAGCAACGCCGAATTGATCCGCCGCCCCGGGAAGATCACCGCCAGTGCCGCCGCGTACGCCGCCATTTGCCGCACATGATAAGGCGGGATCGCGTCGAGCGTCGCGGGGACGCCGCGCCCGGTCTTGAAATCGATCACACGGACAAGCTCCGGCGTCACCAGCAAGCGATCGACCGTACCCGATACGACGAAGCCGTCGGGCAGCACGGCGGCAATCGGTGCTTCGGCGAGCGAGTCGGGCCCGAATAGCGCGGCAAACGCCGGATCGTCGAGCACCGCAAGAACAGGCGCCGCGATCTCAGCCCGCGCCTGCGCCTCTTCAACCGCACCAACTCGCGCGAGCCAGCGGTCCGCTGCCTCGGCGCGCAGCTCCAGAGTAACCGCCGGCAGCCGCTCGAACAAGGCGTGGATCAGCCGCCCGCGCTCCGCCGCCGCGCGCATCTGCTCGGTTGGCGGCG
>NZ_JBBATX010000007.1:0-14342 GCF_040398505.1 Sphingomonas sp. | reverse complement strand
CGCCGTCGCCTCGACCAACGCGGCGAGCGGTCCGGTTGCCTCGCCCTTGCGCGGGCGGATCACGGGTAGATCCGCCGTCATGTCGGCTGCGCGCCATTTCAGCGTCGAGCGCGGCGCGCGCGTCGGATCGACCGCCGCATCCGCGAGGATCACCAGCGGCGCCTGCAAGCCCTTCGCGCCATGCGCGGTCATCACGCGCACCGCATCGAGCGGCGCGGACGGGTCGCGCTTGATCTCCACTTCGCCGCGATCGAACCAGTCGAGGAAGCGTTGCAGCGACGGCGTACCGAGCGATTCGAAATCGAGCGCCGCGCTCAGCACCTCCTCGATCGGATCGCGCGCCTCCTGCCCCAGCCGCTGTACGAGCTTACGCCGTCCGCCAAGCGGGCCCGAAAGGATTTCCTCCAGAAACTGGTACGGCGTCGCAATGTCGGCGCGTGCGAGCAGCCCAAACAACGGCGCAAGATCGGGCGCGCCACCGGGTCGCGTAAGGTGCCGCCAAAGGCTGAGCGAGCCGCGCGGCGCCTCTGCCATCAACCGCTCCTGGCTCCACCCGATCAGCGGCGACACCAGCAGCGACGCCAGCGAGAGATCATCGTCAGGCTGCAGCACGAAGCGGATCGCGGCGAGCAGATCCTGCACCGACAGCGGCGCGTTGAGCCGCAACCGGTCAACCCCCGCGACCGGCACACCCTCGGCATACAGCCGCGCGACGATCAGCGAAGCGAGTTCGCCGCGCCGTTTGACCAGGATCATGACATCCTCGGGCCGGAGCGTACGCCCCTTGCTCTCGAGCATCAGCGTGCCGATCCACCCCTTGATCGTGCGCGCGATCTGGCGCGCGAGTTCGCGGGTCGAATCCGAAATCCAGTCTTCCTCATCCTCTTCCGACCCGCCCGCCACGACGAGCGGCCAGAGCGAGACGGTCCCCGGGCCGGGCACTTCGCTGGCATGGACTTCACGATCGGCAATCGCGCCGAGCCCCGGTTGGGGCAGCGCCTCGATCGCGGCATCGACGAACTCGAGCACGGGCCGGGTCGAGCGGAACGATTGCGTCAGCGAGAGGCGGTTCCACGGCCGTGCCCGCATCGTGCCGGAGCGGCGCTGTTCCGCATCCGCCGCCCACGCGTCTTGCGCGAGCCGCTCGAAATGCCGCTCGGCGCCACGAAAATAGATCGGATTGGTGCCCTGAAAGCCGAAAATCGCCTGTTTGAAGTCGCCGACCGTGAAGAGCGTGCGGAGTTGGCTGCCATGCGCGCCTTCGCCTGCAAAGAATTCCTCGGCGATCGCCTGGACGATCTTCCATTGGTCGAGGTTGGTATCCTGCGCTTCGTCGATCAGGACATGCTCGGTCGCCTGATCGAGCTTGTAACGCACCCAATCGCCCATCCCCGGCTGGCCAAGCAGCGCGATTGTCGCGCGGATCAGATCGTCGAAATCGACCGCGCCAATCCGCCGCTTCGCGCGCTCATAGGTTGCCGCATAGTCGCGCCCGACCGACAGGCCCGCCGCAAGCAGATCGGCATAAGCGGCGCGCTCGCGCAACGACAGCAGTTCGGCGCACGCCTCCCCCACTTCGATCGCCAGATCGGCATAGTCGGGGTCGGCGGCGAGCAGTTTCGGGGAGTATTTTCGCGGTTCGCGCTTCGCGGTGAACGGTACGCCGATCAAATCGCCGAGCATCCGCGCGCGCATCTCGGGTGCCGCTTCGACCCAGCATTCGGCGATGTCAGCATGATTGCCACCGGTCGCCGTTCCCCAGGCGCGGTTCGCCGCCGCCAGCCGCGCGACTGCATCGACGTCGAACGCGGCATCGCCACAGGCATTGGCGATCTCGGCGTCGATTTCGCCCGTCGGCAGATCGAGCGCACGGCGGATGAAGGGGTGGACACCCTCCCCCATCGGCAATTCGGCCATTGCGACCGGTGCACGGGCGCAGGCGAGCAGGAAGCGCTCGGCCTCGCCTTCGCCCAGCCTGAGGCTCAACGCCCCGACCGTCGCGACCGTCGCGTCGCGGCCCTCGGCCTCGGCGGTGACGAGCAATTCGGCGAGCGCCTCGCGTGCGAGCAGCGCTTCCTCGCGCGCTTCGATCGGGCGGAAGCCGGGTGCGAGCCCCGCCTCAACCGGGAAGGCCGATAACAGGCTCTGGCAAAAACCGTGGATCGTCTGGATGCGGATGCCGCCGCCGGGCGCATCGAGCACACGCGCAAACAATGTGCGAGCGCGGGCGATCAGCGCGTCGCTCGGGTCTTCGCCGAGCGCGCCAAGATCACTCACCAGCTCGGGCCGCGGCATCCGCACCCACGCTGCAAGCCGCTCGCCAATCCGTCCGGCCATTTCGGCCGCCCCCGCCTTGGTAAAGGTCAGGCACAGGATCGCCGCCGGATCGACCCCGCGCAGCAACAGCCGATAGACGCGCGCGGTCAGCACTTGCGTCTTGCCGGTCCCGGCGGATGCGGAAAGCCAGACATGCCCGCCCGGATCGCTCGCTTGCGCTTGCGCATCCTTGAGGATCGGGAGGGGGCGGTGCGAGGTGGAGCCGGTCATGCTTTTCCTCCCCTCCCTGGAAGAGTGTCGGGTGAACAGCGCCCCGCGCTGTTCAGGCCCTGCCGGGGGCAGGGCCGACCCGACACTGAGTTGGGGGTGGGTTGGTGTGGGGCGAGCGTCACGTTTTCATTGAGAGCGACCCACCCCTCGATCCCCTCCCCTCCAGGGAGGGGAGGAAGGATTAGAAACCGCTCAATCACGCCCATACCATTCGTCGCGCCGCATCAGCTGATCATATTCGGCATAGGGCGCATAATCCGGGTGCAGCTTCGCCTCGAACGCGCGGTCGCCGGTCAGCCAATCCCCGGCGGCATCGGTAAAATGCCGGGCCGCGAGCGCGGTGAAATCCTCGGGCAAGACCTTCTCGCCCTTCCCCGCCGGATCGACCGGAGACGTCGCCCGCCCGAACGAGTCGCCATTCTTGGTCAGCGACCAATATTCGAACCCGCGCGCCGTGCCGCTAATCCCGGCAAAACCGCCGCGCTCGGCGATCAAACCAAGCAAGCCGAGTTGCAGACTGAACCCCTCGCGCACGGCCGCGGACGACGGCGCTTTGCCCGTCTTATAATCGATCACCGCGATCGCCCCGTCGGGCAAGCGGTCGATCCGGTCGAACTTGCCCGTCAGCGTGACTCCGGCAATGTCGATCTGGCCCGATTCCTCGACCGCGAGCACCGTACGACCTGCATCGAGATTGCGCCCCAGCTCGGCGACGATCCAGTCGATCGCCTCCATCAGCCGCGGCCGCCACAAGGCACGCTGCATCGGATGCGCATCGTCGAACATCGCGCGCGCGCGATCGTGCAGCCGGTCGAGCGCACATTTGTCCTCGCGCGCCCAGCGTTCGAGAATGTCGTGTACCGCCGTGCCGCGCCACGCCGCGCTGGGATCGGCATCGACCGGATCGAGCTGGATCAGCCCGAGGATACGCTTGGCATAAAAGGCGTAAGGGTCGGCCTTGAGCCGGTCGACATCGGTCACCGCGATCTTCTTCGGGCGCAGCGCGGCGGGGGGTATTGGAGCGGGCTTGGGTGCCGGATCGTGGCGGCCAGGATCATCCAGCGCACGCGCCCAGCCCTCCAGCGCCGCGGCGCGGTCGAACTTCTCCCCCGCCAGTGCTTGCAACCGCAGCCAGAAACGCGAAGCGATCGCCGGTTGCGTACCCCCACGCCGCGCCCGCGTCATCAGCGCGGCGGGTGCCCCCAGCGCCTGCGCCAGATCGTGCGCCGCCACGCCGACGCCGCGATCGAGCCCCGGAAGCCCGAGTTCGGTGCGGATTCGCGGCGCCAGCCACGGGTCGGGTGCTGGCAGGCCGGGCCACATCCCTTCGTTCAACCCGCCGAGAATCATCAGGTCAGCGGTCTGCAACCGCGCCTCGATCAGGCCATAGATCGCGAGGCGCGGATGCCCGCCTTGCGGTGGCCGCACCGCGATTTCGTCCATCAAGGTCTTGAGCAACGGCGCGAGGCTGGCGGGATCGATCGTCGCGGGGCCCTGCGCCGCATGTTCCTCCGCCGCGCGCAGCAAATCGGCGGCAGCGCGTCCGGCCGGACCCGACCACAAAGCATCGCCGCACAGCGCCTGCGCCGTCTCGCGCAAAGCGCTCAGCAAGCTCGTCAGCGGCTGCGCGCCGCCTGCGAACGCCTGTTCGATCGATGCCAGCACCTCGCGCGCCTCGGGCCACCACGCCAGCGCCACCTGTGCGCGCCGCGCACTGCGCAAGTGCGCGTCAGTCCCCGCCAGCCCCGCCGCCGGACGCGGCCCGCGCATCGTCCGGTCGAGCGCACGCACGCCATCGAGCCACGCGGTCCGCGCCGTGCCGAAGCGCACCAGCGGGTGTTTCAGTAGCGTCAGCAGGGCGAGCGGCGCGAAGCGCTGCGTCGCCGCCTCCGCCAGCGCCGTCAGCAGCGTGCCAGACGGCAGGATCGACAACGGCCGCCCCGCTGAATCATCGACCGCGATCCCCCAGCGCGCGCAATGCGCCGCGACGCGTCGCGCAAGGCCGCGGTCGGGCGTGACCAACGCCGCCGTCCGGCCCGGTGTCTCCGCCACCTCGCGCAGCGCGAGCGCAATCGCTTGCGCTTCTTCCCCGGGCGTCGCGAGTTCCGCCGCCGAAATACCGCCGATCCGCCTTTGCTCCGACCCCAGCGTCGTCCACTTCGCGGTAAATTCGGCGGAGGCCAGCGCGTTCGCCACCGCCTTGCCGCGCGCGACGGTCGCATCATGATCGCTGCCGTCGCGCCACGTGCGGAATTCGCTGCGATTGACGCTCATCCGCTCAAGCAGCAGCTTCAAATGGAATTGCGGATGCGTTTCGATCGATCGCCGTGTCAGCCCGGTCGCAGAATCGGGATCGAACGGCCCGAGCGCATCCCATTCGTTCGGGTCCATTCCCGTCGCGAGATCGGCGAGCACCACCATGCCGCGCGGCAAATCCGCAATGCTGCGCAGCAATTTTGCCACGGCGGGAGCGCTGTCGGTCATCCCCGCAGCGCAGACGAACCCGGCCGGCGGCGTATCCTGCCACCGCTCGGCCAGCCGCCGCAGCATTGCGCCGCGCCGATCCGCCGCATCGATCCGGCCGATCCGCGCAAGCTCCGCCGGCCAGCGATCGAGCACGATCCCGAACAGATCGAGCGCGCGCTGCCAATGCGCCGACATCGCTTCGTTCAGCTCAATCTCGCGCAATCTGTGGGGCGCGATTTCCTCGACCAGCAATTGATCGAGCGTCCGCGCCAGATCGCCCGCGAGCCGCACCGCTTCCGCCGCATCGACCGGCTGCCCGCCGCGCGCGCGTTCTTCCGACACCAGCCGCGCCAGGATCATGCGGCGTTCGAGCGGCGCTACGGCGGGGGGCAACGGATCCATATCGTCCGCCGGATCGAGCGCAGCGCCGATCGCCTCATCGATCCCCGGATCGCCGATCGCCACCAGCCGCGGCAAGAGCAGACCGCCGCCGCTCGCCCGGACGAAGGCGTCAGTCAGCGCACGCTTGGCGCGGTTATTCGGGAGCAAGACGAGGCCACGCGCGAGTTCCAGATCCTCGCCGCCAAACTGCCGGATCAACCCTGCCGCCAGTGCATCGGCAAAGGCGCGGTGCGCCGGAATCGTGAAGAGCTGCGGGGTCCGGCGCTCAGCCATCGGCGAGCATCGCCTCGGTCTTGCCGACCGCGGCCGGCGTGCCGACATCGAACCACAGCCCCTGGTGAACCAGGCCGTAAGCGCGTCCGGCCGCGATCGCGCGTTCCCAGAACAGCATGGTTGAGAACGGCCCCTCCGGCCAATCCGCGATCACGCGCGGCGAGAGGATCTGCACGCCGGTATAGACGAACGGCGCGAGCTTACCCGGTTGCCGCCGCCCGAGAATCCGGCCATCGGGCGCGACCCGGAAATCACCCTGCCCGCTATGATGATTGGCGCGCGCCAGCGGCACCATCAGCAGCAGCGCATCCATCCGCGCATCGTCCCACTGCGCCGACAGCATCCGGATCGCATCAGACGGCCCGTCCACCCACAGATTGTCGCTGTTGACGACCAGGAACGGCGCATCGCCGATCAGGTCGCGCGCCTGCACGATGCCGCCCCCGGTTTCCATCAAGCGCTTGCGCTCGTCGGAAACGACCAGGTCGATCCCCGCAACGCGATTGTGCAAATGTGCCTCCAGCGCGTCCGCCAGATAATGCACATTGACCACGGCGCGCGCGACGCCGCCCGCCCGCAAACGATCGAACACGTGATCGATCAGCGGCTTGCCTGCCACTTCGACCAGCGGCTTGGGGCGTGTCGCGGTCAGCGGGCGCATCCGTTTGCCAAGGCCCGCCGCCATCACCATCGCCGTTTTTGGCACTGCCCCACCCGGATCGGGCCGGATGTGGAGCGTGCGTTTGGGCCTCAGCATGACGACAGCGCCAGCGGGTCGCCGCGCAGTTCGAGCGGGATCGCGCTGTCAAACCACGCCTTGACCGGGGCGAGCGCGGGATGCGCGAGATCGCGGTTGAGATAGCGCCACACGCGCGGGCACAGCGTCGGGTAGCGTGGCTTACCGTCGCGCTGCCACAGCCGCGTGAAAATGCCGACGATCTTGGCGTTCCGCTGCGCGCCGAGCACATGATAGGCGGCGTCGAACCCGGCATCGGTCCGGACCGCAGCCTTGTAGCGCGCCAGCATCGCGGCTTCGACGTCCTCACCCACATCGCGTCGGGCATCCTGCAGCAAGGACACCAGATCATAGGCCGGATGCCCCGCCAGCGCGTCCTGGAAATCGAGCAAGCCGAGCGTGTCGGGGCCGATCAGCATCAGATTCTCGGCATGGAAATCGCGCAAGACCGTCACTTGCGGACCAACCAGAACCTGGTCGAACACCGCATCCCACGCCGCCGCATACGTCGCCTGATCAACCGCGATGCCGAGCGCCGGGCAATACCATTCGGTCAGCAAATTGGCCTCGCGATGCAGCACCGTGCGGTCATAGGGGGCCAGCGGCGCGGCGTCATGAGTGCGCAGCGACACCAGAATGTCGATCGCCGCACCGTACAGCGCCAGCTCGCGCGCCGGTTCGGCATCAACGGTCTCGCGCATCCGGATGTCGCCGAAATCCTGCAGCAGGACGAGCCCGTGCTCGAGATCTTCGCCGTGAATCTCGGGCGCAGCAAAGCCGTTCGCAGTGAGCCAGCGCGCCATTTGAAGAAACGGTCGCGGGTCTTCGTGCGGCGGCGGCGCATCCATCAGGATCGCGCTGCGCAATGACTCGACCGCCCGAAAATACCGACGAAACGACGCATCGCCGGCGACCGGTAGAATGTCTGCGCTGCCCCACCCGTTTGCGGCGAGGAACGCGGCCGCCGCCGCCGGGGGTGTCATATCTGCTGCCATCGCGCCTTCCAGCCCGGCGGGACGGCGGCTGTCAAGCGACGGCTGCCATCGGGCAACATCTCCAGCGTCAGCGCGAGCGCGTCGGGCCACCAACCGGGTGCGCGTTCGGGCCATTCAACCAGCAGCACCGAATCGCTTGCCGCCTCATCAAGCCCCAGTTCGTCAATCTCCTCGGGGTCATCGATCCGGTACAGATCGACATGCAGAACGGCCATGCGCACTTCGGGCACGTCATAGGGCTGGACGATCGCGAAACTCGGCGAGGGCGCTTCCCCCGCCAATCCGAGCGCGGCGAGCAGCCCCCGCGCGACGCTGGTCTTGCCCGCGCCCAGCGGCCCGGACAGCGTCACGACATCGCCGGGTGCGATCAGCGCCGCCAGCCGCGCGCCAAACGCTTCGCTCGCGGCGGGGTCGGCGAGGATCACCTCAATACCCCGTCAGCAACATGTCGAGTGCGTTCACGATCGCATCTTGCTCGGTCGCCAGCCAACCCACCGATCGGCCCAAGCGCCGTTTTTCGATGGCTGCGGTATATTGCGTCAGCATCACCACGCTGAGGTCTTCAACGACGAAGACCGGGTTCAAACCCGCTGCCGGTCGCGGATAATCCTCCAGCAAGAACAGCGGGACCGTTAACCGCGTGTCGAGGCCCGACAGAAAGTCGGTCTGACAATCCAATAGATATCCCCGCCCGTCCGGGTGTCGGTAAACGTCAAAACGCGGCATTAGGCCAATCGATACTTTTCGAGCGGCAGCCCATGTTCTGCAACCCAAGCATTAGACGCGTCGATCGAGTCCTGATTCTCTTCGAGCCAGCGCTTTCGCCGTTCTTCGGCGATCGCCGCCGCCAGCCCCGCCTCGCAACCCCGCGAGACATTAAGGCCGAGTTCCTTCGCCATCGCCACCAATGCCACATCCAGCGACACATTTTTCGCTTTGCGCACGGCCCTGAGCTTATCGTGTCCTGCTAAGCGAGTCGCCATCACGACCTCCATTTTGTGCGCATACGCTATGCGCATACGCCATCGCCCGCAAGCTACCGCCGCGGCAATGTCACCGTCAGCAACGTCCCCTGCCCCGGCTCAGACACGAGCGCGATCGTTCCACCATGCGCCTCGACGAACTGCTTTGCGAGCGGCAGCCCCAGCCCCAGCGCACGCTCACCGCTGCGCGTAATGCCGGGCTGGCCAAAGCGGTCGAAGGCGCGCGCGACCGATTCCGCGCTCATCCCCGCGCCATCGTCCGAGACGACGATCCGCGCCGCCGCTGCCGTGCCATCGGTGTGGAGCAGGATGCGCCCGCCTTCCGAAGCGCCCGCTGCCGCATGTCGCAGGAGATGTTCGACCACTTGCTGCAAGCGTTTGGCATCGCCCTTCGTTGCCCCGGTTGAGGGGTGGATCTCCACCGCGAAATCGAGCCCGCGCTTTTTCGCCAGCGGCGCCACGGTATCTGCGGCGGCGCGGGCCACCATGTCGAGCTCGACCTCGAGCATTTCGAGCACGGGCTCCTTGCCCTCGGCCTGCGTCAGATCGAGCACTTCGTCGACCAGCATCCCTAATCGCTCGACCGATTCGAGGATCGCTTCGACATAGCCCGACGCCGTCTTGGTCAGCTTGCCGGCATAGCCTTCGCTCAGCATCTCGGCGAACCCGCTGATCGACGTCAGCGGGGTGCGTAGTTCGTAGCTCATTGTCGCGACGAAGGCGGTCTTGATCCGGTCCGCCGCCTCCAACGCTTCGTTGCGATCGCGCAGCGCGGTCTCGATCCGGCGGCTGTCGGAAATATCGAGCATCGTGAACAACCCATTGCCATCGGGCAAAGGCACTGCAGCGAACTCGAAATGCCGCCCGTCCTTGAACGCCGCGCGCCCGCCGCGCTGCTGCCGTTCGACCGTCGCAGCGCGCACCAGATCGCCGATCAACACCGCGCGCGCCGGATTGGCAAGCTGCTGCGCAGCGACTTCGGCCAGCGCGTCGACACGCGGATGTGTCGCCAAAAACGTTTCATCGAAACCCCACACAATGCGGAATTTGTTGTTCCACAAGTGCAATCGCCCATCGGCAGCGAAGACGCCGAGCGCCTCGTACAGATTTTCGAACGTCGCGGTGCGCACGCGCAGCAGCGTATCGCGCGCGCTCGCCAACTGGACCTGTTCGGTGCGATCGTCGAAGATCAGCAGCAATCCGCCATCGGGGAGCGGCTGCGCGACGACCCGCAAATGCACCCCACCGGGCAGGTGCCATTCCTCCTCCTGCCCACCGCCTGCCGCCAAAAACCAGTCGCGCCGCTCGGCCTTCCAGCCCGGGAAGTCGCGCACTTCGGGCAAGCGCTGGGTTTCGCGCATCCGTTCCAGTACGCGGTCGAATTCGGGGCGATCGGCGAGCCATTCGCTCTTCATAGCGAACAAGCGGCGGAACGGCTGGTTACAGAACACGAGGCTGCGATCCGACGCGAATTGCACCACGCCCGCCGAAAGCCGATCGAGCATCGCGCGCTGCGCATCGTCGAAGCGCTTCAGCCGAGCACGCGCTTGCTCGAGATCCTCGATGTCGATCGCAAAACCCGCCACCCCGCCGGTCGACAACGGCGCATCATACACCCGCAGCATTCGCCGCTCGCCCCGGATCGTCGCCGGCATAGCTTGCGACTGCACCGCCTTGGCGTCCCGCGCCAGCACCGCACTAGCCAGCGGACCACCAATTCCGGACCCCTCGACCAATTCGATGCCGCGCGCGATCACATCGGCTTCCGATGCGCCCTCGACCGCGGCGACATAATGCGAATTGACCATGGCGAGTCGCAGATCGGCGCCGCGATACCACATCGGCATCGGTGCGGCCTGGATGACCCCGCTCAATTCCTCATAATAGGTTGTTACCTCCGCCATCGCCGCGTCGAGCCGCGCGATCTCGGCCTCGCTCTCGGTCGCATCGAACACCCAGATGATCACGCCACCCGGCGCCTGCACGTCGCGCGCCGCGCGGCTCCCGCGCAACATCAGCGCGCGCGCCGAACCCTGCGCGCGTACTGCCCGCGAAAACGGTCGCCCCGATTTCTGCGCGGCGGCAATGTCGGCGGAAAGTGCTGCGGCATCCTCAAGCGACAACCCACCGCCCGCGCCCGATGCGATCGTCGACATCGTCGTCGTCAGATCAGCGAGATAGCGCGGCGCCGTCGTCAGCCCGAGCCAATCTGCAAGGCGTGGCGGACATTCGACCCGCCCGCCGGCGCGCACCAGCAGCGCGAGCGCCGGTGCCGAGGCAAGCAACGCCTCCAACCGGGTATTGGCCGCAAACGCCTCCACCGCCTCGCGTCTGGCGCGCAGGCCGGTGTAGAGGATCCACACCGCAACAGCGATCAGTATCGCGAGCGCGACCCCAATCAAGGCAACGGTGAAATCTGGGAAGGTCATGACGCTCGACGGTAGCGGGACATTGCCAGATGCCAAGCCCCAGCGTCACTCGGCGTACATAAACTTACGTTACCCACAAAAGGGGGACCGGTGCGTGCCGATCCCCTCTCGAGCCAAGGTTGCCTGTCAGAAGTGTGTCGTTACACCTACACGATAATAACGACCCAATGTACCGCGGAAGTATACATCCGATGCGCCTGTAGATGGAAACGGCGGTGCTTGGTCGAACACGTTGTCCACGTTCAGCCGGATGGAGAACGACGAATCGGACAACCGATACGTGGCGCCGAGGTTAGTGAAAACGACTGCATTGTAATGGTTTATTTGATAGTTGGCGGCATAATAATTATCGATCTTTGCCGGTCCAAGGTACGATGCCTGAGCAAAGATCTCCGCGCCGCCGTTCGAATAAGAGAGCGTCGCAACGCCCTTGTCCTTCGAATAGCCTGCGGTTCCCTCGGTCCGGGTCTTGGTGCCGGCCGAGGTGCTCGAAAGTTCGAAAAGATGCTGGTAGCTTACGCCGAGGCTGACCAAACTTTTCGCGCCAAGGAACCGCGTCGGGACACTATACTGCCCTTGCCCAACGATACCGCGATAGCGCAGCTGGTCGGCATTCAGATACCCCTGAACAATGTAGGACAACTGGCCGGTGTTATCGCGTGTGATTCGCCCACAATATATATTGTTGGGATAAGTGGTTGAATCGTAGCAAGCACTCAACGTATCATCCGCACCGAACCTAGTAATGACACCCTTAACCCGGATGTCGATATAGTCTGCGGCAACCGTCAGCCTGGGAATGAACGTCGGCTGGAAGATCCCTCCCACACTGACCGAATCTGCGGTTTCGTTTCGAAGCGTCACATCGCCCGCCACCGCTTGACGGAACGTACGATCCGCCGACAGCGAATTATAGTTCGCCAAGTTTACGCCAAGCGCGGTAAAGGCCGCTTGGCAGTTCCGTGTGCGCACCGATGCATTCGGACCCTGGCTGATCTGCGTTGGATCGCACGGGTCATTCGCAGTGCCGAAGAAGCTTTGCGCCGGATTTGCGAATTCCGTGATCGATGGCGAGCGGATCGAGTGCGTGAAATTTCCGCGGAAGGTGAAATCCTTCACCGGCTGCCACCGGCCGCCAGCCGTCCAGGTGAATGCATTGCCGTTGAACGAGTTGTTCACGTAACGGCCGGCCAGCTGGAAGCTGAGCGAGCGGAACAATGGGATATTATTGTCCGGACCGATCAGATCGCCTTCAAGCTCACCGAACACTTCGTCGGTGTTGTAACCTGCATTGATCCCCGCGATCGGAACCGATTGACCATAACCCTTCTGGGTCTGCGTCGCGGTATCAAAATATCCCGCAAACGCAGCACTCGGGTCAAACCGGGTATGCTCGTCACGATGTTCATAGCCAGCCGCAAACGACAGCTTCCCACCCGGCATCTTAAACAATTCGCCCGATAGCGAAGCGACAAAATCATACTCCTCGTTGCGCGACTGAGGCGTCGCCAGCATCGTGACATAATCACGCGCTGCCTGGCTCGCGACCCCGCTGCCGAACAGGTTTAGCGGTGCGCAGACATTGCTAATTGTGGGTGCTTTGGAGCTCACCACGCCAGCACGGCACGCCGCCGTCGCTGCGCTACTCCCCACTGCATCAACCGCGTTGCCGAGGTTCTGCGTGTTAAGGAGTGGCTGCACCGAAGAGGTTTCCGAACGACCATAATTCGCCGAGACCTCCCACTTCCACGGCTTGTTGGAAAGAACGGTGAAGTTGCCGTCGAGACCGACGACCGCACGATACGTATCGACCTTGCCCTTCACGCGCCCAGTCACCAGGTCAGTGTTGGCGCGGTCGAGGTAAAAGTAATTCTGCGTCGTCGCATATCCCTGATTCTGATCGCTAAGCGGATTGCTTACGATGCTCTGCTGGATCGATGTGCGGGCCGCAGTGGAGAGGAAGGGGTTTGCAAGGTTGATCTGATATGCACCGGCATTGGAGAGGTCACCCGGCGCCGCGAAAAAGCCGCTGTTATATTCCGGCTGATCGCGCAGGTTGGTACCTTCACTGTGTGTATACCATGCCTCGAAGAACGCATGGACCCCATCTGTGATCTGATAATTGCCTTCCAAAATACCACTATAGCGTTTCGTGTTGGTCAACAGGTTCGACAGATTTGTCAGGTTATAGCCATTCCCGCCGGACGAGTTCAATACGCCGGTGGATTTGCCGAAGTCGGTCGGGATCAGATTGCCCGACGTATCAAAACGCAATGCCGAAGTCGGTGAAATGCCGCCGGTCACACCGAGGTTGAAGGGCGTTCCCGCTGGCAGCCCTAAATACGGCGCAAAGGCAGTCTGATAGCGCGGGGCCAAAATCGCGTTTAGTCCGAGGAAGTCCCACCCGATCCGACCGACGATCGGAATGCCACTCTCATTGATGCCCGGCAGGGTACGGTTGGTGTAGAGTTCGCGCGCATACGGATAGCCGGCCGTGGTGCGAGCATCGTAATACCGCCCAAGCCCCGTCAGGGAGCGATCAGTCGCAAGCAACCCGGTCGAATCGTTATATTCACCGGCAAAGGTGATGTTACCGCGGCCGCTAGCAAAGTTCGTGCCAGCGAGGATCCGGAAGCGATAATCGGACGCGTCGCCGCGATCAGCGATTCCGTATTGGGCGTCAAGGTCAAGCCCCTGATAATTACGTTTGAGGATAACGTTAATCGTGCCGGCAATCGCATCCGAACCGTAGATCGGAGCGCCTCCCACGGCAACTGTCTCGACCCGGTCGATCAGCTTGGTCGGGATCAGGTTGAGGTCGACCTGTGAACCGCCCGATCCGGTCGGACCGAAAATCGTCGAAGTGTTGGAACCGACGAAGCGGCGCCCATTGACGATCGTAAGGGTACGCTGAGAGCCGAGCCCAAAGAAGTTTACAAACGATTGGCCCGGCCCGAAGCTGGACTGGCCACCGACAGGCGAGCTGTCGGCGATACCAAACGCGGGCTGCTCACTGAGCGCTTGACCGAGGGTCGAAAAACCGCGCGACTCTATGGCCTTGCTGTCGAGAACCAGCACTGGAGCCACAGAATCCGTGCCGTTGCGTGCGATGCGTGACCCGGTGACGACGATTTCCGTGTCCGCCGAATTACCCGACGTTTTGCCGGTAGCAGCCAGGAGTGGATCGCACGTGTTTGTGGCAGACAGCGCGGTTCCGGGCGGACAATCTGCCGGAGCGGCAGCCGCGGGTTTGGTCTGTGCGAACGACGGCGCGGTAATGGATAGAGCAAGAATCGATGCAGAGAGCGTCAACGCCACGCGTGAGCGCATTCCAACCAACAACATAAAAACCCCTTTTAGTGAGCGTTTCACCGCCAAGGTCCTCAGATGGTAGGTTTTGGCGCGGGAAGGCAAGGCGTGTTTCTATTTGTTTCGGAAGTGTTGCACGAGCGCAACAAAAACGCCGCGCCAGACCCATCGGTCGGACGCGGCGTTTTTCGAAGGCTGAACC
>NZ_JBBATX010000006.1:35991-49579 GCF_040398505.1 Sphingomonas sp. | reverse complement strand
CCACCCAACTCTGGACATACGCGCTGTCCTACATCCGGACAGCCTGTTATCCTCGCGGTCCGCTCTTTCAAACCGTCGACATCAACCTGCGACCGACGTCACAAAAACCTGCGTGATGGTGCGACTCTGTGTGACTTTAGCCACAAAAACAGGCATTTCCAACAGACTAGAGTCCGGTCTTGCGGCACCGGTCCGAGCAATAAACTACATTCTCCCAATCGCGTGCCCATTTCTTGCGCCAGGTGAAGGGGCGCTGGCAGACCGGGCAGGTCTTGGTCGGCAGGTTCGCCTTGGCGATGCCTTGGGGCATTTTGCTTTCCTGTTCTAAGCGGGAAAAAAGAGAAGCTTAACCGGCGTCCAGAAACGCCCGAACATCCGCCAAGTCCACCGACTTATCCAGAAACGTCGCGCCAATTCCGTGCGCCAGCAGGAAGGGGAGGGTGCCGGCATCCATCTTCTTGTCGTGGAGCATGTGTGCGACCAGCGTCGCGCCGTCGGCGTCGATCCCCGCCGCCACCACCCCATCGGGCAAGCCTACGGCGCGCAGATGTGCCGCCACCCGCGCGGCATCCGCATCAGGCACCAGCCCGTGCGCGGCGGAATAAGCGAACGCCAGTGCCATCCCCGCCGCGACCGCCTCGCCGTGGAGCAGCCGATCCGAAAAGCCCGCTTCCGCCTCCAGCGCATGGCCGAAGGTGTGGCCGAGGTTGAGCAGCGCCCGCGCGCCCGTCGTCTCGCGCTCGTCCTCTGCGACGATGCGCGCCTTGGCGGCGACCGAATGCGCGATGGCGTGTTCACGCGCCGCCGCGTCGCCCGCGATCAACGCCGCGGCATTCGCCTCGCACCACTCGAAAAACACCGGATCGTCGATCAGGCCGTACTTCACGACCTCGGCATAGCCGGCACGGACCTGGCGCAGCGGCAGCGTGTCGAGCACCGCCGGGTCGATCAGCACCAGAGCCGGCTGGTGGAATGCGCCAATCAGATTCTTGCCCGCCCGCGCGTTGATCGCGGTCTTGCCGCCGACCGACGAATCGACTTGCGCGAGCAAGGTCGTCGGGATCTGCACGAAGCCGCAGCCGCGCTTGAGGATGCTGCACGCAAAGCCGACCAGATCGCCGATCACCCCACCGCCCAGCGCAATGACATGATCGCCGCGCTCGACCCCGAGATCGAGCAGCCGGTCGGTCAGTGCCTCAAGTTGCGCCCAGCTCTTGGTCGATTCGCCCGGCGGCAGCACGATCGCCTCGCTCGCCACGCCCGCGCCGGTCAGCGCGGCCTGCAACGTCGCCAAATGCGGCAGCACATTCTCGTCGGTGACGATCGCCATCGTCCGCCCGCGCGACACGGGCGCGAGCCAGTCGGCGGCGCGCGCGAGGAGCCCCGCTTCGATCACCACATCGTAACTGCGCGCACCCAGCGAAACCGGAATTGTCGTCATAGCTGGCCGAGGGCTTTCAGGATGGTGTTGACCGTCGCGTCGTGCGGCGCGCGCTGGCTGGAAACGCGTAAGGGTGCCAGCGCGTAGAACGGGTTGCGCACGCGCGCCAGATCCTCGAGCACGGCAAGCGGATCGCGCCCGCGCAGCAAGGGCCGCGTGTCGCGGCGCGAGACGCGGTCGGCGAGCACCGACGGCTTGGCATCGAGCCACACCGCAAAACCGCGCGCGAGGATCGCCGCGCGCGTATCGGGATCGATGAACGCGCCGCCACCGGTTGCGATCACGCGCTTCTCGCCGTTCATCAACCGCGCGATCACGCGGCGCTCGCCGTCGCGAAAATAGGGCTCGCCGAAGCGTTCGAAGATGTCGGGGATCGACATGCCGGCTGCCGCCTCAATCTCGGTATCGGCGTCGACAAAGGGCAGGCCGAGCCGTGTCGCGAGGCGACGCCCGACGGTCGATTTGCCCGCGCCCATCAGGCCGACCAGCACGATTGGCTGGCCGTTCCATTGCGGCGTTTCGCGTTGCGGGGAAGCGGGGCTTTGCATCATTGCGGTCGGGGCTATACAGCGCAGACGCGTCTCGGGCAAAAGGCCTGTGCGGGCGCCGCCCCGAATGTTTTGTAACAGGTCCCTCGCTTATGTCCCGATTGCTCGTGCTGGTCCTTGTCGTTGTGGTCGTGCTGGCGGGCGTGCTGTTCGGCCTCTCGGCGATCGCGCATGAAAAGCAGTTGAAGCATGTCGAAAAGGCCGTGCCGGTTGCGAATCTCCAGAAATAATATCGTACTGGCCGCGCTGCCGTTGATCGCGGCGGCGGGCCTGGCGATCCCCGCGCTGGGACAGGATCGACCCGAATCGATCCTGCCGCCGGGCTTTGGCGAGCCGACCCCTGCGCCAACGCAAGCGCCGCCACGGCCGCGACCGACCGCGCCGACGATCCAAGCGCCACTCGCCAATCCGCAAGTGGCGCCACTCCCGGTTCCGATCGCCAGCGACACGCCGCTGCCCGGTCCGACTCCGGGTATGACCCCCAGCCCCGGAGCAACGGCACCCGCGCCGACCGACTTTGCCGCCTTCGTGCGCGCCGATATGCCCGATTATGCGCGGCGTTCGCTGGCGCGGGTCGGCGCGGCGGGGCCGGCCGAGGGCGCGATGGGCCCGCGCGCGTTCGGGCGTGCGGATGGCCGCTATCTCGAAACCTTGATGCGCCGCCTGAATGCGCCAATCGCGTCGCGCTGGGTGTCGATCGCGCTGCGGCGCGCGCTGCTGGCGCGGGTCGACACACCGCGCCGCGTGAACGGCGCGGATTTCGCGGCGGAGCGCTCCTGGCTGCTGACGCGGATGGGCGAATCGGTCGCGGCGCGCGCGATGGCGCAAGCCGTGGATAGCGAGAATTACACGCCCAAGCTGTTCGAGGCGGCGATGCAGGCCGCACTCGCGACCGGCGACCCGGCGGCGTTGTGCCCGATGGTCGATGCCGGCGCGACGCTGCGGCGCGAGCGTGGCTGGGTGCTGGCGCAAGCGATGTGCACCGGGCTGTCGGGCATGGGTGCGCGCGCGCAACCGATGATCGCTGCGGCGCGTCGCTCGGGTCTGGCCGGCGGCATCGACCTGTTGCTGGCGCAGAAGGTGGCGGGAGCCGGGCAGAGCGGGCGTCAGGCGGTGACGATCGAGTGGGACGGCGTCGAACAGCTGACGGCCTGGCGCTACGGCCTTGCCACCGCCACCGGGGTTGAAATTCCCGCGACGGTGCTGGCGACGGGTTCGAGCGCAGTGCAGGGCTGGCGCGCGCTGTCGCCTGCGCTCGAACCGCATGTCCGGGCGGCCGTTGCTGAACTGGCGGCGGCGCGCGGAATCTTGTCGGGCGCGGCGCTGGTCGATCTGTACAGCGCGATCGAGGGCGATGACGACCAGTCGCTGGCCGAGGTCGGCATCGCGCGCGATCTGCGCGCCGCCTATGAGGCACCCGACGTCGCCGCGCGCGCCGACGCGTTGAAGCGGCTGTGGGACGAACCGAAGACCTATGAAGCACGCTATGCGCGGTTGGTGCTGACCGCAGGTGCTGCGGCACGGATTCCGACGACGCTGCAGGGGCCCGATGTCGATCGGCTGGTGGCGGCGATGCTCAGCGTCGGGTTCGATCCGCGCGCGCTGCGCTGGCGCGAGGCCGCGGCACGCGGCAGCAATGCGTGGGCGATGCTGACACTGGTCGATCCGGCGGCCCCGACACTCAGCGCGGGCGATATCGGTGCGTATGCCGGCGCGAACGACCCCGAAGGCCTGAAGCAACGGATGTTTTTTGCCGGTGCCGCCGGGACCGGCCGGATGAGCGCGAGCGACATTGAGCGCGAAGCGCGGTCGCTCGGTGTGCCGATTGAGGATGCGACAAGCTGGACCCGCGCGATCCAGCAAGCGGCGCGCGATCAGGAGCCGGGGACCGTGGTTTTGCTCGCCGCTACGGCCATGCAGACGCGGCTGTGGCACGGCGTTGCGCCCGCAACGGTCTATCACATCTGCAACGCGTTGCGCGAAGTCGGGATGCCGGGCGAGGCGCGGATGGTCGCGGTCGAGGCGATCAGCCGGATGTCGCTCGGGCTTTGAGCGCCACGCCGCCAGCGAGCGAGGATCGCGCGCTGATCGACCGCTTTCTGGAAATGATGGCGGCGGAGGCCGGGGCGGCGAAGAACACGATCGCGGCGTATCGCAGCGATCTCGCGTTGGCGTCGGGCTTTCTGCACGGGCGGTTGAGTGTCGCGACACCCGAAGATCTTGCGCGGCTGAGCGGCGAGTGGATGGATCTTTCGAAATCGAGTGTGGCGCGCAAATCGGCGGCGCTGCGGCGGTTCTTCGCATTTCTGGCCGATGAAGGCCTGCGCGAAGACGATCCCGGTGCGGCGCTGCCGCGACCTGGCGCGTCGCGCGGCTTGCCCAAGAGTCTTGATCTTGCCGATATCGATCGGTTGTTTGACGCCATTTCCGTGCGAATCGCCCGCGATCCGCCCGACCCGAACGATTTGCGGCTCTCGGCGCTGGTCGAACTGCTCTACGGATCGGGCCTGCGCGCGACCGAATTGGTGTCGCTGCCGCGCCGCGCCATTGCGCTGGAGCGCCCGTATCTGATCCTGCGCGGCAAGGGCGGCACCGAGCGGCTGGTGCCGCTGTCCGAGCGCGCGCGCGCGGCAGTCGCGCTGTGGCGGGCACAGGTCCCGCCGGAGAGCGCGTGGCTGTTCCCCTCGGGCAAGAGCCATCTCAGCCGCATCCGGCTGTATCAAGTGCTGAAGGCGCTTGCCGCCGAGGCCGGCATTCCGCCCGAACGTGTCAGCCCGCACGTCCTGCGCCATGCCTTTGCCACGCATTTGCTGGCGGGCGGCGCCGATTTGCGGGCGCTGCAGGCGATGCTCGGCCATGCCGATATCGCAACGACCGAAATCTACACGCATGTCGATGCGAGCCGGCTGGTCGAGCTGGTTAACGCCCGCCATCCGCTCGCCGAAGCCACGGCGCGCGTTGACGCGAGGAAGCGCGGGGCCTAACCGCCGCGACCTATGGCAAGCTTCCTCGACTTTGAGAAACCGATCGCCGAGCTGCAAGGCCGGATCGACGAACTGCGCGAAACCGCCGCCGAGGGGACGGTCGACATCGCGTCCGAGGTCGGGCGGTTGCAGGCAAAATCCGACAAATTGCTGCGCGACACCTATTTGCGCCTGACTCCGTGGCAGAAAACGCAAGTCGCACGTCACGGCGAGCGGCCGCATTTCAAGGATTATGTCGCCGGGCTGTTCGACGATTTCATGCTGCTGGCAGGGGACCGCGCCTTTGGCGACGATCAGGCGATCCTCGGCGGCTTCGCGACCTTTCGCGGGCGGCGCGTTCTCGTCATCGGGCATGAGAAAGGCGATGATACCGCAAGCCGCCTGCGTCACAATTTTGGCATGGGAAAGCCCGAGGGCTATCGCAAGGCGATCCGTTTGATGCGGCTTGCCGACCGCTTCGGGTTGCCCGTGGTGACGCTGGTCGATACGTCGGGCGCGTTCCCCGGGGTTCAGGCCGAGGAACGCGGCCAGGCCGAGGCGATCGCGCGCTCGACCGAACAATGCCTGTCGCTCGGCGTGCCGATGGTCGCAGCGATCGTCGGGGAGGGCGGCTCGGGCGGTGCGATCGCGCTTGCGGCAGCAAATGCCGTGCTGATGTTCGAACACGCCATCTATTCGGTCATCTCGCCTGAGGCTGGGGCATCGATCCTGTGGCGCACATCCGACAAAGCAGCGGAGATGGCGGAGGCGATGAAGGTCACCGCGCAGGATCTGAAGGGCCTTGGCATCATCGATACGATCGTGCCCGAACCGCTGGGCGGTGCGCAGCGTGACCCGGCGGCGGCGATTGTGGCGCTGGGCGACGCGATCGCGGCGGCGCTAACGCAATTCGACGGCCAGGATCCCGCCCAATTGCGCCGTGCGCGCCGCGAAAAATTCTTGGCGATGGGGCGACTTTAAGCCGCTCAGCTCGCTTTCATGTTGGACGATACGTTCGTAAATGTCGTCTTCAACTTGGTGCCGAGACCTTGCATGGCAGAAATCGCTGCCACTGCGATCAGCGAAGCGATCAGGCCATATTCGATCGCCGTTGCGCCACGCGTATGGCGCAAGATATCAAATAGCATCTTGAGCATAATCAGTTCCCGGTCAAGAAAAAGGGCGACGGAACTTCCGTCCCGCCGCCCTTGGTAACAAAGCGGTTTCGTAAAAAGCTTACGTAGCCTTCATGTTCGACGACACGTTCGTGAACGTGGTCTTCAGCTGGTTGCCCAGGCCCTGCATTGCTGCAATGGCGGCAACGGCGATAAGCGCTGCGATCAGGCCGTATTCGATGGCGGTCGCGCCCCTGGAATTCTTGATGAAATTGCGGATGGTCTTCATGTCCGGTCTCCAGTGGTGGTTGCTTCAGTACCCGGTCGGACCGGAAGACCGGACCAACGACTATGGGTGTAGGCGGGCAGGGTTGAGAAAAGTTTAAACCGCGCGGAACTTTTTTGGGGGGGGATCACACCGCCGCGCGCGCAGCCGCCATCTTGGTGTTGACGTTACCCCACATCCCGGTGGTGGTATTGGCGACTTCGATGAACGCCACGACCATCGTGATGACGATGAGCGCCGCGATCAGGCCATATTCGATGGCGGTCCCACCGCGTTTGTTGCCCAGCAGTCGTTTCAGTGTTCCAACGATCATGCAGGTTCCGCCCGTGGATAATGCAGCACCATTACATCTAAAGGAGGAGCGTTAACGAATGTCTAAAGCCGTCATCCAGGCCAACCTGTTCGTCGTCGCCGTGGCCCTGATCGATCAGGCGGGGAGGGTGCTGGTGCAGCAACGCCCCGCCGGAAAACAGATGGCAGGCTTATGGGAATTTCCCGGCGGCAAGGTTGAGGCGGGCGAAACCCCCGAGGTTGCGCTGGTGCGGGAAGTCGCCGAGGAATTGGGCATTACCGTCGCTGGCGGGGCGCTGCTCCCGCTGACCTTTGCCAGCGAACCGCTCGCCGACCGGCATTTGCTGTTGCTGCTCTATGTGTGCCGCGACTGGTCGGGCGAGCCGCAAGCGCTGGATGCGGCGGCGCTGGCGTGGCACGCGCCCTCTGACTTGCGTGGCCTGGCGATGCCGCCGGCCGATGTGCCCTTCATCGCCATATTGGAACGCGCGTTAACCAACTGGTGACCGCGCTATGGGCAAATCGAAGGAAAGCTGGAGGCCCGACCGGGAATCGAACCCGGGTGCGAGGATTTGCAGTCCTCTACGTCACCACTCCGCCATCGGGCCTCAATGCTGTGCCAGGCGCGGCAGATGCAAGGGTCGGCTCCCGCTGTCAACCACGCACATGCAAAAATGCCGCGATCGCTCGCTTGGCGAACCCGCCGCAGCGCGATAGAAGCGATCGTCGTCAATCGGTGTATTGCATACCTAAAGCAGTTGTGCGAAACCGGGTGTCCGATAAAGGTGGCACAATGAAACTGAATATGCGCGATTCGGAGTCTGTGGCGATGCGCCACGCGATGGTGGCAAGCCAATTGCGCACCAATGCGGTGAGCGACGTTCGCGTCGTCGCAGCGATGGACACTGTCGCGCGGGAGGCGTTTCTGCCGGCCGAACTGGCGTCGGTCGCGTATCGGGATACGGCGGTTCCGCTTGGGCATGGTCGCGCGCAGAACGTGCCGATGGCGACCGGGCGTTTGCTCACTCAGGCAGAATTGCGTGCCGATGACCGCGTGCTGCTGATTGGCGCGGCCGGGGGCTATACTGCTGCGGTGCTGGCCGAACTGGTTGCCGAGGTCGTCGCGGTCGAGAGCGATCCGACGCTGGCCGGCTTCGCGCGCGCAGCGCTGGCGGAAGTCGCTGCGGTTACGGTGATCGAAGGCCCGCTCGCGGCAGGTCACGCTGCGGGTGCGCCGTATGATGTGATCGTCGTCGATGGTGCGGTCGAGGACATCCCGGCGGGATTGATCGAACAGGTCGCGGTCGGTGGCCGCGTCGTTGCGGGCATCCTCGACCGTGGCGTGACCCGGCTGAGCGCCGGGCGACGCACCGCAGGCGGCTTTGGCTTGCTGGATTTTGCGGACATTGACTGCGTGACGCTGCCCGGCTTCGCGCGACCGCGCACCTTTACCTTCTAATGCGAAAAAAAGAGCTGCGAGCGATGCGACCTCTTCCTCTCCTGACCGGTACGGCGCTGCTAGCGCTGAGCGTGGCACCTGCTCTTGCGTCCGCGGAGACGCTGCGCGAGGCGTTGCTCGAAGCGTATAAGACCAATCCGACGCTGGCAGCACAGCGCGCCAATGTCCGCGCGATCGATGAAAATGTGCCGATTGCGCGCGCCAGCGCCTTCCCCGGCGTGCAGCTGCAAAGCAGCTATACCGAGTCGGTCGTGCTGCCGGTAACCGCCTTCACCGCGCCCGCGCGTACGTCGCAGACGCAAGCCAACCTCACTTATTCACTTTATGCCGGTGGTGCGGTGAAGAACGGAATCGCTGCCGCCGATATCCGCGTGCAAGGCGGTCAGGCGACGCTACGCGGGACCGAGGCCGATTTGTTCTCGGCGGTCGTCGCGGCATATATGGACGTGATCCGCGATGAAGCAATCGTTGCGCTCAACCGGCAGAATGTGAAGGTCCTTGAAGTCAATTTGCGGGCATCGCAGGATCGCTTCCAGGTCGGCGATCTGACGCGGACCGATGTCGCGCAGTCCGATGCACGATCGGCGATTGCGCGCGGCCAGTTGCAGACTGCCGAAGCGCGCCTCATCAGCAGCCGGGAGAGTTTCGTCCGATTGGTCGGCTCCGCCCCCACCGCGCTCGACACCCCGCCGCCTTTGCCCAATCTGCCGTCGGATCCGGATGCCGCCGTCAACATCGCGCTGTCGGATAATCCAAATTTGTTGGCCGCGCAGAAGAATGGCGATGCGAGCGCGTATGACGTCAAGGTCGCCCATGCGAGCCGTCTGCCCAAAGTCGATGCCTTTGCCGGCGGCAGCTACACCAATTATTTCGGGTCGCTCGGCAATTTCAGCCCCAACGTCGCCGCGACACAATATGATCGCGCGGCCCAACTCGGCCTGCGTTTCACCTTGCCTTTGTATCAGGGCGGTGCCCCGGCGGCGCGGATTCGCCAGGCGCAGGAGCGGCGCGCGCAGGCGCTGGAGCAAGTGACCGAGGCCGAACGTGCGGTCATTGCGCAGGCTCGATCGGCTTATGCTGTGTGGCAATCATCGCTGCAGGTGATCGCGTCGAGCGAAATCGCGGTCAATGCGAACAAGCTGTCGCTGGAGGGCGTGCGCGCCGAAAACAGCGTCGGGAACCGCACCATCCTCGACATTCTGAATGCCGAGCAGGAATTGCTCAATTCGCAAGTGACGTTGGTCACCGCGCGTCGGGACGCCTATGTGGCGGGCTTTGCGCTGCTCGCCGCGATGGGCAAGGCCGAGGCGAGTGACCTCGGGCTTGAGGGCGGTCCGTTGTATGACCCGAACGTGAATGCGAAGCGCGTGCGCAACAATATCTGGGATTTTTCGTCCGATCCCGATCCGGTTATCACCGGTACGCGGACCAATGCGACGCAGGCACAAGGGTCGCAAGTCACACGTCCGCTTGATCCGATTCTCAAGGCAGGCGTTGACAGGACCGCGCCGATTACCGCAGGTGAAGCGACAAAGAACCGCTGACCGGCGGTGACGGGCTTTGACGAGGGTGTGGTCGATGGGGGATTTGAGCGCCGAGCCGTCGATGGAGGACATTCTTTCCTCGATCAAACGGATCATCGCCGAGGAGAATGACGCGGCCCCCGGTCGCGCCAAACGACCGGCGCGCGCACTGCCCGCGCGCTCCGACCCGGTGCCGTTCGGTCATGACGAGATCCTCGAATTGCGCGAACCGGCGCCCGAGCCCGATCCCGAGCCCGATCACCCTGTTGCGGCGCAGGCCGAGGCTCCCGCTGCCGCAGCCCCACCCCCCAGTGCCGGTCCTGCCGAATCGATCCTGTCGGAGCGGACGGCCGTGGCGACGCGCGGACCGCTCGATGCTTTGTCGCGGATGATCGTGAAGCCGGAAGTGGCGGGTGCGGATACGCTCGAAGGCATGGTGCGGCAGATGCTGCGTCCGATGCTCCGCGACTGGCTCGATGCCAATTTACCGGCGATGGTCGAGACGATGGTCGCGCGCGAAATCGAACGCATCACCACTAAGTAAGCGTGGTTGCGGGGACGGCGGGGTTCTGCTGTAACGCGGGACCATGAACAGATTTCTTGCCGCGACCGCGATGACGGCCGCCCTCATCGCAGCCCCCGCTGCCGCCCGCCAACTCACCATCGACGATGTCTCGACGCTGTCGCGCGTGTCGTCGCCCGCCGTCTCGCCCGATGGGCATTGGCTGGTGTGGCAGCAGCGCGAAACCGATCTGACGATCGACGGCGGGCGATTCGATCTGTGGCGGCTCGATCTGAGCAAGAAGGGCGCGACCCCCGAGAAGCTGGCCGCCGAGGCCGAGGTCAACGAAACCGCGCCGCAATTTTCGAACGACGGCAAGACAGTGTATTTCCAATCCGACAAGGGCGGCGACGATGCGGTGTGGTCGGTCGGGATCGGTGGCGGCGCGGCGACGCGGCTGACGCAGTTCAAGGGCGGGATGGGCGGCTTCAAGGTCTCGCCACAGGACGACAAGCTCCTGATCTGGGCCGACCGCTTGCCCGGCGCGCCGAGCCTGGAACCGGCGATGGTCAAGAAGGACGCGAATGCCGGCAATGCTCGCGTTTACGACCAGATGTTCGTGCGGCATTGGGCGAGTTGGTCCGACGGGACGCGCTCGCAATTGTTCGTGCTGCCGCTGACCGCGAGCGGTGCGGCGGGCAATGGCATTGCGATCGAGGGGAAACTCGTCGGCGACGCGCCGTCCAAGCCATTCGGCGGCGGTGAGGAAGTGTCGTGGAGCGCGGACGGCAAGACGGTGTTCTTCGCGCTGCGCGAGGCGGGGCGAATCGAACCGTTGTCGACCAACCTCGACATTTTCTCTGCCCCCGCCGATGGTTCTGCCGCGCCGACCAATCTGACCGACGCCAATGACGGGATGGATAACCTCCCGACGGCCTCGCCCGACGGGAAGTATCTGGCGTGGTTCGCGATGAAGCGGCCCGGCTATGAAGCCGACCGGCAAGTGCTGATGCTGCGCGATCTCGCCAGCGGCAAGGTTCGCGCCTTGACCGAAGGCTGGGATCGCTCGGTTGGATCGATTGCGTGGAGCCCGAACGGGAAGGCGATCCTCGTCACGGCCGAGGATACGCAGGAAACGCCGATCTGGTCGATCTCGCTTGCGACCGGCGCGGCAACGCGGCTGACCGGAGAAGGCACCGTCACCGCGATGGTGCCGACGCCGAGGGGGGTCGTGTTCTCCATGAATTCGCTCCTCGCACCGGACGATTTCTACGAGCTTCCGGCGCGCTTTGCCGATGGGAAGCCGCAGACCGGGATTCACGCTGCGCGGCTGACCGCGGTCAATGCGGCGAAGCTGGCGGGCATCGACATGCCGACCGTCACGCGCTTCAACTTCACCGGCGCAAACAACGATACCGTATGGGGCTATGCGGTGAAGCCTGCGGGCGCGACGGGCAAGGTGCCGATCGCCTTCATGGTGCATGGCGGGCCGCAAGGGTCGAGCAACAATAGCTGGTCGTACCGCTGGAACCCCGCGGTGTTCGCGGGCGCCGGGTACGGCCTCGTCGCGGTCGATTTCCACGGGAGCACGGGCTACGGCCAGAAATTCAGCGATGATATCCGCGGCAATTGGGGCGGCTGGCCGCTCGAGGATCTGCAAAAGGGCCTCGACGCCGCGACGACCAAATTCGACTGGCTCGACAAGGACAATGCCTGCGCGCTTGGCGCATCCTATGGCGGCTATATGATGAACTGGATCGAGGGGCGCTGGCCCGATCGCTTCGAATGCATCGTCCAGCATGACGGCGTGTTCGATGCGCGCGCGATGGCGTACGAAACCGAAGAACTCTGGTTCGACGAGTGGGAGCATGGCGGCAAGGCCTATTTCGAGGACCCCGCCGCGTTCGAAAAATGGAACCCGGTCAATCACGTGACCGCGTGGAAGACGCCGCAGCTCGTCATCACCAGCGAAGGCGATTACCGCATTCCCTATACGCAGGGCATCGCCGCCTTCACCGCGCTGCAACGCCGCGATATTCCCTCGCGACTGGTGGTGTTTCCGGGCGGCAGCCATTGGGTGACCAAGCCCAAGGAAAGCCGCCAATGGTATGGCGAGGTGCTCGGCTGGATGGGGAAATATACCGGGGCCAAATAACAATCCGTCACCCCGGCCTTGTGCCGGGGTCCACCAAGCGGCTGGCTATACCGGTGGAGGCTCTGGCGCATTGTTTGCTGCACGGTGGACCCCGGAACACGTCCGGGGTGACGAATGCGGATGTCATGGGTAAAGCCTCCGTATTATGACCGAGCTTCCCAAAACCTTCGACCCCGCCGAAATCGAACAGCGCTGGTATGCGCATTGGGAGACGGAGGGGCTGTTCCACCCCGACCGCCCCGGTGCCGAGCCGTGGACGATCGTCAACCCGCCGCCCAACGTGACGGGCTCGCTCCATATCGGGCACGCGCTCGACAATACCTTGCAGGACATCCTCACGCGCCATGCGCGCTTGCAGGGCAAGGATGCGTTGTGGGTGGTCGGCACCGATCACGCCGGCATCGCGACGCAGATGGTGGTTGAGCGGCAGATGGCCGAGCGCCAGCAGAAGCGCACCGATTTCACCCGCGAGGATTTCGTCGCCAAGGTGTGGGAATGGAAGGAAGAGAGCGGCGGGGAAATCACCCAGCAGCTCCGCCGCCTCGGCTGCTCGATGGATTGGTCGAACGAGCGCTTCACGATGGACGAGGGCTTTTCGAAAGCCGTCCTGAAAGTGTTCGTCGATTTGCACAAAGAGGGGCTGATTTACCGCGACAAACGGCTGGTGAATTGGGACCCCGGCCTCGGCACCGCGATCAGCGATCTCGAGGTGGAGACGCATGAGATCAAGGGCAGCTTCTGGCATTTGCGCTATCCGCTTGCCGACGGCTCAGGCTTCATTGAGGTCGCGACGACGCGGCCTGAGACGATGCTCGCCGATATGGCGGTCGCGGTGAATGCTTCGGACGAACGCTACACGCACCTCGTCGGCAAGCAGGTGAAGCTGCCGATCACGGGCCGCCTGATCCCGATCATCACCGATGACCATGCCGATCCCGAGTTGGGGTCTGGCGCGGTGAAGATTACGCCGGGGCATGATTTCAACGATTTCGAAGTCGGCAAGCGCGCCGGGATCGCGGCGGGGGCGATGCTCAACATGCTCGATGCCAAGGCGCAGGTCGTGCAGGTTTCGGATGGGCTGATCCCGGCGGAATTGCTCGGGCTGACCACGGCGGACGCGCGCAAGGCGGTGGTCGCGCAGTTGAAGGCCGAAGGCTTACTGATCCCGCATATCGACAAGGACGGCGAAGAGCACGACGCCGAACCGCGCACGATTCAGACGCCTTCTGGCGATCGCTCGGGCGTGGTGATCGAGCCGTGGCTGACCGACCAATGGTATGTCGACGCCGCGACCCTCGCGAAACC
>NZ_JBBATX010000006.1:13445-35891 GCF_040398505.1 Sphingomonas sp. | reverse complement strand
GCGCGGCGAATGCGGTGTATCAATTCGTGTGGAGCCGGTTTTGCGACTGGTATCTTGAGCTGATCAAGCCGGTGCTTTCTCCCCTCCCGCCTGCGGGAGGGGCTGTCGAGTCAGGCGCGTCGCTCGCGGACATGCCCTCACCCAACCCAGTTTCAGGTCGGTCAGGCTCCCAGCCTGACCTAAACGATGCGGGGCATCGTTCACCTGAAACTCGCGAGCGGGAGGGGAGTTTAGAAGCCGACGAAACCCGCGCCGTCGCCGGTTGGGTGATCGACCAGATCCTCGTATTGCTCCACCCGTTCATGCCGTTCATCACGGAAGAATTGTGGCACGCAATGTCCGATCCCGCCCACCCGCGCGACAACGATCTGATCGTCGCGCAATGGCCGATGGCGGATGCGCAATCGATCGATCCGGCCGCGAGCAAGGAAATCGACTGGCTGATCCGGCTGGTGAGCGAAGTGCGCGCCGCGCGCAACGAGCTTGGCATCGCGCCGGGTGTGCGCATGGCGGTGCATGTGCTCGACGCATCGTCCGAGACCACCGCGAGGATCGAACGGCAGACCGCTGCAATCGCGCGGCTGGCGCGGATCGATGTTGCGACTGGCGCTGCGCCGAGTGGCGGGGCGTTGCAAGTGGTGGTCGACGCGACGACCTTTGTTCTGCCACTCGAAGGCGTGATCGACATCGCCGCCGAACGCGCGCGGCTGACCAAGGCGATCGAGGCGGCGGCGAAGGAACGCGATGCGCTCGCCGGGCGGCTCGGTAACCCGAGCTTTGTCGAGCGCGCCAAACCCGAAGCGGTCGAGAAAGCGCGTGCCGATCATGCCGACAAGGCCGCCGAGGCCGAGCGGCTGAGCGCGGCGCTCGGGCGGTTGGGGTAAAATTCCCCTCCCGCTTGCGGGAGGGGTTAGGGGAGGGCATGGGCGGAGCGTGAGCGATTTTACAAGCCCTCCCCCAGCCCAGCTTGGGGTGAACGATGCCCGCATCGTTCAGGTCATGCCGGGGGCATGACCGACCCCAAGCTCGCAAGCGGGAGGGGAGCCAAGTCGCGCGACCTGACCACCGGTCCGATCGCCGCGACGCTGCTTGCCTTCGCGCTCCCCACGCTCGGGTCGAACATTCTGCAATCGCTCAACGGGTCGATCAACACGATCTGGGTCGGGCGGTTCCTGGGCGAGAGCGCGGTGTCGGCGACGGCGAATGCCAACACCATTATGTTCCTGATGTTCGCCGCGGTGTTCGGCTTCGGCATGGCCTCGACCATCCTGATCGGCCAGTCGATGGGGCGGCGCGATGTCGAGGCGGCCAGACGCGCGTTCGGCGCGTCGATCGGCATCGTGCTGAGCGGCGCGGTGGTGATCGCGACGCTCGGGTGGATCTTCGCGCCCGATATCCTGCACGCGCTGGCGACGCCGCCGAGCGTCTTGCCGCTGGCGCTCGCCTATCTCCGCGTCATCTTCCTCGGCCTGCCCGCCTCGATGTTGCTGGTACTGCTCAGCATGGCGCTACGCGGGATCGGCGATTCGGTGACGCCCTTATGGTTCACCGTGCTGAGCGTGGCGCTCGACAGCGGGCTCAACCCGGTCTTTATCCGCGGCTGGTTCGGCATGCCGGAGATGGGGATTGCCGGATCGGCCACCGCCACGCTGATTTCGGCGCATGTCGCGGCGCTCGGGCTGCTGGCGTATATCTATGCGCGCGATTTGCCGATCCGGTTGCGCGGCCATGAAATCACCTGGCTGGTGCCGAGTGCGGCGCTGGCGCGAACGATCCTCGCCAAGGGCTTGCCGATGGGCGCGCAAATGCTCGTCGTGTCGCTGGCGGCGCTGGCGATGACCGGCCTCGTCAATCGCTACGGTGTGGACACCAGCGCGGCCTACGGCGTGTCGATGCAGCTGTGGGGCTATATCCAGATGCCCGCGCTCGCGGTCGGCGCTGCGGTCAGCAGCATGGCGGCGCAGAATATTGGCGCGGGGTTGTGGGACCGAGTCGATCGGATCACGGGCTCGGGCATCCTGTTCAGTGCGCTTATCACGACGACGATGGTGGCGGCGATCATCGCGTTCGACCGGCCGGTGATGGCGGTGTTCCTCGGCGGCGACAGCCCCGCCATCCCGATCGCGCGGCATATCCAGGTGCTCGCCAGTTGGAACTTCATCGTCTTCGGCATGACGATGGTGCTGTTTTCGACCGTGCGCGCCAATGGCGCGGTGTGGGCGCCGCTGACGATGCTGATCGTGTCGCTGTTTCCGGTGCGGTTGGGCTTCGCGCTGGCGTTCGAACAGAGTCTCGGCGCGGATTCGCTGTGGTGGAGCTTCCCGCTCGGCTCGGTTGCCAATCTCGCAATGGCGGCGTGGTATTACCGCTATGGCGGGTGGCGCACACAGCGGATGGTGGTGCCGCCCGAGATCCCGCCGGAGCATGGCGGCGACGGCGAACCGGTCGGGCGGCTGCACCCGGCGGGGTAGGCTACCGCTTGCGCCCGGCACGATGCAATTGATGGGCAGCAAAGGCGGGAAGTCCGGAATTTCCGCTGCGTAATGCTTGCGGCGCCCCTGTCGATCCATCACAAGTCGCGACCATGACCGCACACTATCCCGCCCTCCGCCTTCGCCGTACCCGTGCCGCCGCATGGAGCCGCCGCCTCCATGCCGAGACGGTGCTGACGCCCGCCGATCTGATCTGGCCGCTGTTCATTGCTGACGGCAGCGGGGTCGAGGAGCCGATCGCAAGCTTGCCCGGCGTATCGCGCTGGTCGGTTGACGGGATTGTCGCACGCGGCAAGGAAGCGCGCGATCTCGGTATTCCGTGCATCGCCTTGTTTCCCAACACCCCCAGCCATCTACGCAGCGCAGGCGGTGAGGAAGCGCTCAACCCCGACAATCTGATGTGCCGCGCAGTGCGCGCGCTGAAGGATGCCGTGCCCGAGATCGGCGTGCTGACCGACGTCGCGCTCGATCCCTACACCGCGCACGGGCATGACGGGCTGATCGATGCGGCCGGCTATGTGATGAACGACGCCACGTCCGAAGTACTCGTCGCGCAGGCGCTCAACCAGGCGGCGGCGGGGGCGGACATCATCGCGCCGTCGGACATGATGGACGGCCGCATCGGCGCGATCCGCGATGCGCTGGAGGGGGCAGGGCACCACAATGTCCAGATCATGTCCTATGCCGCCAAATACGCCAGCGCGTTTTACGGTCCGTTCCGCGATGCGGTCGGCAGCCGTGGGCTGCTGAAGGGCGACAAGAAGACCTATCAGATGGATTCGGCCAATGCCGAGGAGGCTTTGCGCGAAGTCGCGCTCGATCTCGCCGAGGGTGCGGACAGCGTGATGGTCAAGCCCGGTCTGCCGTATCTCGACATTGTCGCGCGGGTGAAATCGGCGTTCGAAGTGCCGGTGTTCGCGTATCAGGTCAGTGGCGAATATGCGATGATCGAGGCCGCCGTCGCGGCGGGCGCGGCCGAGCGCGATCCGATGGTGCTGGAAACGCTGATGGCGTTCAAGCGCGCGGGCTGTTCGGGCGTGCTGACCTATCACGCGGCGCATGCCGCGCGGCTGCTGGGAAAATGATCGCAGCGGTTGTGGAGACGGCGCGGCTGCGGCTGCGCGTGCCCGACCCATCCGACCGACCTGCGTTGCACGCGATGTGGGCGGACCCGCGCGTGATGGCCGATCTGGGTCCGGTGAAGGACATGGCGGCGAGCGACGAAACGCTTGCCCGGCACGACAGCTTTCGCCACGAACGGCTCGGCTTCTGGGTGGTCGAACGGCGTGCGGATGGCGCGGTGATCGGGTTTTGCGGGCTGAAGCGCGGCAATCCGGGGTCGCCGATCGAAGGCGTGCTCGAGATCGGCTGGATGCTGGCCGTGCCCTATTGGGGGCAGGGCTTCGCCAAGGAGGCCGCCGCCGCCAGCATCGACTGGGCATGGGAGAATCTCGCCGAAGACCGCATCGTTGCGATTACCGCGGCGCGCAACGCGAAGAGCCGGACGCTGATGGAGCGGCTCGGCATGACGCGTGTCGCCGACGGCGATTTCGATCATCCGAGTTTCGCCGTAGGCGATCCGTTGCGGCGAACCGTCCTGTACGAAATTGTGCGCCCGGTATGATCGAGACCGGACGCCTGATCCTGCGCGGCTGGCGCGAGGCTGATATCGCGCCGTTTTATGCGATGGGGCAGGATGCGGATGTGATGCGCTATCTCGGGCCGCCGGCGACGATGGAGGATGCACGCGCGGGCTATGATCGGATGGTCGCGCGACAAAGCGAGCACGGCTATTGCTTCTGGGCGGCCGAGCGTAAGGCGGATGGCGCTTTCCTCGGCTTTTGCGGATTGCAGCCCGGCTACGCTTTCCTCGATGGCGAAATCGAGATCGGCTGGCGGTTGCGCCACGACGCGTGGGGGCAGGGCTATGCGCGTGAAGCTGCAGAGGCGAGCCTTGCCTGGGGCTGGGCGAATCTGGACGCGCCGCGCATCACCGCGATCACTGTCCTTGCCAATCGCGCAAGCTGGGGGTTGATGGAGCGGCTCGGCATGACGCGCTATCCAGGCGAAGATTTCGATCATCCGGGTGTCCCCGATGACAGCCCGCTGAAACGCCACATCCTCTATCGGATCGCCCGTCCTTCAAGCTACGGTCCCGCCTGATGTCCGCACGCTTCGCGCGCCCGCTCTTCGTGCTGACGATTCTCGCCGGGTCGTTCCTGCTGTTCCTCGTCCAGCCGATGGTCGCGCGGATGGCGTTGCCGCGGCTGGGCGGCGCGTCGGCGGTGTGGAATTCGGCGATGCTGGTCTATCAGGCGTTGCTGCTGGGGGGGTATGCCTATGCGCACTGGCTCGGGCGGCTGAGCCCGCGCGCGCAGGGGATGACGCATCTCGGCGTGCTGCTCGTCGCGGCGTTGTGGTTGCCGATCGGGCTGAAGGCGATGCAGCTCTCGCCGACCGCGCAGCCCGCAATCTGGGTGCCGTATCTGCTCGGCATCTCGATCGGGCCGCTCTTCTTCGCGATCTCGGCACAGGCACCGCTGCTGCAACGCTGGTTCAGCTTGTCGCGCAAAGACGAGAATCCGTATGCGCTGTATGCCGCATCGAACTTCGGCAGTTTCGCCGGGCTGATCGCCTACCCGCTCTTCGTTGAGCCCGGGATGGCATTGTATGGCCAGCGCATCCTGTGGAGCAGCGGCTATATCCTTGTCGCGCTGCTGGTGGCGTTGTGCGCGGCGACGCTGCCGCGCGGTGGTGCCGTTGCCGCCGATCCCGTGGCCGTGTCGCCACCGCCGACGCGCGGGCGGATCGCGCAGTGGGTGTTGCTTGCCTTCGTCCCCTCGGGCCTGATGCTGGCGACGTCGACGTTGATCACCACCGATATCGTCGCGATGCCGCTACTCTGGGTGCTGCCGCTCGGCCTGTATCTGCTCAGCTTCACGATCGCCTTTGCGACCGATCGCATGACCGCCGACATCCAGACGCGGATCGCGCCGATTGGTCTCTTATTGTTCGGTGGACTGCTGGTTGGCGGATTGTCGGCGATCCCGTTGCTGGGCGCGATCATGGCACTGGCGCTGCTTTTTCTGCTGTCGGTCGCCTTGCATACCGGGCTGTATCGCCTTCGGCCCGAGCCCGATCGGCTGACCGGCTTCTATCTGGCGATGTCGGTCGGCGGCGCGCTCGGCGGCGTGTTTGCCGCGCTGATCGCTCCGCTAGTGTTCGACTGGACCTACGAATATCCCATCCTGCTGCTGCTGGCGGGCATCTTGATGCCGCAGCACTATTTGATCGGCCCGGTGCGGCGGCTGTGGGAAGGCAATCAGCAGCGCGGACGAATCCTGCTCTATGGCGTGGCGATCGTGGTGCTGGCGCTGGTCGCTGCCGTGCTTGCGTTTCCCGGTCCGGTCGATGGCATCAGTCCGATGCAGCAAATCGCCTTGATCGTGATCCTTGGCATCGGGCTGATCGCGATCGGGTCGCGCCGCGCGTTCGGGATTGTGATGCTCGGGTCGCTGATCGCGTTCGGCGGCTATCACGCAGTGCGGATCTCGCTCGAACCCGGCACGCGCACGCGCAGCTATTTCGGTATTTATACCGTGCGCGGCAATGCGACGCAGCGGCAATTGGCGCATGGCACGACGGTCCACGGCACGCAGCTGCGCGGTTCGCCGGACAAGGAGCGGACGCCGACAACCTATTATGTGCCGGGATCTGGGGTCGGTCAGGCGATGCTGGCGCTCCCAACGCTGTACGGCGCGCGTGCGCGCGTCGGCGTGGTCGGGCTGGGGGCGGGGACGCTCGCTTGCTACGCGCGGCCGGGGCAGGAGTGGCGCTTCTACGAGATCGACCCGACCGTGGTGCGGATTGCGCGCGATACCGGGCAGTTCAGCTTCGTCTCGCGCTGTCTGCCCAACCCCGGAATCGTGCTCGGTGATGCTCGGCTGAGCCTTGCGCGGGAAGGCGGTGGCGCGCTCGATCTGCTCGCGCTCGATGCCTTTTCGTCTGATTCGGTGCCGATGCATTTGATGACGCGCGAAGCGTTCGCCCTTTACGGCCGCGTGCTGGCCCCGCGCGGTCTGCTGCTGGCCCATATCTCGAATCGCTTCCTCGATCTTGAGCCCGTCGTTGCGGCGGCGGCCACCGATGGCGGGTGGCATGCGGTGAAGCTGACCTACACGCCTGGCCCGAACGATACGCCGGCCGCGACCAAGTCGCTATGGATCGCATTGTCGCGTGACCGTCAAGCGCTCAGAGTCCTCAAGACCTATGATGCTTCGTGGCAACCGGTAAAAACCCGGCCGGGCTTCACGCCGTGGACCGACGATTATTCGACGATCCTGCCGCTGCTCAAAATCCGCCGTTAAGCGGCGGGGAGCCGCGCGGAAATCGCGGTTATTCGCGCTGCTTGTTCGTCAAGCGCGGCCTGCGCGGTCGCGTGCAAGGCGGTGAGCGCGGGATAGTCGGGCTTGCCCTCCGCTGCGCGGTTCAGCGCGAGGGCGTCGAGATCGGTCACCGCCGACGATAGCGTCGCGCGGTAGCCGTCAAGTTCGGCGACTGCGGTTTGTGCCGCGATCCAGCGATCGCCGCCGATCGAATCGCCCTGCGCCGTGCTGGCCAGCCGATCGGCGATCTGCGCGGCCTTTGCAAAATCGGCGATGGCGGTCGCGATCGTCGCGCGAAGTTCGGGCAGTGCGGCATCGACGATCGAATCGGACTCGGCCAAGGCGATGACGACCTCTGGCTCGGCATCGCTGCGCGACTCGATCGCGCGAGGCAGCAGCGAGGGGTAACGACCCGAGGTCTGCGCGGCGCATCCTGCCACCGCCAACGACACGAGCAGGCAGGCGACGCGGGCGAGGGGGAAGGCGCTGTTCATCGCCTAATGCTCTATAACGATGAAAACCTTCGCGCAACGCACTTGCGCGACCGCAAAGATGCCTCTAACAGCGCCTCTCCACGCACCCATAGCTCAGCTGGATAGAGCATCAGACTACGAATCTGAGGGTCGGGCGTTCGAATCGCTCTGGGTGCACCATTTTCCTAAATTCCAAGTCGAGGCGCATGCGGATTGCGTGCCCATTCGTATGCACTTGGATCGACACGCCTAAGGCTATCCGGCTAAGCGCGGTCAAAGGCCTCGATCGATCGGGGCCGTGTAGGGGATTCTGATATGGCGCTGACTTCGGGCACAACTGCCCAGCCGAACGACGCGGCCGCAGGGGATACCGGGGTGAATGCCCCGGATTTGCAGCTTTTTGTCTTTGCGTTGTTTTTCATTTTCGGCGGCATCACCAGCCTCAACGATGTGATCATCCCGAAGCTGAAAGACCTGTTCACGCTCAACTATTTCCAGGCGCTTTTGGTGCAGTCGGCATTTTTCCTAGCCTATTTCATCTTCGCGATCCCTGCCGCCTGGATTGTGCGCAAAGCTGGCTATATGCGCTCGGCGTCGATCGGGTTGCTGATCATGACGGCGGGTTGTCTTTTGTTCATCCCGGCGTCGCAATCGGGCATGTATGCGGTATTCCTGTTCGCGCTGTTCGTGCTCGCGGCAGGGATCACGACGGTGCAGGTGATCGCCAATCCGCTGATATCGCTGCTCGGCAAGCCTGCAACCGCGCATAGCCGCCTGACCTTTGCCCAAGCCTTTAATTCGCTTGGCACGACAATCTTCCCGATTGTCGGCGGATATCTGATCCTCGGCAGCCTTGCGCGGGTCGATACGGCGACTCTATCCGGCGCTGCGCTCGACGCCTATCGCACGGCGGAAACACAGGTGGTGGTCAACACCTATCTGGCACTGGCGCTCGCGCTTATCATCGTGGCGGGCGTGGTTTGGACGCGGCGCAACCGCCTGCCCAATGTCGTCGAAGACAGCGGCAGCGTCTTGCGCGCGTTCAATTTGCTCGCAAGACCGCGCTTCGGTTTGGGAGCTGCTTGTATTTTCCTTTATGTCGGGGCCGAGGTCGCGATCGGTTCGCTGATCGTCAGCTACCTTATCCAGGGCGACGTTTTCGCCATTAATGCTGCCGCCGCATCGGCATATGTCGGCTTTTACTGGGGTGGCGCGATGATTGGCCGCTTCATCGGCACGGTCGTGCTGCGACTGGTTTCGCCGGGCAAGGTGTTGGCGACAGTCGCGGGGGGATCGATTACGCTGATCCTGATCACCGCCAACACCCCGGGGCAGATTGCAGGCTGGTCCCTGCTGGCGATCGGGCTGATGAATTCGATCATGTTCCCGACGATCTTCTCGCTCGCCAGCGAAGGGTTGGGCAAGCGCGCGGCCGAAGGATCGGGGATCATCGCGATGGCGATTGTCGGCGGTGCGGTCATCCCGCCGCTGACCGGGCTGATCGCGGATGCGAGCAGCCTCCGGTTCGCATTGCTGCTCCCCGCGCTGTGCTATGGCTTGATCGCGGGCTATGGCTGGTTCGCGCGCAAGCCGGTCGCGGTATAACCGTTCAGGCGGTCGGCGGGGCGGCGGGCAGGACGACCGTGACGCGCAGGCCGCCGAGCGGCGAGGTGCTCGCCTCGATCCGCCCGTGATGCGCCTCGACGATCGCCTGCGCCGTGGCGAGGCCCAATCCTGATGTGGTCACCGATTCGCCCGGTGCCTTGGTCGTGCGGTAAAACGGTTCGAACAGTTGCTGGGCGAGCGCGACATCGACGCCTGGTGCGCTGTCATCGATGATCAGCCGCCACGCGTCGCGCCGCCCCTCCAGCCCGAGCACAATGCGGCCGCCGGCGGGCGTATAGCGCAAGCTGCTTTCGATCAGCGCGGTGAACAGCTGCTCAATCCGCGCGCCGTCCCATTTCACCAGGACGGTTGTTGCCGGCAACGCGCCGGTTTCGAGCGAGACACGCTGCATCTTCGCTCGGCGGCCGTTGCTCCACACCGCATTGTGGATCAGCGCGACCGGATCGACCGTGGCGTAGGTCACGGGCAAGCGACCGAGATCGGCGAGTGCGACGGCGTGTAGATCCTCCGCCATTTCCGCCAGACGGCGGACGCGCTCAGTCACTTCGGCAAAACCCTCGGGATCGTTTGGCGCGGCCTGCTCGGCAAGGCTCGCCAATTTGGTGCCGAGCGCGTGAACGGGTACGCGCAACTCTTCCGATACCGCCACCAGCCACGTGCGACGCGCCGATTCGAGCCGGTTGAACTGCCGCGCCACGCGCCCCAGATTTCGCATCGTCGCCCGCGTTTCCGCCGGGCCGGTCTCGGGCAATTCGACGTCGAAATCGCCTTGCGCGATGGCGCGGCTCGCGCGGAACAAGGCCATTTGCGGGCGCGTCCATTGGGTTGCGATCAGATAGCCCGCAAGCAGCAGCAGCAGGAAAATCGCCGTCATCGCAACCACGATCCCGATCAGCTGATCGCGTACGAAGGCGAAGCTTGCCGCCGTGGGCGTACGCGGCCCGACGATCTTTGCGATCGCGACGGCGCGTCCGTCAATGATGACCGCACGCTCCATTCGGGCACCTTCGCGATCAGGCTGCGCTCCCGACAGGAACTTCCCATCCGGCGTATAGAGCGCGATGCGGTCGCGAAGCGGCGGCGGCGGGTCGCCCGGCTGGCTGTTATCATCGAACACATTTTGGGAGACTTGGAGTGCGGTTCGGGCTGTGGTCCCGCCCCGGATCTCGGTCGCGATCAGGGAAGCGAAGGCGGCGAGCGATTGCCGGTCCTGCGACTCCAAATACGCCTCATGGCCGCGTTGAAGGCTGAAAACGAGCGCGCTTCCGGGGAGCGCCGCCACCAGTAGCGCCTCTCCGGCAAGCAGCAGGAACAGTCCCGAAAATAGCCGCACCGCGATGTTCCCCCCCGAGAAGCGCGACCCAACGCCGGGGCTGCGCTTACCGTGGATCGACGGTATGGACAATCATCACTTTAGCGCAACATCATCCCGTCACGGGATTCGCCGCGGCCACCGCCGCGAGCACTTGCGCGGCATATTCCGGACGGCAGATCAGCACGTCGGGCAGCAACGGATCGCGGCAATTATAGACGAGCGTAGCGCCGTCGATCCGCGAAGCATGCAATCCGGCCGCCAGCGCGACCGCGACCGGCGCGCAATTGTCCCATTCATATTGTCCGCCGGCATGGAGGTAAATTTCGGCATCGCCGCGCACCACGGCCATCGCCTTGGCACCCGCTGAACCCATCGGCATGAGCTCGGCACCGATCGCTTCGGCGACCTGCAGTACGATCGGGTGCGCGCGCGAGCGGCTGACGACCATGCGCGGGCGCAGCGGCGCGGGGGCCAGAACTTCCGGCCGATCGTTGCTGGCGAAAACGAGATTCTCGGCCGGGAGGGCGACCGCGCCGGTCACCGGGACGCCGTCGATCGCGAGGCCGATATGCACCGCCCAATCATCACGGCGCTCGCGAAATTCGCGCGTCCCGTCGAGCGGGTCGACCACCCAGACGCGGCTTGCGGCGCAGCGTGCGCCATCGTCGGCGGCTTCCTCCGACAGGATGAAATCCTCCGGCCGCGCGGCGCGGAGCAAGCTCTGGATCAGGGTATTGGCATCCCTGTCGCCGCGGTCGCCAAGTTCGGCATCGGGACAGGCCCCATCCACGCACAAGCCGCGCAGCACCTCGCCCGCCGCCATTGCGACCGAGCGCGCGAGGTCAGCATCGTTTTGATAGGGTGGGGGGGTCATAAATTGGGGCTCCATACGCCCATGATATGCTCGACGATCCGCTCCGCCGCCGCTTCTGGGGTTTCGCGGGTGGTGTCGATGCGGATGTCGGGTCGTTCGGGCGCTTCATACGGACTCGAAATGCCGGTGAAATTGGCGATCTCACCGCGCCGCGCCTTGGCATACAGCCCCTTCACGTCGCGCGCCTCGGCCTCAGCCAGCGGCGTATCGATGAAGATCTCGACGAAATCGCCCGGCAGCATCGCGCGCACCATGTCGCGTTCGGCGCGGAACGGCGAGATGAACGCGGTGAGCACGATCAGCCCGGCATCGGTCATCAGCTTGGCGAGTTCGCCGATGCGGCGGATATTCTCGATCCGGTCGGCATCGGTAAAGCCCAAATCCTTGTTGAGACCGTGCCGCACATTGTCGCCATCGAGCAGGAAGGTGTGACGGCCGAGCGCGTAAAGCTTCTTCTCGACCAGATTGGCGATGGTCGATTTGCCCGAACCCGACAGGCCGGTGAACCAGAGCAAGCGCGGCGTCTGGCCCTTTTGCGCGGCGTGCGCCTCGCGGGTGACGTCGATCGCTTGCCAGTGCACATTCTGCGCGCGGCGCAGCGCGAAATTGAGCATCCCCGCCGCCACGGTCGCGTTGGTGCCGCGGTCGATCAGGATGAAGCCGCCGAGATCGGCGCCATCGGTAAACGGTTCGAACACCAGATCGCGATCGGTATAGATCTCCGCCACGCCGATATCGTTGAGTCCGAGCGTCTTGACCGAGAGTTCGGCCAGCGTGTTGACGTCGATCGCGTGGCGCGGCTCCTGTACCGTTGCGGAGACGGTCTGGGTGCCGAGTTTCAGCCAGTAAGAGCGGCCGGGGAGGAGCGGGGTTTCCGCCATCCACACCAGGGTGGCCTGAAATTGCTCGGCGACGTGCGGCGGATCGTCGGCGGTCGCGATCACGTCGCCGCGCGAGCAATCGACCTCATCGGCCAGCGTTAGCGTGACCGATTGCCCGGCGACGGCTTCGGTGAGATCGCCGTCCATCGTGACGATCCGCGCGACGGTGGTGGTGCGGCCCGAGGGCAGGATGCGGACCGAATCGCCGGGCTTCACGCTCCCGCTCGCAATCAGGCCCGCAAAGCCGCGGAAATCGAGATCGGGCCGGTTGACCCATTGCACGGGCAACCGGAACGGGCGGGCCTGCGCGGCTTCGGCCTCGACATCGACCGATTCGAGATGCTCGATCAGGGTAGGACCGCTGTACCACGGCATCGCGGCGGAGGGAGTCGCGACGTTGTCACCCGCAAAGCCCGAGATTGGGATGGCGGTGAAGTGTTCGATCCCGATCGCACTGGCAAAGGCGCGATAGTCGGCAACGATCGTATCGAACACGGCTTGGTCATAGCCGACCAGGTCCATCTTGTTCACTGCGAGCACGACATGGCGCAGCCGCAGCAGTTTGACGAGAAAGCTGTGCCGCCGCGTCTGCGTCAACACGCCCTTGCGCGCATCGATCAGGATGACGGCGGCATCGGCGGTGGAGGCGCCAGTGACCATGTTGCGGGTGTACTGTTCGTGCCCCGGCGTATCGGCGACGATGAACTTGCGTTTTTCGGTCGCGAAGAAGCGGTAGGCGACGTCGATCGTAATGCCCTGTTCGCGCTCGGCGGCGAGGCCGTCGACCAGCAGCGCGAAATCGATATTCTGTCCCTGCGTGCCGACACGCTTGCTGTCGTCCTCAAGTGCTGCGAGCTGATCGGCGAAGATCGCGCGGCTGTCGTAGAGCAAGCGCCCGATCAGCGTCGATTTGCCGTCATCGACCGATCCGCAGGTGATGAAGCGGAGCAGCGATTTACGCTGATGCTGGGCAAGATAGGCGGTGATGTCGGCGGCGATGAGGGAGTCGGGGGTGTAGGAATGATCTCCCCTCCCTGAAAGGGAGGGGGCGGGGGTGGGTTGGTACAGGGAGAGGGCGCCGGCTGCCTCAGGCCGACCCACCCCCAGCCGCTCCCTTCCAGGGAGGGGAGCAGAAGTGGCGTTCTCTTCGCGCTCCATCAGAAATATCCCTCCGCTTTCTTCTTTTCCATGCTCGCCGCCTGATCGTGATCGATCGCGCGACCTTGCCGTTCGGAGGTGGTGGTCAGCAGCATTTCCTGGATCACCGCGGACAGCGTCGTCGCTTCGCTCTCCACCGCACCACTCAGCGGATAACAGCCGAGCGTGCGGAAGCGGATCGAGCGTTCGACCGGCACTTCGCCCGGGGCAAGCGGGAAGCGGTCATCATCGACCATTAGCAGCATTCCGTCGCGCTCGACCGTCGGGCGTGGCGCGGCAAGGTAGAGCGGGACAATCTCGATCTGCTCCGCCAGAATGTATTGCCAGATATCGAGTTCGGTCCAGTTCGACAGCGGGAAAACGCGGATACTTTCGCCGCGCTCTTTCCTGGCATTGTAGAGGTGCCATAGCTCGGGGCGCTGTGCCTTCGGGTCCCAGCGATGGCTGGCCGAGCGGAAGCTGAAGATGCGTTCCTTGGCGCGCGATTTCTCCTCGTCGCGCCGCGCGCCGCCAAAGGCGACGTCGAATCCGCCGGCGGTGAGCGCTTGCTTGAGTCCTTCGGTCTTCCACATGTCGGTATGGCGGCTGCCATGATCGAACGGGTTTATCCCCAGCCGCTTTGCCTCGGGATTTTGGTGGACGATCAGTTCCATCCCGGCATCGGCCGCGGCGCGCGCGCGCATTTCATACATCGCGCGAAATTTCCACGTCGTGTCGACATGCAGCAGCGGGAAGGGCGGCGTACCGGGGAAAAATGCCTTCTTTGCCAGATGCAGCATCACCGCCGAATCCTTGCCGACCGAATAGAGCATCACCGGGTGCTCGGCCTCGGCAACGACTTCGCGCAGGATGTGGATACTTTCGGCTTCGAGGCGCTGGAGATGGGTGAGGGCGATGGTCATGATCCGTCGCAGATAGTGCAGAAACGCGCGCGCGCGATCAACTAATCCTGTTGTCGCCTAAAGTTCGCGTCAAAGTGCTGCGTTGCGCTCGACCGAATCGAGAATGCGCGCGCCCGCCATGAACACCGCGATCGGGCAGACCGCGAACAACAGCCAGCCACCGAAGCCCGGATATTGGTCGAGGTAATGAACCCCCCGCTCGACCGCGCCGAGCGCGAGCGCGTAAATCACCGCGAACGCCTCGAACTTGCTCTTGATGACGAACAGGCGGGAAAATCTGGTCCACATGCCAAAACGTTGAGCAAGTGTCGGGCCAATCGCGGTTCCGCGCGGTTGCGCGTTAAGAAACGTGGTTACGTGTCAATTAATCCGACACCTACGCGCGCGCGACGTGGCTGATCACATCGTCTTCGACCACGCGCAGTGCGGTGGCTCCCGCGCGACCCAGCACCACGCCATCCGCGCTCGTCCTGATCGTGGCATAGGCGCAACGGAAATCCGCGAGACGTCCATGCGCCGCCAGCGCTGCGTCGCCGCCATCGTCGTCGATCGCGACGACGCGCGCCGGTTGGACATCGCGGATCGTGCGGACCTGATCGGTTCTGGCGATCATCGTCGGGCCACCGTCGAAGATGTCGACATAGTTTTCATACGCGAAGCCTTCATTTTCGAGCATCCGCATCGCCGCGCGGCCCGACGGGTGCGGCAGGCCGATCACCGCGCGCGCACTTTCGGGCAGCATCGCGATGTAGATCGGGTGCTTGGGGAACAAATCGGCGATGAACTGGTGCCCGCGCACCGCGTTGAATTGGTCGGCGTCCTGGAAATTCATCCCGAAGAAGCGCCCGGCAAGGCCATCCCAGAAGGGTGATCCGCCCGCTTCGTCGATAATCCCGCGTAGCTCGGCCAGGATCCGGTCGGCGAAGCGCGCGCGGTGCTGCGCGATGAACAAATAGCGCGCGCGGGCGAGCAGCATGCCGAGGCCCCCGGCGCGTTCGCCCGGGTGGAGGAAGAGGCCACCGACTTCGCTGCACCCTTCCAAATCGGTGGTTAGCCCGAGCATATCGGCGCGAAAGGTGCGGCCGAGCTCCTTGCTATGCTGCGTCAACGTGCCGAGCCGGTAGCTGTAGAAAGGATAGCTTTGCCCGACATGGGTAAAGATCTGGCAGGTGCCGCGGACTTCGCCGGTCGCAGTGTTTTCGAGCACGAGCACGAACAGATCGTCGGCCTTGGTGTCGTCGGTGCGGGCGAAGGCGGCGGCGCTGCGCACCAGCTTGATCTTGAGCGCGGCGCGATCGGGCGGCAAATTGGTGAAGCCGCCGCCGGTCAGCTTCGCCATTTCATAGAGCGGTTGCAGGTCACTGTCGCGCGCGGCGCGGATCACGAAGGTCACAGGGCACCCTTTTCGGCTATGCGCAGGATCGTCAGCGCAGACAGAGCGGCGCGCTCGGCGAGTGACGCGACGATCAGAAATTCTTGCGGAGAGTGAATCGCCGCGCCGCGCGCGCCCATCGTATCGACCACCGGCACGCCGCATGCGGCGATCGTGTTGCCGTCACACACCCCGCCGGTCGCGCGCCAGGCGATGTCGAGCCCGAGGTCGGCGCCGCAATCCTTGACCAACGCGAAGAGCTTGGCGGCACCGGGGTCGATCGGTTTTGGCGGGCGGTTGAAGCTGCCATGTACGGCGATGTGCACGTCACAGAGCGCCGCAACTTCGGCGGTGATCCGGTCGAGTGCGGCTTGTGCGCGGTGGATTTCGGCATGGTTCTGCGGGCGGAAATTGATCCGCAGCACCGCGTGATCGGGCACGACATTGTTCGGTCCGCCGCCCTCGATCCGTGCCGGGTTCACCGCGAGCGTGGGGGAGCGCAGCGCGAACAGCCGTACCGCCAGCTCCGACGCGGCGACGATCGCGTTGCGGCCTTCCCCGGGGTTACGCCCGGCATGCGCGCTCTTGCCGGTGACGACGATCGAGAAATTCCCGGTCCCGCCGCGCGCACCCGCCAGCGTTCCGTCGGGGAGCGCGGGTTCGTAGGTCAGCGCCGCAATCTTCCCGCGTGCGGCGTCGGCGATCAGGCGAGTCGAGGAGAAGGAGCCGGTTTCCTCGTCGGAATTGATCACGACTTCATAGCCGATCCGCGCGGCGAGTGGGCTCACCTCGACCGCGCTCAACGCGGCGAGCATCAGAGCAAGGCCGCTCTTCATGTCGGCAACGCCGGGGCCGCCCAGCGTGCCCTCATCCAGCCAGGTCAGCATCTGGAAGGCGTGATCGACCGGATAGACCGTGTCCATATGCCCGGTCAGCAACAGTTGCACCGGAGCCTCCGGGCGGACCACCAGATGCAGATGCTTGCCGTGATCGAGGATTGTCACGGCCCCATCCGCGCCAACGCTCTCGGCGGCGTCGCCGGCAACCAGCGCGATCTCCCCGGGCAAGACGCTGAACGCTTCGACCAGCATCTCGGCCACGTCTGCCAGACCTGCAAGATTGCGCGTGCCGCTGTTCGCCGCGGCCCAGCGCTCGACCTGCGCCAGCATCGGCTGCGCGCTCGCGTGCGCAATCGCCGCGCGTTCGATCTCGCTCAGGCCCGTCATCGCGCCAGATGCGGCGCGAACGCCGCCAGCACCTCGCGGTAAAGCTGCTGCTTGAAGGGCACAATAACGTCGGGAAGTGTTTCGGGCGTGATCCAGTCCCACGTCTTGAACTCGGGGTGGGCGGTGGCGATGTTCACGTCTGCATCCTCGCCGAGGAATTGGTACAGGAACCAGCGCTGCCGCTGTCCCCGCCATTTGCCCTTCCACACCTTGCCGACCAGATCCTCGGGCAGGTCGTAAAAGAGTTCCTCGGCCGCGACCGCGATCAGCGCGACCTTGTCGGGTGCGATCCCGGTCTCCTCGCCAAGCTCGCGCAGGGCGGCGATTTCGGGATCCTCGCCGTCATCGATTCCGCCCTGCGGCATTTGCCACGCCTCGACCATCGCATCGATCCGCTGTCCGACGAAGACCTTGCCGTCGCGATTGAGCAGCATGATCCCCGCACACGGGCGATAGTCGAGGGCGGTCGCCGCGTTCACGCTGCGGCGCCGTCCGCCGCCTGGGCCATAACGCGCGCGCCCTCGGCCTCGGCGATGACGAGCTTCGCTGCCGTCAGTGCCGCCGCAACATCGCCGACCGACGACGGGATCGCCTTACGCAGCGTGATGAAGCCATGAATGTTGCCCACTGCCTCGCGATACACGGTCGCGACGCCGGCTTGCGCGAGCGCGGCGGCATAGGCACGGCCCTGATCGCGGATTGGGTCGAGGCTGGCGGTCACCACCACGGCTGGCGGCATCCCACTCAGGTCGCCCTTCAGCGGCGAGGTGCGGATGTGCGAGGCCTCCGCCTGATAGGCAGCGTTGAACCATTCCATACTGTCGCGGGTCAGCAGGAAGCCTTCGGCGAACTGGCTGTAGGACGGGTATTCCTGCGTCGTATCGGTCGCGGGATAGAAAGGCAGCTGCGCGATCACCGGCACGGCGGCGGGCGCATCGCGCAAGGCCATGGCCACGACGATCGCGAGGTTGCCGCCGGCGCTGTCGCCGCACGTCACGAGGCTGGTGACCTTGCGCCCGAGTGCCGCCGGGCTGCCCGCCGCCCAGCGTGCTGCCGCTTCGCAATCATCGGGCGCGGCCGGCCAAATGGCTTCGGGCGCGAGCCGGTAATCGACCGCCAGCACCGGGAGATCGAGGATGCGGGAAACTTCGGCACAGAAGCTGGCATGCGTGTCGAGATCGCCGATCACAAAGCCGCCGCCGTGGAAGAACAGGACGAGCGGCCCGGGCAGCCGGCTGGCGGCCACGTCGAACAGCCGCGCCGGGATGTCGCCAGCGGGCCCTGGAATCGTCAGGTCGGTGATCGTGCCGAGCTCGCCCACCGGCGGATCGGCGATGTCTTTCATCGCGGCATAGGTCGCGCGCGCCGCGGGGGCTTCGAGCTGGTGCATCTTCGGGCCGGGCAGGGCGTTGAGAAACGCGAGGAAGCCCGCGACATCGGGGCGCACATAAGGATCGGTCAAGCATCTCTCCATTGGTCTGAGCCAGCGTCGCGCCTACCTAAGCGCGATGATCACGGTCGTCCATCACCCTGCCTATGTCGCCGACGGGCAAAGCGCCAATCCGAGCCAGTTGAGCAAGAATGCCGCGATCCGCGATCTTTTGCGCGCTGAGGGTGCGGCGATCAACTGGCATGAGCCGGCGCCGATGCCGCCGCGCTGGATCGAGACAGTGCACGATCCGGACTATGTCGCCGAAGTGATCGCCGCGCGCGTCCCGCGTGAAAAGGAGCGGCGAATCGGATTCGCGGTGACCGCTGCGGTCGCGGCGCGCGCGCAAATGGTGCCGGGCGGGACATGGCTTGCCGGGAAACTCGCGCTGGAGCGCGGATTCGCGGCGAATAGTGCAGGTGGCAGCCACCACGCGCTCGCCGCCACGGGTGCCGGCTATTGCGTGCTTAACGACCTCGCGATCGCGGCGGTGCGGCTGGTTGAGGAGGGCGACGTGGCACGTGTGCTGATCGTCGATTGCGATGTGCATCAGGGCGACGGCACCGCCGCGCTGACCGCCGGACGCCCCGGCATCGCGACCTATTCGATCCATGCCGAGAAAAACTTCCCGGCGCGGAAGGCCCGCTCGACGCTCGACGTGGCGTTGCCCGACGGGACGGGCGACGCAGCGTATCTGGACATGCTGGCGGCGACCTTGCTGCCGATGCTCGACGACTATCGTCCCGATCTGATCCTGTATCAGGCAGGCATCGATCCACTGGCCGATGACCGGCTCGGGCGTCTTGCGCTGACGAATGCGGGGCTGGTGGCGCGCGAAACGCTGGTCGCCCGCGCCGCCCGCGACCGCGGTATCGCGCTCGCGAGTACCGTGGGGGGTGGATACGGTGCGGACATCGCTACGCTTGCCGCCGCGCACGTCCGCGCGATTTTGACGTTGGGTCAGGTCTATTCAGAGTGCCGATGATCTCACACAAAGACGCAAAGGCACGAAGAAGGGAGTGGGGGTGAGCGAAGCTCTGGAAAATTTGGCACGCGAAGCGGTCGATTGCGGGTTAAAACTGCATGAGGCGCTTGGTCCTGGTTTGCTGGAATCGGTGTACGAAGCATGTCTGGCTGAAAGCCTTGCGAAGCGCGGGATTTCGGTCGAGCGCCAGAAAGTTGTCCCGATCCGCTTCGGGGATACTTGTTTAGAGGAAGGCTTCAGGGCCGACCTCCTGTTGAAGGGGCGATTGCTGATCGAACTCAAATCGACCGAGGGTTTCGTGCCCGTTCACGGCAAACAGGTTTTGACCTATTTGCGGCTGCTGGATTTGCCACTGGGCCTGTTGATGAATTTCGGACTGGCGACGTTCAAGGACGGTGTCAGGCGCATTGCCAACAATTATTACGCTCCGCAATGACATCGCTCTTTGTGCCTTTGCGTCTTTGTGTGAGTCAAAATCTTTCTCGAAAGCGCAGATGATGCCCGTCTCTCTCCTCTGGCTGCGCCGCGATTTGCGGCTGGCTGATCAGCCCGCCTTGCTCGCCGCGATCGCGGAGGGGCCGGTCATCCCGGTCTATATCCTCGATGATGCGACCCCGAAACACTATGCGATGGGCGGCGCGTCGCGCTGGTGGTTGCAGCACAGCCTTGCCAGCCTCGATGCGGCGCTGGGCGCGAAGGGCTCGCGGCTGATCCTGCGGCGGGGCGAGAGCGATGTGGTGCTGGCCGCGCTGGCGATGGAAACCGGGGCGACGCGTGTTCATTGCATCCGGCATCACGAACCGTGGTGGCGCAATGCCGAGCGCGCGGTGGCGAAGCGGCTCGACCTCGTCTGTCATGACGGCAATTACCTTGCCTCGCCCGGGTCGATCACCACCGGCAGCGGCGGGCAGTACAAGATCTTCACGCCGTTCTGGCGCGCGCTGAAGACGACGATGCCGCCGCCCCACCCGACCCGTGCCCCGGCCTTCATTCCTGCGCCAGCGCACTGGCCGAAGAGTGATGCCCTCGCCGATTGGGACTTGTTGCCGACCAAGCCCGACTGGTCGAGCGGGTTTGCAGCGGAATGGACCCCGGGGGAAGACGGCGCGCATACCCGGTTGACCGCCTTCAAACATCATGCCGCCAATTATGGCGAAACGCGCAATCTGCCGTCGGTTGCGGGCAGTTCGCGCCTGTCGCCGCATCTCCACTTCGGCGAGGTTTCGGCCGCGCAAGTGTGGCACGCGGTCGCCGATGCAGGCGGATCGGTCGATACCTTCCTCGGCGAAATCGGCTGGCGCGATTATGCACAGAACATCATCCGCGAATTCCCCGATTACGGCTCGAAGAATGCCCGCGACACGCTCAATGCGCTGCCGTGGCGGACGGGCGCAGCCGCCGACGCCGACCTGCAAGCGTGGCAGCAAGGCCGCACCGGCTATCCGATCGTCGACGCCGGGATGCGCCAGCTTTGGGCGACGGGGTGGATGCACAATCGCGTGCGGATGATCACCGCGAGCTTCCTGATCAAGCATTTGCTGATCGATTGGCGCGCGGGCGAGCGCTGGTTCTGGGATTGCCTGGTCGATGCCGATTACGGGTCGAACGCGGTCAATTGGCAATGGACCGCAGGCACGGGGGTCGATTCGAACATGTTCGTGCGGATCATGGCGCCGTTGGTGCAATCGCCCAAATTCGATGCGGGGGCCTATATCCGCCAGTGGGTGCCGGAATTGTCGGGGGTGCGCGGTGCGGCGATCCACGATCCCGACGAGGCGGGATTTCGGCCACGCGCCTACCCGGCCAAGATCATCGGCCACCGCGAAGGCCGCGAGCGCGCGTTGGCGGCGGTGAAATACCTGCGCTGAAACCCCGTTGCGGCGCGCGGCCGTCGGTGCGAGGGGGTGCGCGATGCTTGGGGCTTTCGCGACACTGTTTCACCGCCTGCTCGACCGAATCGATGCGGGGCTGACCCAAGGGTCGCTCGCCGTGACGCTGCCGGATGGGCGCGCGCGGCTGCTGGGCGGGCGCGCGCCGGGGCCAGAGGCGGTGGTCGATCTGCGCAGCTGGCGGGCGTTGCTGCGCCTTGCCACGGGCGGATCGGCCGGTTGGTACGTCGCTTGGACGAAAGGCGAATGGGCCAGCCCCGACCCGACCGTGCTGTTCGAACTGTTCACGCGCAACAGCCGGACGCTCGGCGGGGCCGCGCGCTCTGGCGGTGTGATGCGGATGTTGCGAAGATTTCGCAACGGCTTGCGGCGTAACTCTCGCACGGGCTCAAAGCGCAATATCGAATTTCACTACGATCTGGGGAATGACTTTTACGCGCTGTGGCTCGATCCCGGCCTGACCTATTCAAGCGCCGTGTTCGCCGAACCGATTTCGCCCGCGCAAAGCCTCGACTCGGCGCAGGCGACCAAGATCGATGCGATGCTCGACCGGCTTGCGGTTGCACCGGGCGACACCATCCTCGAAATCGGCTGCGGCTGGGGTAGCTTTGCCGAGGCGGCGGCGCGGCGTGGTCTGGCGGTCCACGCGATTACGCTGTCGGCCGAGCAGGAGCGGGCGGTCGCCGATCGCATCGCCGCGGCTGGATTGTCGGGCGTGACGGTGTCGCGGACCGATTACCGCGATGTCGTCGGCCGCTATGACGCCGTGGCGAGCATCGAGATGGTTGAGGCGGTCGGGCAGGACTATTGGCCGGTCTATCTCGCCGCGATCGCGCGCGCGTTGAAACCGGGTGGTCGCGCGGCGATCCAATATATCGCGATCGATGACGCGATCTTTGACGCCTATGCCGCCAATGTCGATTTCATCCAGCGCTTCATTTTCCCCGGCGGCATGCTGCTGTCCGAAAGCCGTTTCCGCGCGCTGGCCGAGGCAGAGGGTCTCGAATGGAGCGATCACCGCACGTGCGGCCTGCATTATGCCGAAACGCTCAGGCGGTGGCGTATCGCGTTCGATACGGCTGTCGCCGCAGGCCAGTTGCCCGCGCGATTCGATCAGCATTTCATCGACTTGTGGCGCTATTATCTGATGTATTGCGAAGGCGGGTTTCGCGGGCAGGGGATTGATGCCGCGCAGGTTACGCTGGTCAAAAGTCCCCCTCCCGCTCGCGGGAGGGGTTAGGGGAGGGGATGTCTCGAACTGTTCGGGGGTGGCTGGGACATTCCCTCCCCCAGCCCAGTTTGAGGTGAACGATGCCCCGCATCGTTCAGGTCATGTCGGGGGCATGACCGACCTCAAACTCGCAAGCGGGAGGGGAGAGTTATGCGACCCGTTCGAAATGGCCGGTCGTGAAATCCTCGACCAGCAACGCGACGATCCG
>NZ_JBBATX010000006.1:0-13345 GCF_040398505.1 Sphingomonas sp. | reverse complement strand
CGACCCGTTCGAAATGGCCGGTCGTGAAATCCTCGACCAGCAACGCGACGATCCGGTCGGCGACCACCGACGGTTCCTTGACCGAATTGGGGTCCTCGCCGGGATAGGCCTTATGCCGCATCGCCGTCCGCGTCGCGCCGGGGTCGATGATCGCAGTGCGGACCTTGCTGATCTGCTCCATTTCGTCGCCATAGGCGGCGAGCAGCGTCTCGAACGCCGCCTTGGAGGCCCCGTACATCCCCCAATAGGCGCGCGGATTGCGGGCGACGCTGGAGGTCAGGCCGATCACGCGACCGTGCGCCGATTTGCGCAGCATCGGATCGAACGCGGCAATCATGGCTGCTTGCGCGCTGACATTGAGCGTCAGGATTTGCGCCATTTCCTTCGGATCGATCGCCGGAACCGCCCCAAGCTGCCCCAGCATGGCGGCGTTGAGCACGAGAATGTCGAGCGCCGGCCAACGCTCGCCGATCGCGGTGCCGAGCCGCGCGATGCTGTCGGCTTCGGTCAGGTTGAGCGGCGCGATCGTCGCCGATCCGCCCGCATCGAAGATCGCGTTCTCAACGTCCTCAAGCCCCTTCGCGGTACGCGCGGTCAGCACGACATGCGCGCCGGCTGCTGCCAGCGCCAGCGCGGTTGCGGCGCCGATGCCCCGGCTGGCACCGGTGACGAGCGCAATCTGGTTGGCGAGGGGTTTGTCGGTCATTCCGCTAGGCTCCATCTTGAAGCCCCTCCGCTTCAGTGGAGGGGTTGGGGGTGGGGCCTTGCCTCAAACGCAGCCTTGGACTCGCGGACAGGCCCCGCCCCAACCCCGCCCCTGAAGGGGAGGGGTACTGTCTGTCAAATCACCCGCTCTGCCAGCAAGGCGAATTGATCGACCGACGATACGTCGTCCTGGTCGGTCAGCGTTGTGGGGTAATCACCGGTGAAGCAAGCGTCGCAATGGCTTGGACGGATCGCGTTGCGCTGTGGATCGCCGAGCGCCTTGTAGAGGCCATCGATCGACACGAAGGCAAGGCTGTCGGCCTTGATATAGGCGGCCATTTCCTCGAGATTTTTGGTCGCGGCGAGCAGCTTGGCGCGCTCGGGTGTGTCGACGCCGTAGAAGCACGAATGCGCCGTCGGTGGACTGGCGATGCGCATGTGCACTTCTGCCGCACCGGCTTCGCGCATCATTTCGACGATCTTGAGGCTGGTGGTGCCGCGCACGATCGAATCGTCGATCAGCACGACGCGCTTGCCCGCGATCAGCGCACGATTGGCGTTGTGCTTCAGCTTGACCCCAAGGTGACGGACCTTGTCGCTCGGCTGGATGAAGGTGCGTCCGACATAATGCGAGCGGATGATGCCGAGCTCGAACGGGATGCCCGATTGCTGCGCATAGCCGAGTGCGGCCGGTGTGCCCGAATCGGGAACCGGGATGACGAGATCGGCCTCGACCGGGCTTTCAATCGCGAGCTGCGCGCCGATTGCCTTGCGCACGGTGTAGACGCTGCGGTCCTCGGAGATCGAATCGGGGCGCGAGAAATAGACATATTCGAAGATGCACGGGCGCGGCGCTTGCGGCGCGAACGGGCGGTGCGAGGTGATCTCGGTGCCCTTGACCATCACCAATTCGCCCGGATCGATCGAGCGGACGAAGGTCGCGCCAACGACGTCGAGCGCCACGGTTTCGGAGGCGAAGATCACCGCGCCTTCGCTGCCCGGCGTATCGAGCCGACCCATTACGAGCGGACGAATACCGAGCGGATCGCGGCACGCGATCATTCCCTCAGGCGTCATCACGATCAGCGAATAGGCGCCTTCGACGCGTTTGAGCGCATCGATGAACTTGTCGACCACGGTGCGGTAATTCGAGGTGGCGACGAGGTGGATGATCGTCTCGGTATCGCTGGTCGACTGAAAGATCGACCCGCGCCGCACGAGATCGCGCCGCAGCCGCATCGCGTTCGACAGATTGCCGTTATGCGCGATCGCAAAGCCGCCCGAAGCGAGATCGGCATAAAGCGGCTGGACGTTGCGGAGCGCGGTCTCCCCGGCCGTCGAATAGCGTACGTGCCCGCACGCCACGGTGCCGCGCAACGGGACCATCACATCTTCGCGGTCGAAGTTGCCGGCAACGTGGCCCATTGCGCGGTGGGTGTGGAATTCGGCACCGTCGAAGCTGGTGATGCCAGCCGCCTCCTGCCCGCGATGCTGCAACGCGTGCAGCCCGAGGGCCACGAGTCGCGCGGCATCGGTCGCACCGGAAATTCCGAAAATACCGCACTCTTCGTGCAGTGTGTCGTCTTCGTGGGGGTTCGTGGTCAGCATGACGCCCTTCAAGGGGGGGAGTAGAGCTTCGAGGAGGCATATAGGGGTGTGGGTCGGGTTTGTCGCGCTTTTGTCACACGCGCGCGGTCGATTGGTCGCATTAGTGATTTCGGGTGCAATTGCAGAGGCTTGTATCGGACGATGATCGGCGTCTGCAAGGCTTGTCACCCGCAATGTTGGTTAAGACGCGCTGATCGGGGCGGTGTGGGCATTGCGGTGAGACGATTCGCAAGCGTCAGCCGGGGTGACGTGCGCATGGGAAGGGCGCTATGCCCGTCTTATGGCTGACTCCCGCGAAACCACACTCGACCTTGCTCCAAAGTATGACGCTGCGGGGCTCATCACCGCCGTGGCGAGCGATCGCAGCACCGGCGAGCTCCTGATGCTCGCGCATATGAACGCCGAGGCGCTCAAGCGCACGGTCGAGACGGGCGAGGCGCATTTCTGGTCGCGCAGTCGCGCGGCGTTGTGGAAGAAGGGTGAGACGTCGGGCAACATCTTGCGCGTGACCGATATTCGGATCGATTGCGATCAGGATGCAGTATGGCTGATCGTCGATCCGGTCGGCCCCGCCTGCCACACCGGCGCGCGCAGTTGCTTCTATCGCCGGATCGAGGGCGATCGGTTGGCCGTGGTCGCGTGAAACGCACCGCGCTTTTGGCCGTGCTGATGCTGGCGGCCTGCCATCGCAGCGATCCTAAGGCTCCGGCTGCCACTGCGACACCGCAAGGGTTGGAGACCGCAGCGATCCAGGCGGGCGTTATTCCCGATCCCGCCAATACCGATATCACCGGGCTCTACGCCCGCGAGAGCGATCGGATCTGCATCGTGCCGAACGCGACGGCCTATCGCATCGGGGTTTTCGTCGATTATGATGAGCAGCAGAATTGTGGCGGCGCCGGTACCGTCACGCGTGTCGGCGAAACGCTCCATGTCACGCTCGACCGGGGCGGCGCGGCTAGCGACTGCAGTTTCGAAGCGCGCTTCGAGGGCGACCGGATCGTCTTTCCGGCACGATTGCCAGACGCTTGCCAGAAGGTCTGCGTCGGACGGGCCTCGGTCGCGGCACTGGATGTCGTTCGACTCAGCGAGTCGGTTTCGGAGGCGTCGACGCTGCGCGATGGCAAGGGTCGGTTGCTGTGCGCGGGCGGTTGACGCGCTTGACGTTGACGTAAGGGGCACTTAGACACGCTGTCATGTCCAGCAGCGCCGCTTACGCCGTGATCGATTTGCATCCGGACCGCGATCACTTCTCGATTTCGGACCTGTCCGCCGAATTCGGCGTCACCGCACGCGCGCTACGTTTCTATGAAGACGAAGGGCTGATCGGCCCTGAGCGCCGGGGTACGGCGCGGATCTATTCGCAACGCGATCGCGCACGGCTGGCGTGGATTTTGCGCGGCAAGCGCGTCGGCTTCAGCCTTGGCGAAATTCGCGAGATGATCGACCTGTACGACATTGGCGATGGTCGCCAGGTGCAGAAAGCGACCACGATCGCGCGGTGCCGCGACCGCATGACGCTGCTCCAGTCACAAAAACACGATATCGATGCGGCGATCGAAGAGCTCGCCGATTTCGTCACCCTGCTTGAAACCAATGGCGCGCAAGGGCGCCTGAAGGACTGAATTCCCCCCTTCCAAGGACTAATCATGCCAAAATATACCCCCCCGATCCGCGACACGCGCTTCATTCTCGATCATGTCATCGGCCTGCAAAGCCATGCCAATCTCCCCGGTTTCGCCAATGCGACACCCGATGTGGTCGATGCCGTGCTCGACGAAGGTGGCAAGTTCGTCGCCGAAGTGCTGTTCCCGCTCAACTATTCGGGCGATCAGGAAGGCTGCACGCGGCACTCCGACGGATCGGTAACGACGCCGGCCGGGTTCAAGAAAGCCTATCAAGCCTATGTCGAATCGGGCTGGGGCACGCTGTCCGCGCCCGAGGAGTTTGGCGGGCAGGCGATGCCGCACGTCGTCTCGACCGCGTTTCTCGAATATATGAGCTCGGGCAACATGGCGTTCGCGATGTATCCGGGGCTGACTCACGGCGCGACCGCGGCGTTGCTGGCCAAGGGATCAGACGACCAAAAGGCGAAGTACGTCCCCAACATGGTCAGCGGCAAATGGGGCGGCACGATGAACTTGACCGAGCCGCAGTGCGGCACCGATCTCGGCCTGATCCGGACCCGCGCCGAGCCACAGGCGGATGGCTCCTGGGCGATCACCGGCACCAAGATTTTCATCTCGTCGGGCGAGCATGATCTGACCGAGAACATCATCCACCTCGTGCTGGCGAAGACGCCGGGCGCGCCGGAAAGCTCGAAGGGGATTTCGCTGTTCGTCGTGGCCAAGGTGCTCGTCAATGACGATGGGTCGCTGGGCGCCCGCAATGCCGTCTCGTGCGGATCGATCGAACACAAGATGGGCATTCACGCCAATTCGACGTGTGTGATGAACTATGATGGCGCGACCGGCTGGCTCGTCGGCGATGAGATGAAGGGCCTCGCCGCGATGTTCATCATGATGAACGCCGCGCGTCTGGGTGTCGGCTTGCAAGGGCTGGGCGTGGCCGAAGTCGCGTATCAGAACGCGGTGCATTATGCCGGCGACCGTCGTCAGGGTCGCGCGCTCACCGGGGTTAAGGAGCCGAACGAGAAGGCTGACACGCTGTTCGTCCATCCCGATGTGCGCCGGATGCTGATGGAGGCCAAGGCGCTGACCGAGGGACTCCGCGCGCTCTGCCTGTGGGGTGCGCTCCAGGCCGATCTCGAACATGCCGCGCCGAGCGAAGAGGAGCGGCAACTCGCGGGCGACTTGCTCGGCCTGCTGACCCCGGTGATCAAGGGCTATGGCACCGACAAGGGCTATGACATCGCGACCAATGCGCAGCAGGTCTATGGCGGTCACGGCTACATCGCCGAATGGGGCATGGAGCAATATGTCCGCGATGCGCGGATCGCGATGATCTATGAAGGCACCAACGGCGTGCAGGCGATGGATCTGGTCGGGCGCAAGCTCGCGCAGAATGGCGGTCGCGCGGTGCAGGCGCTGTTCAAGGTCGTCGCCGATGATGTCGCGGCCGCCAAGGCCAACCCTGCCACCGCCGATTTCGCGGCCGCGCTGGAAAAGGCCAACGGCGAATTGCAGCAAGCGACGGTCTGGTTCCTGCAGAACGGCATGAAGAACCCGGACAATGTCGGCGCGGGCGCGCACAGCTATATGCATCTGATGGGGATCGTCGCGCTCGGGCTGATGTGGCTGCGGATGGTGTCCGCCGCGGCCCGCATGCAAGAAGCGGGTGAGGGCGATCCGGCGTTCCTCGACGCCAAGCTGGTAACCGCGCGCTATTTCGCCGAGCGCGTCATGCCCGAGGCGGGCGCTTTGCGCCGCAAGATCGAAGCGGGTGCCGAGGCAATGATGGCACTGCCGCCGGAGATGTTCGAAGCGGCTTGAGCTTTCTCCCCTCCCTTCCAGGGAGGGGAGGACGTCAGCGCCCCTCGGCGATCAGCGTTGCCTTTGCGCTCGGTGCATCGGCTTTGCGCCGCACACCCGCGAGTTCGGGAACCGTTGCCACCGGCGGCGCGCGCACCGCACCCGGCAGCGCTTCCAGTCTGAAGCTCTCGGCGCTGCGCCCGGTCGGCACATAAATCTGCTGCTTCATACATTGCGACGGATCCGCGCGGCGGAACTCGGTGCAGTTCCACAGCGCCTTTTCGAAGCCGCTCGCGCGGTCGCGCAGATAACTGAACGCCATCGCCTGGATCTGCGCGGGCTGGAGCGGGAGGGCGGCAGGCGTCCGGGCCTTGTCGGCCCAGGCCATCACTTTGCAATACGGCTGATCGCCACAGGTGCGCGCCGCAAGTTGCGCGAAGCCTTCGGGAGAAATCCGCTTGGTGTCGAGCGTCAGCAGAAAGCTGTTCTCTTCGCTCGCCAGCGCGCTCGGTAGCGGCGTCGCCGCGGCGATCGGATCGATGTACAAATCCTCGTGCGTCGCGAGCGTGATCGCGCCCTTATGCGCATCGGAATAAGCAGCAAGCGCGGCGATCACGGGTTCGTCCGCCGATACGTGGCGGTTGAACGCGGGCGGCGTGCCCCACCAGCCGGTCCAGCGGAAAAACAGGTGTGTGTTGACCGCGGCGATCTTGTCGAGGCTCGACTGCCAATAGGGTACGACCCAGTCGGTATGGTAATGCGTCGCATAGCCGACGGGCTTGTCGACCGCCCCCGACAGCGCGGCGGTCGCGACCTGGCGCGCGCGCGCCCATTGCGCGTCGAGCCAGCGATGTCGCACCAGCGCATCATCGCAGGTGAAGGTGAACTGGCACCCGGTCGATCGCTCCGATCCCTGAAAAACGACTCCGCAAATCGTCTTGGGGAAAGCAGGGTGGCGCACCCGATTGATCACGACTTGCGCGACCGCGCGTTGTCCGGCGGGATCGTCGCCGGCTTCGTACAATACGGCGGCGGCCATGCAATCGACCGCGCGCGCGCGCTGGATGTCGTCGCCGGGGAAGTTGAACGGGCGGGCGGCGGGGTTGGGGCCGTCGACGAACGGTACGGACGCGTTGAAGGCGCGGGCGTCGGCGGGATCAAGATCCTGAAACGCGACCGGCTCGACCGGCGGAAGTTCGGCCTTCGACACGATCCGCTGCGCCACCGCGCGGGGCGGGCGGTGGCGTGCGACCGGCGGTGCCGTCAGCACGATCAGCGTCGGTGCGCCGACCGCCAGCGCGGCAATCGCCGCGACGACGCCGCGCACGACGCGACCGGGAGGAGCCTGCGGCGTGCGTTCCGGCAATGCGCGAGCGCGGGGGGACGGGGACAAAAACGGCTCCTGACCGGGGTGGCGAGCGCGTTTAGCGCAGTCGTCCCGAAAAGCGAAACGCGCTCAGGATTGTTCCGGCAGAGCCACCGCTTATTGTGGCCACATACCCGTCGCTTCGCACAGGTCCCATTGGTCGGCAGTCTTGATATGGCACACGCGATCGCCCGCCAGACACTGTTCGAACTTTGCGCGATATTGCCGATAGCACGTCTTCGGAGCCGGTGCCGACGCCATTGCCGGCACCAATTTTGGTGCCGTCGAGACCTTTGCCACTGCCGGCGCCACGCGCGGTGCCGCAGCTATTACGGGCGCAGCCGTCGGCGCGGTGCCGCCACGATGGCCGAAAACGACTGGCCATGCCTGGAGCAAAGCCAGCATGACGCTGACACAGATCATCGCGTTTCGCATAGCACCGGCCCCCCAACGGTCCCCCGACCGTTACGGTGCAAGATAGCGTCAAAATGGACTTAGCGCGACCTTAACTTTCAGGGAGGAAGTCGGGCACGGAAAGGTAGCGTTCCCCGGTATCGTAATTGAAGCCGAGGACGCGCACGCCCTGGGGCAGATCGGGCAGTTTCTGCTGGATCGCAGCGAGCGTCGCGCCCGAACTGATGCCGACGAGCATACCTTCTTCGGCGGCGGCACGGCGGGCCATATCCTTGGCGATGGCAGCATCGACCTTGATTGCTCCATCGATCGCCTGGGTATGCAGATTGGCGGGAACGAACCCCGCGCCGATGCCCTGAATCGGATGCGGCCCTGGTGCGCCACCGGAGATCACCGGCGAGGCTGCGGGTTCAACCGCATAGACCTTCAGGTTCGGCCATTCCTTCTTCAACGCCTCGGCAACGCCGGTGATATGGCCGCCGGTGCCGACGCCGGTGATGATCACGTCGATCGGCGAATCGCGGAAATCGTTGAGGATCTCGATCGCGGTCGTGCGGACATGCACGTCGATATTGGCCGGGTTCTCGAACTGCTGCGGCATCCACGCGCCCGGCGTCTGCTCGACGAGTTCGAGCGCGCGCTCGATCGCGCCCTTCATGCCCTTTTCGCGCGGCGTCAGATCAAAGGTCGCGCCATAAGCCAGCATCAGGCGGCGGCGCTCGAGGCTCATGCTCTCGGGCATGACGAGCACGAGTTTATAGCCCTTCACCGCCGCGACCATCGCCAGACCCACGCCGGTATTGCCGCTCGTCGGCTCGATGATCGTGGCGCCCGGCTGTAAATGCCCGTCGCGCTCGGCCGCCTCGATCATGGCGAGCGCAATGCGGTCCTTGATCGATCCGCCCGGGTTGGAGCGCTCCGACTTGATCCACACCTCGGCACCCGGAAACAGTTTCTGGATGCGGATGTGCGGGGTGTTGCCGATCGTGTCGAGGATGGTGTTAGCTTTCATGGCGTGGCCTCCAGGTCGAGTGTTTGGGCGTCCCGCCGGCTGACGGGTGGATCGAACGTCTTGGCATTTTTCAGGCTAGGGAAGAGATAGGTCCATAGGATCGCCACGACAATCGCCCCGCCGCCGCCGACCAGAACCGCGCCGACCGGACCGAGTGCCGCTGCAAGAAAGCCCGATTCGGCCTCGCCCAGCTCGTTCGAGGCCGAGATCGTGAGCTGCGACACTGCGCCGACTCGCCCACGCATCGCATCGGGCGTGTGCAGCTGGATGAGCGACGAGCGGATATAGACCGAGAACATGTCGGCCGCCCCCGCCACAACGAGCGCGCCGACGCCGATTGGAAAGGCATGAGCGGGCACGATCAAATGCGCGACGCCGAACACGATCGTCGCGCTGCCATAGACCAAAACAGCGACGAGCATACGCGGCCCGACATTGGTCTTCAGCGGTCGGATCGAGAACAGGATTGCGACGATCGATGCGCCGACGGCGGGCGCGGCGGCGAGCGTGCTTAAGCCCTGCGGACCGACCTTGAAAATGTCATGCGCGTAGATTGGCAATAACGCGGTGGTGCCCGCGAGAAATACCGCAAACAGATCGAGCGTGATGGCACCGAGGACGAGCTTGTTCTCGCCGACATAGGACAGGCCATCGGCGATCTGACGCAAGGGGTGCGCGGTCGAGCGCGGCGGTTGGGCCACCGGCGGGATCGTCATCAGACACAGCAATGCAGTGGCGAACAGCCCGACCGCCAACCAATACGCGCCCGATTGCGCTTGCGCATAGGCAAAGCCGCCGATTGCCGGACCGAGGATCGTGCCGACCTGCCACGAGATCGAGCTGAGCGCGATCGCCGTGGGCAGCACCTCGCGGGGGACGAGATTGGGGGCAAGCGCGCCGAAGGCCGGTCCAGCAAAGGCCCGCGCGATGCCGAGCAGCACCGCGACGGTGAAGAGGACCGGCAACGAGATCCAGCCCTGATGCGTCGCCAGCGCCAACAGCAGCGCGCAGAGCAATTGCAGAAACACCGTGATCCGCGTGATCCATCGGCGGTCGAAGCGGTCGGCGACCAGACCGGTGATCGGCGTCGTTACGAACAGCGGGACGAATTGCAGCAGCCCGATCAACCCGAGCTGCGCCGCGGCCCCGGCCGGCGACATCGTGGTGCGCGCGATCGTGTAGGTCTGCCATCCGATGACGATGATCATCGCATTCTGCGCGATCGTCATCGTGAAGCGCGCTGCCCAGTAAGAGCGGAAGCGCGCGATCCGTAAGGGGTGAGTGGAGTCTGCCATCTATCGGTGCCTTACGGCCATCGCCGCGCACGGAGCAATCATCGAAGTGCTTGGGTGGCGGAAACTTCTGCGATGCAACTTCTCGGCCCGGCGATGATTGATAAGCTGGACGCTTCGCGCCTATAGGCGGGGCTTCCTCCCCCGGATATGAGGTTCTCCCGACGTGGCAAAAGCCCCAGCCGTTAAATCCGAAGCCGCTCGAAAATCCCAGCCGCTCGCGCCGAATCGCGAGCGCCCCGACGAGCCGCAATCCTATGCCGCATCGAAAGACGAACTGCTCGAATTCTACAAGCAAATGCTGCTGATCCGGCGCTTCGAGGAGAAAGCCGGACAGTTGTATGGCCTCGGCCTGATCGGCGGGTTCTGCCATTTGTACATCGGGCAGGAAGCCGTCGCGGTCGGTCTGCAATCGGCGCTGACCGAAAAGGACAGCGTCATCACCGGTTACCGCGACCACGGTCATATGCTGTTGTGCGGGATCCCGCCGCAGGACGTGATGGCCGAGTTGACCGGCCGCGCCGCCGGGATTTCCAAGGGCAAGGGCGGCTCGATGCACATGTTCAGCGTCGCGCATAAATTCTATGGCGGGCACGGTATCGTCGGTGCTCAGGTGTCGCTCGGCACCGGCCTCGCCTTCAGCCACAAATATAGCGAGGATGGCGGGGTGTGCCTCGCCTATTTCGGCGATGGCGCGTCGAACCAAGGCCAGGTGTATGAAAGCTTCAACATGGCCGAGCTGTGGAAGCTGCCGATCATCTATGTGATCGAGAACAACCAATATGCGATGGGCACCAGCGTCAATCGCTCGTCGGCCGAGGACCAATTGTTCCGCCGTGGCGAAAGCTTCCGCATCCCCGGGATCCAGGTCGACGGTATGGACGTGCTGGCGTGTCGTGGTGCGGCCGAGGAAGCGCTCGCCTGGGTGCGTGCGGGCAAGGGGCCGATCATCCTCGAGATGAAGACCTATCGCTACCGCGGCCATTCGATGTCCGACCCGGCGAAATACCGTTCGCGCGATGAAGTGCAGGCGGTTCGCGACAAGTCCGACCCGATCGATCACGTCAAGAAGCTGCTCGATGCCGAGGGCGTGAAAGAGGACGAGCTCAAGAAGATCGAGCAGGAAATCCGCAAGATCGTGAACGAAGCCGCCGACTTTGCCGAGCAGACGCCCGAGCCGGACCCGGCGGAACTCTATACCGACGTGCTGGTGGAAACATACTGATGCCAATCGAAATCAAGATGCCCGCGCTTTCCCCGACGATGGAGGAGGGTACGCTCGCCAAATGGCTGGTCAAGGAAGGCGACGTCGTCAAATCGGGCGACATCCTGGCCGAGATCGAGACCGACAAGGCGACGATGGAATTCGAAGCGGTCGATGAGGGCACGATCGGCAAGATCCTGGTCGCCGAGGGGACCGATGCTGTGAAGGTCGGGACGGTGATCGCGACGCTCGATGTGGAAGGTGAGGAATCTTCTCCCCCTCTCCCATCGGGAGAGGGGCAAGCGCCGCAAGGCGCGCGGGGTGAGGGTGATGAACCGCAACCCAAGTCACCTTCACCCCCCGCCGCTAAAGCGGCTCCCCCCTCTCCCGCAGGGAGAGGGGAAGAAATTCCCCCCGGCACCGAAATGGTCAAGCTGACGCTGCGCGAGGCTTTGCGCGACGGTATGGCCGAGGAAATGCGGCGCGATCCGCGCGTGTTCGTGATGGGCGAGGAAGTCGCGCAATATCAGGGCGCGTATAAGGTCACGCAGGGGTTGCTCGACGAGTTTGGCGACAAGCGCGTCATCGACACGCCGATCACCGAATATGGCTTTGCCGGACTCGGCACGGGCGCGGCGATGGGGGGCTTGCGCCCGATCGTCGAGTTCATGACCTTCAACTTCGCGATGCAGGCGATCGATCATATCGTCAATTCGGCGGCGAAGACCAACTATATGTCGGGCGGCCAGATGCGCTGCCCGATCGTGTTCCGCGGCCCCAACGCCGCCGCCAGCCGCGTCGGGGCGCAGCATTCGCAGAATTATGCGCCGTGGTACGCCAGCGTCCCCGGCCTGATCGTGATCGCGCCGTATGACGCGGCGGATGCCAAGGGCTTGCTCAAGGCCGCGATCCGCACCGAAGATCCGGTCGTCTTCCTCGAAAACGAATTGCTCTACGGGCGCACGTTCGAGGTGCCGGTCGGCGATCATGTCCTGCCGATCGGCAAGGCACGGATCATGCGCGCGGGCAGCGACGTGACGATCGTCAGCTATTCGATCGGCGTGGGCTTGGCACTCGAGGCGGCCGAAAAACTGGCGGCCGAGGGGATCGACGTCGAAGTGCTCGACCTGCGCACGTTGCGCCCGCTCGATACCGCCACGGTGCTGGCGAGCCTCAAGAAGACCAATCGCCTGGTCGTCGCCGAAGAAGGCTGGCCGACGTGCTCAATCGCCTCGGAAATCCAGGCGATTTGCATGGAGCAAGGGTTTGACGATCTCGACGCGCCAGTGCTGCGCGTGACCAATGAGGATGTGCCGATGCCCTATGCGGCGAACCTCGAAAAACTGATGCTCGTCACCGCCGACAAGATTGTCGCGGCAGTGAAGCAGGTCGTGCACCGGGGCTGAGGTCTGCGACACCGCGGGCGCGTCCCGCGGTGTCGTGCCTTCAATTGGTGATATGGGCGTTCGATACGGCCGCGAGGAACAAGCGGTTGAGGGCGGACGATATGTCATCGTCTGTCGTCACCTTGTACATCAGCCCGGGCGTCGCGCACGCAGTGAGCGCCGGCTCGATTTGATAGAGATAGGGTACGACGTTGGACTGCGACCAGCTGTCGCCGTCCATCGAACTCTGCAGATATTCGGTATAAAGAATGGCGATCCGGATGCCGCGTGCCTTGACGATCGTACACCATGTCGGGTCGAACGCGATTTCAGGGCGACCCGTCGCGCGAGTTTCGTCTCGCATACCGTCGGTCACGATGAACAAAATCTCCTGAGGCTTGTCGCCTGCAACATTCGTCCCGTTGCCAGGAGTTGGCATCAAAAGATTGACGCGATTGAACGCGTCGCTCGCAGCCGTGTCTGTATCATTGTTGCAAAAGCTCGAAGTCGGGCAGCCGTTACTATAGTATAAGGACGTCGATGCGGCGCCTGCCGCCGTGCCGACAGCGGCGAGATTGGTAGTCAGCGACTGCAACGTCTTGAACCCGTTGTTGGCGCGCAAATCGGCAGCAGCAAAAGATACCAAAGCAGCGCGGTAAGCGGCTTTATTGTTAATGCCTGTACTCGTCGCAAGCGTCATCATGCTTGAGACAGCCGTTTTTGCTTCGTCCACCCGCAACGGGATGTTGAAGGATTTCGCCACGCCGTAATAATCCGTCAGCTTGTTCGACGCGTCGCGCGCAGTGGCGTCGTTGGTAGAATGGCAAGCAAAGGCGCACCCACCGGTCTTACTGCGCAATTGGGTGATGCCCGTCGATGTTGATGGAAAGGCCATCGATCCAGATGTGTCGAGCATGACGTAGAAATC